>QCJB01000010.1 GCA_003216295.1 Prochlorococcus sp. AG-402-P16 | reverse complement strand
ATTAAAAGTAACCAAATAAAACAATTTAAAAACAGAAAACTATTGAAATACTAAGCAACTCGTATTAATGAATGATATTCAAATCTTCAATAAAATCATAGGTGCATACACATCTAATAAATCTGATCAGGCATCTTAATTCAGTCGCTTTTCTACTTTTGGCACAAATAGTTCGTTGCTTACTTAATATTTGTTGCTTCTTTGCCAAAGATTCGCTAGAAAAAGTATCAACAACTACATTTCTGGCTTCGACCCATGATTAATGAGAACCTTGTAGAGATCCTTCTCGCCGCAATTCTTGTTTCAAATACCTACGACAAAAATCAGCCTGTCATTAAGTGGGGTGGAATAGTAATAGCTGTTGCTGGGGTTGCTTCAGCTCTGTTTGTTTAATATAAAAAATCTAATTTTTGATTTGGCATATTAAAAAAAAAAAAAACTATTTTTATGGGCTGCAATTAACTTGCAGCTTTTTTATGTAATTAAAACCTTCAAGAAATTCATCCGATACTTTTTTTTAGAATTAGAATAAAAGCTTATTACTATCAATTCGAATTTTTAGATTTTCAGCCCAAAAAACACTTTTTAGAGCAGTACAACAAAAGTTAGGCTTTTTTCGAGCAATATTGAGATCCGCTAAAACCTTCACCTAGGCTATCTTGAAAATTACTTACTATAGAAATAGAATATTAAAACCATAATTTCTCAAATAGTTATAGGTTATAAGATAATTTCTCTTAGGAAAGATATAGATAGAAATAATGAGGGTAAAAAGATCCATAGAGTCAGCAACATTTTCTGTCTCTATCAAAATCGATTCATACAAGAATTATGAGAAAAAGCTCTCAAGAAATAAAAACAAATATCTTGTCACGTTATTATTAGGAAAAAACCTAGTTTCCAATTATTAAGAAGAGAAATTTAGATGACCTGTAATCATATATTTACAACCTTTTATAACTTTATTTCCTCTATGGGTATGAGTCCACTCTGCTGGCCAAATTAAGGTTAGACCTTTCCTAGGTTCTATTTCTAGATCATAATTATCAAAATATGTAGTTCCTCCTTGTTCAACATTATTTAAATAAGTCATAAAAGCAAAAAGTCTATGAAGATTTCCTATTCCAGACCTTTCGCAATGTGTTTCTTGAAAGTGTTGACCAGTTTCATATCTACCAATATTAAATGCACCTATTTCTAAATGGCTAGCAATCTTGGATAAGTAAGGCCACTTATTATTATAGTCTTTATAACATTCAAATAAATTTTCAAAATAATTTTTAAATAGATTATCATTATTAAAATTTATATCCTTTGGGGAGATTCTTAAATCTATTCTATTTTTCATTTCTAAATTAATAGATCCTTTACTTCCTACAACACCTTGCTCTTGATTCTTTTGATTACTTTCAAAAAAAGCTATCAATTCATCACATAAGTTATTTTCTATGAACCAAGACCCAATAAAATTAGGGGTTAGTTCAGATTTGTTTAATTCAAAAGTCTTAATCATAACCTATTTACTGATACACCATTCTTTAAATCAAAGGAGATAGTACCATCTCCTTTTTTTAACATTTTTAATCCATTTTTATATTGGCCTTTAATTAAAAGTAAAAAGCCCAGGCCAGTGAAGCTTTCATAGAGATCTGGTTTTAATTTTATAGATTTCTCGTAATTTAAAATAGCTTGATCAACTTTTCCAAGATCTTTCAATATTGTTCCCAGGTTATGATAAGAATTTGGATAATTAGGATTAAGTCTAATTGCTTTTCGGAATGATACTTCTGCTTCCTCTAAATTGCCAAGATCACTAAATATGGTTCCCAAGTTATAATAGGCATTTGCATAATTAGGGTTAAGTCTAATCGCTTTTCTTGATGTGATTTCTGCTTCTTCTAATTTCCCTAGATCTCTCAAGATCCTGCTCAGATTTGAATACCCCTCTGCAAGATCAGGGTTGATTTCAATTGCTTGACGAAATAATTTTTCTGATTCTTCTAAGTTGCCAAGATTTTCGTAAATAATTGCCAAATTAGAATAAGCCTCTGCGAAATCAGGATTTAGCAAAATTGCTTTCCGAGTTAATAATTCTGCCTCTCTAAATTTACCTGATTTTTGTAAGATTATTCCATAATTAGAAAAAACCCTGTAGTCATTAAAACCTTGATTTATGAAAAGTTGATAATATTTTTCAGCATTTGCAAGATCACCCTCAGAATGAAAGTAAAATGCCTTATTAATTAGATTTTCTCTAGAGATTTTTGACGAACTATTAATTGAGATAGATAAGTTATTTTTTATTTTGAACATAGATAATGGAACTGGGTATGTATTTACTTCAGCAACTTGATTATCTTCACGCTCATTTTTACCAGCAACTTCCATATTTATTTATATTATATTAGGAATAAATTCTATCTTATCAATTTATTCTAGTTTTTATCTATATAACGAATACAACAACGCGAGCAATGAAATATATTTTGACTTAGGGATTATTTCATATAAGGTTTTAAGAAGTTAGAAAAGCTCTATTGAGAATGCTGAGAAACTAAGTATGACTGGACTGCTATAAGTTGAATATAAACCCCATCACGTCCTTTCATACCAACAGATTACAAGCAAAATTGCGGTTAGACTTAAGTTAGAACAGCTCAAGCATTAAGAGAAATTTGCATCAGATCGATCAATCTGTAGTCAAACAAGATTTTTAGCATCGACCGCTTTTAGAAAAGCTTCGTTTAATGGCTCTAAAGAACTCTTGGCCCAATCAGATAGAGCGCTTCTCATTCCACAAGATCCATTTCTGTAGGCATCTGTCATTTCTAAACCTGTTAATTCATGACTCCCCAAGAGGATTTCAAACACTAGTTCAGGTTGACTATCATACTTACCAAGAAAGGTAGATAATTCTGAGATGGCCTCTTCCAAAGAAAGTTTCTTTTCTTTCCGATGAAACTCAAACAATTCTCTAGCGATCTCACCATATCTCTTTGCTCCACTATCAGAAAAAATACACTCACTTTGATTTAAACCTTCTTCTTTATCAGACCAGAAATTTTCCTTCAAATTAAGTTTTTCTTCTATTCTTAAGAGTCTCTTTTCAAGGATTTCAATATCACTGATCGCCTTGATAGAACCTTCTTCTAATAGTTCAGTGATAAAAGCTGTTAGTGTTTTTCCACTCTTAATTGCCTTAGACTTCAATCTAAGCAAGAGTTTCGGATCAATCTTAATGTTAAGCTGAGACTTGTTTTCACCCTTCATATTTATTTGTATTTTTTCCAGTATATCTATATTTTCTCCATAAAAAACCATTTCTCCTAGTAAAGATTAATCATTTTCTACCATTAACTAATTAAGAAATTAGCCAACTAAGCGTTCTTAAAAACCATCACAAAGTTAAAACAGAAGCCAATCGAGCATATCAAGAAACCTGGTATGACTTGTTTCTAGACGTTAAATAAAAACTCAATAACTTCCTGTTATACCAATTAATTACAAGCAAAATCGCGGTTAGACATAAACGCTAAAAAGTTAGACAAAGTTAGACAAACAGACGAGAGTATTAAAATCTATTCATAAAACTAGGCAATCTAGCTAAAGCTAGACGAGCTAAACCAGAATGATATGACGATATAAAAACTAATGGGAAAGTTTTCTATCTATCAAGTTTCAGCTGCTTTAAGTGCTGCGTGTTTACTTGCAATAGCTTGGACTCAAGTTTCAACTGTTTTAAGAAAAAGCAACAACGCAGAAAATCAACTAGCTAAAACAATGTTTGAACTTAAAAAAGCAAGGAAAGATGCTTTATCTGAAGTCCAATCAATTAGATCAGAAGTAATTAAAGAATTGAACATAATCAGATCCAGCTCCCTAAATGAACTCAAATCAGACAGAACAAATGCATTAATTGAAGTTAAAGCAGCAAGGAAAGAAGCATTAAAAGCTATAGGACAAGCAAGCGGTGACGAGGTCAAAGTTTGGTTGGTACTTAAATACGGTGGTAGAGAAGACGTACCTGGATTAGTCAACGTGGGAGGCTTCACCTTCGCTCTCGATACAATACCTATGAAAGATGTCGATACTTGTCAGCTAATGGGTGCGCAATGGATTTCTTCACCAAGAGCTTTTGATGGCAGGTACAACTATGAAAAAATGGCTTTTGTATGTTTAGAAGAATAAAAAGTGAAAAAGACCCTCAACATATTTTTTTTCACTGCACTAATTGCTTTTATTTCACCAGTAAAAGCTGATTTTGGTGATGCTGATTTTCCATTGGATACTTTTAAAGAAGGTCATAGGAGCTATCACGATGGCTGGTGCCGTTTCCTAACAAATGATTGTCGAATTCGCTTCCAAGGAAGATCAATGTGGGTAGAGGGGAAAGGTGGAATCGATATATCTCAGTTAATTCGGTATCGCTATGACAAAGATGGAGGTGATGGCCTTTATGTAGATGAAGATCATTACAACTACATAACTTATAGAGGACAAAATGGAGAAACAAAGGAAGCACTTTTTCTATTTGCTCATCAATTTGCTCAAAGAGATTTCATGAGAGCTTTCATGAAATGGAAAAGACAAGATTATCTTCCAAATCCTAATTATCGATATCCAGGAAGCCAAGGTCCTCAAGATACACAAGGAAGGGATAAAGGCTTAAACCCATACGACAATGAACCAATTAAAGACTGGTCTAAAAAAACCAAGAAAAAGAAAATACCATTAGCTTGTCGAAATGGTGCATGGAATAAAAATCACCCAAAATGCAGAGGAACATCAATCACTTCACCAATGGATATGGATTAAATGAAACGCCTACCAGACGAGGCAAAAAAGTTCGACAAGGCTCTTTTGAGAATACTGAGAACCCTTGGTATGACTAGTCTGCTATACGTTGAATAAAAACTCCATCACGTCCAGTCATACCAGTTGATTACAAGCAAAAATTGCGGTTAGACGTAAGTTAGAAGAGTAGAACAAAATTGAAACAGCTCCACCCCAAAGCGTTCTGATTAAAGCCGTAGTAGCTTCATAACATTATAGATATAGTCAGATCAACAATCTAAGAATTAGTTAACAAAAACTTTCAAAATACATTAGTTGTTTTTACTGAAAACCTTGAAGCCGTACGTCGGTTAGCCGTCACTGCCTAAAATCTAAAACTTTATCCAAGATTTTTCAGTAATGCTGCAACTTACTGTCGTGGCTTCTAGTAAATCACTAGAAAAATAAAAAACTAATCTTTTAAGCTCAAGAAAGAAATAGGTAAAATTATTATGAATTAACATATTTAAATTTATAACTAACGCAAATCAATTAGTTCTTCAATAATATTTTTTTCTTTTATATTGTATTTCACTATCGAAAAATTAGGTCTATAGAAAATTAATTCTCCACCATTCTCCAAAAAAGAGCTATATCGATTTATAATCTCCTTTTTAAATTGATAGGGCATAACTAAATAGCAATCTGGTATTTCATGCTCTGAATCAAGTTCAATTGAAATATTTGTTCCAGGCATCATTCTACCCTTTTTATTGATTTGCAAATCAACAGCTGAATCAATTATTGTGTTATCTAGCTTTAACATTTGAGATATTAATGCGCCTCTAGTAGAGGCACCAAGAATTTTAATGGAAGAAAAATTAGATTTTTCTTTAAGCCATTTAACAAAAAGTTTAAATTCATTCTTAACATTATCTTCGAAAATATAAAAATTAAACTTGTTTAACCACTCTTTCTCTTTATGAATTAATTTATTTAGGTTTTCAGTTTTCCCCATATTGGACTTGGTAATAATAAAGGTTATATTCCCTCCATTCATTTCTGTAAGATATGAGTCGTGAAGAAATAGTCCAGATTTTATACAGATTTTTTCGAATGTTTCTATGAAATAATAGATTAAATGTTCTTGGCCAAGCATATCTACATTTTTTTTATTAAAGAAGTCCTTTGCGTAATTAACCTCAACTACAGCCTTTCCAGTATTCTTCAAAAGAAATTTTATGCCGGATAAGAATTCGATTGGATCAGAGATATCATAGAACATTGAAATCACTGTTATTAAATCAAATGAATTTTTTAGACCAATTAGTTTGGTCTTACAAAAACTTAGGCTGAAGAATTCATTAAATATTTTTTTTTTATACTTTTGTGGTATTTCCTCAATAGCGTTTGATGGATCAATTCCAAAGGCTTCCATTCCAATACTATCCGCAAACTTAATTAACGTTCCATCATTACAGCCAATATCAAATAGACGACCTTTTGCAAAACCATATAGAGAGATTATCTTACTAAGATGGTCTCTCATAGTATTAGTCGTTGATGAACGATACCAATACTTAACAAACATATCCTTAGGATCTACTTTCTCTCTCATTTGTATACTATTGCAATCTTTACAAATATTTAGATTTATTGAAGTATTAACGATATTTGATTCACTTTTTAATGGAAAATAACCTGTTAAAAATATATTATCCAGAGAGAATATACTTTGCAAATTTTTTCCTTCACAGACTATGCATCGATCAATTGTTTTTATACTTTTTCGACAATCCAAATTAGTAGATTTTTAAGCTAATCAATTGTATCATATAATCTATAATTGCTTTTGTGTCTTTATTTCTAAATTAGCATGTCTAATTATTTTATTATATCGCTTCAATTATTATTTATTCCATATTTTTTGCTGAAGTTCAAATGAAACTGTTTCGATCACTTTCTGCCAATTATGTTTTTCTTCTTGTCTAAATAACCTCATAGAAGGGTACCAGAAAGTTTTGTCACTTTGCATGCCCCAAGTCCAATATGGAATGTCTTTGAGAAGAAGCCAAACTTCCTTACCCATACCTCCAGCCATTGTTGCACAACAACTATCTATGCTTATTATTAAATCACAATTTTCCATAATAGCTGCTGTTTCCTCAAAGCACCAAGTCTTGTCAATTTCATCCTGAGAATTAACAAATATTTCTTTAAAAGAACAATCTTTTATTTGTTCTGAACCATTTCCTTTTTGTAATGAAAGAAATTTTATATCATTTTGCTCTTGTATTAATTTAAAAGTTTCTAAAGGGAATGATCGACCCTGATAAAATTTTTCCATTTTAAGATTTCCTTGCCAATAAATACCAATAATGGGTTTATTTTCTTCTGCAAGAATACTTTTCCATTTATAATTAAGTTCATCTCTTGCATGGATATATGGATTATTTATAATAACTTTATTAGGATTAATTCCTAAATATTTTGGAAGAGATAATAGGGATATCCATACACCAGAGTCGATTTTATGTACATCATCTGGATCTATTGGATTATTATCAATACCAGAACTTTTTATCAGAGGGTGTAATTTTCTTGGAGCACAAAAGGTAATATCAAAACCTTTTTTTCTAATATAGGGAATATATCTCATATAATGCAATGTATCACCTAATCCTTGTTCACTGACCACTAAAATCTTCTGTCCTTGTATAAGATTTTCCACATCTATTCTCTCAATCATTGGCTTAGCATGGGGATATATTGGACTGTTTTTTTTATTTCTAAATTCATAATTGAAAAAGCCAGATTCATAATTACCATTTAAAAGTTGTATTAATGCAAGATTGAAACGAGCATCGGCAAAATCAGGATTAATTTCTATAGCTTTGCGACTCAATAACTCACCCTCTTGAATCTTTCCATTATCAACCAAAATATTACCAAGATTAGAATAAGCCATTGCATAATCAGGTTTTAATTCAATAGCTTTACGAGTAGATATTTCTGCTTCTTCTAATTTACCAAGATCTTTTAAAATACTTCCTAGACTATTGTATGCTTCTGCAAAATTGGGTTTTAATTCTATCGTTTTTTTAAGTACTATTTCTGCTTTTTTTAGTCTATCTTGATCTATTAATATATGACTTAGATTGTAATATGCATTAGGGAAATCAGGTTTTAATTCAATAGCTTTTCGAGTAGATAATTCTGCATCCTCTAATTTACCAAGCTCTTTTAAAATAGTACCAAGATTATTATAAGCCTCTGCGAAGTCGGGTTTTAATTCAATAGCTTTACGAGTAGAAAATTCTGCGTCTTTTAATTGACCAAGATCATTTAAAATATTTCCTAGATTATAATAAGCTGTAGTGAAATCAGGTTTAAGTTCAATAGCTTTTCGAGTAGATAGTTCTGCATCTTCTAATTGGCCAAGATCTTTTAAAATAATTCCATGATTATTAAAAGCTTCTGCGTAATCAGGTTTTAATTCAATAGCTTTTCGAGTAGATAATTCTGCATCTTCTAATTGGCCAAGATCTTTTAATATGATTCCATGATTATTAAAAGCTTCTGCGTGATCAGGTTTTAATTCAATAGCTTTTCGAGTAGATAATTCTGCATCTTCTAATTGGCCAAGTTCTTTTAATATGATTCCAAGATTGTAATGAGCCTCAGCAAAATCAGGTTTAATTTGAATTGTTTGATGTAAATGAGTCTCAGCGTCCGATAGTTTTTTTTGTTGAAGGTAGATATTTGCTAAAAGGAAATGAGAATTAAAGAGATTTCTGTTGAGACCAAGAGCTTTGTGACAAGCAGATACAGCATGTTTTAATTCATTAGATTGAAGATAAGCATTGGCTAGCTTTTCCCAGGCAATTGCTATGGAAGGATCAGCTTCTGTTGCTCTTTTTAAAAAAGATAGTGCATCTTTATTATTTCTAGACTTGAGTGAAATGCTTCCAAGATTGGTGAGAGCAGGAGCATATGAATTGTTAATAGATAGTGATTGCTGATAGTATATTTTTGCTCTGGAGAGATCTCCTTCTACAAGAAATGTATTACCAAGATCTTTAATCAATTCATAATCATCAGGATCAAGATC
This sequence comes from Prochlorococcus sp. AG-402-P16, assembly GCA_003216295.1. Classification (GTDB taxonomy): domain Bacteria; phylum Cyanobacteriota; class Cyanobacteriia; order PCC-6307; family Cyanobiaceae; genus Prochlorococcus_B. The sequence goes on along the minus strand of QCJB01000010.1, from coordinate 46,453 downwards.
TAATGCTTGAGTGAGATATAAACGGGCCTCTTTACTTTGGTTGTTTGCTAGTAAGGATATGGAGATCACTTTTAAAGCAATTAAAGAGTTACTATCAACTTCTAATATCTCTCTGCAAGTATCTATTGCCTTTTGATATTTCTTTTGTCTAAGGAGTGATTGGGCTATATCAATACTCTTTTCCAAGTCTAAGAAAGCAATCCATACAATTAATATAACAGGCTGATATTTGATTTTTCATATTTGGTTATAAAAGGAACTATTCACAATAGGAAAAATACTTTTTAGCTTGTTGCTTATTAGAATATTTTCGAGCAAGGTATCTACCTTTTCGTTCTTTTTTATTAGATCGAAATATTAATTTTTTACTAACTCACCTTTTAATTTTATATTGATTAAAGTCTAACTAATCTAAACAGATGAGAACGTTTAGTACTAACGAAACCATGCAAATAGCAAACAAGAAGAATATTTTTAATTGCATGAATAATATTTTACCAATCTATCATTATCATTACACTATTTAGTAAGATTTGAGACTATTTCAAATCTTCAAATTAACTTATTCAAAAGAACATTCTTTTAAAACTTTTTGATGATATAATAAATATAAGAACTTAATCAAATAAAAAACAACCTATACTCATTGATTATATGATCCTTATACTTGATTTCTATTTTTAGTTTTGCATATTTAATCAACCTATTTATCCACAATAAACATACCAATCATCTACTCTTGATATCTCCGTTAATTTTCTTTTATAACCATTACTAGTCAATAAATTATAGATTTTATCTCGCATAGAAGTAAAATTATGTTCACATGTGATTACATTAAACCTATATTTATTAAAATCAAAGGCCTTTAGTATTTCATATTCACTACCTTCAGTATCTAACGATAAGTAATCTATATTTTTTGGTGCATTATAAAGGTCTAACAAATCTAATAATGAAATTGTTGTGACTTGGTACCGTTTGCCTTCTTTGTAGGGTGTTTGTTTAATATTAGTAAATTCTTCTATTGAGGATTTCTGTTTATATTCAAATGGTTCATTAAAGAAAATTTCTTTCCCAGAAGATTTCCATACACATTTAGTTTCTATATTTACTGAACGATTCCTTTTAAGTCTTTGATGCCAATACAGTGCTGGTTCAGCTAAAATACCATTCCAATTATAGAATTTTTCTAGAAGGTAAGAATTTGAACCAACTAAACCATCACATGAGCCAAATTCCACGAAGAAACCATTTTTTTTGAAACCTAGCTCACTTAAGGTAAATAAGTCTTGTCTAAATTGAGATTTTGAAAGACTTAAGTTTTTCAAACATTTGTCTTTTGATTTTGAATCAATATGTTGAATAAAACATGCATCTACACCTTTCTTGGTTTCCAGTTTTGCCTCTTGTGATTTGCCTAAGTCTTGTAAAACTTCTCCTAGGACTATGTGGGCATGTCCAAAATCAGGGTTGAGTTCAATTGTTTTGCGAAGAGATTTTTCTGCTTCTTTTAATTTTTTTTGTTCAATTAGTATCATGGCAAGAAGAAAATATGAATTAAATAAATATGGATTAATTTCTATTGCATTGCGTATGGAGCTTTCAGCTTCTTGCAATTTCCCTAAGTCTTTCAATACAGCTCCAAGATTTATATGTGCCTGACAAAGTTCAGGTTTCAATTCAATTGCTTTTAGAAGAGATTGTTCAGCCGATTCCAGTTTGTTTTGAGCGATTAAAATAGTGGAAAGAAGAAAATAAGAGTTAAAATGATGTGGATTTAGTTCTATAGATTTGTTGATTGAAATTTCAGCTTTTTTCATATTTCCTAGCTGTATATAACCATTTGCCAGGTTTCTCCAGGCTGAGGTAAGTTTTGGGTCACATTCCGTTGCTTTTACAAGTAGTGATATTCCTTCATTTTTATTTCCACCTATGATTTCAACATTACCAAGATTCGTTAATGCTGGAGCATAAGAACTATTAATTTTTATCGCTTGTTGATAATAACCTTTAGCAATATCAATCTTTCCACAAGCTTGATATGTATTTCCTAAGTCTTTAAAAATCTCATAATCGTCAGGATTAATTTTTAAGGCTTTATTTAAATATAAACGTGCTTTATCAATCTGGTTTATTGCTAAAAGAGATTTTGAGATTAGCTTTAAAGCCTCTATCAAATCAGGATTCTTATCTAACAATTGGATGCATATATGAATTGTCTCTTTATATTTTTTAGCCTTAAACAGCGAACTAGCACTATCCATATAGTAATTCTTACATAATCCAAATATTTTTCACTTAGAATTTCGCAAAAAAAAACATGATTTAAGTTTAAAACAAAGTTAGAGCAAGACAGGACAGAAGTCTATTGAGAATATTTTAGAACCCTTCTATGACTGAAGGTTTATACATTGAATAAAAACTCCATAACGTCCAGTCATGCCAATCGATTACGAGCAAAAATCAGGGTTAGACCAAGCCTTAGTCTAACCCCTGAGAACCCTTGGTATTACAGACTTTTTAGACGTTGAATAAAAACTCCATCACATCCAGTTATACCAGTCGATTACGAGCAAAAATCGCGGTTAGACATAAACGCTAAAAAGTTAGACAAAGTTAGACAACCAGACGAGCCATCTTGAGATTCCAATAAGTCTTTGAACTAACTATCCTTAAAATTCTTTCGGAAAGAATGGTTACGCGAACCCTCGCCCTCTGGATTTAGTGACATCTCCCACCGTTAAGAAGTGAGTCTGATCACTGCCAACGTCATAAAGAGTGTAATTAGCCCCTGCTCCAATTCCTATCACTGCACGTTTAGGAAGAGTATGTTCCTGGTTTCGTTTTCCATTTAAATCTTTTACTTTTGAATCAACTACAGCATCAGTCAACTCAAGATGAAATTGCTGTTTACTTCTAGCTGTGAATAATCTATTCACATTAAGGCGGGTAATTCGATCAAGAAGAGTAAGTGGAGGTGTTTGCATTGTCAGAATGTCTCCTACATCTTTTGAGCTTCCATGAATCAAACCACAATCAAGTTCTACAAATCCAAATTGTAGTGATGATATCCATCCCAAATAATATGGATCTACAGCATTCATAAGAGCATTGACAGCATCGTCTCCTTTATTGAGTCGTAAAGCATCTGCCTTTCTCTCCCCACGGTAACCTGATTCTGCCAATAATTGTTCCTCCCACCAGCCATAGATACAGTGAGGTTTCAAATCACCACGATGAGGATTTATTAATCTATTTAAAAGTGCATCACAATTCTTATCTGGTCCTACAACGTCTCCTAAAACAAAAAGAGTTATATCTCCGCGAGTATTTTTTAAATCTTTTTGAATCAATTCATAGGTCTCAAGATCACCCATAAGACCACTTAAAAGTGCCCAACGTTCAATCATCGTTCGCACACGTGGCTAGCATCTTCAGCCAGTTCAGCAAATTCAAAACCGTTGCTCAAACGCCATGCAAACACATGGGGTAGACCAGCCTCAATAATTGCCTCACATGTTCGATCAATGTCGTAAGCAACTTCTCTAATCTCAACATCATTCTTTATTTCGTCATGAATAACATAGGTAGCATTTACTCCTCCATGACGAGGTTCTCCGACAGATCCAGCATTTACAATTCTTCTAATAGGTAAAGTCATTTTTATATCTTCTCTTTCACGATCGGAAGAATTTTTAATATTTACGCGGATTGATCCATTCCCTAATTCACGTACATATGGGAGATGAGTATGACCGCAAAACAAAGTATCGGCTCCACTCATCTCAACTCGTTCTAATGCTGCGAATGCATCCATATCTGGAAGCAGATACTCATGCTGACTGTTGGGACTTCCATGTACGAATAACGATCTACCTCTTCTAATCGAGGTTGGGAGACTAGCTAGAAATTCTTTGTTTTCATCAGTCAACTTCTCCGTTGTCCATTGATGAGCCATATGCCCTCGCCTTTCTGCAAGCTGAGATGGATAGCTGCAATCACAAGCATCAAGACCATCAATTATGTCTTCATCCCAGCAACCCTGACAGGTTTCTATCTTCCTATCTCTAATAAGCTCAACAACTTCATTTGGCTGAGGACCATAGCCAACAAGATCGCCTAGACATGTAATGGTCTCAATTCCTTGCCGATCAATATCACCTAGCACAGCTTCCACTGCTGAGAGATTGGCATGTAAACAAGAAATTACTGCGTGTTTCATATCGTCAAGTTGAATAACTAGGCTGCATTTGTGTATCTCTAAGAGGGGCTTGATGAAGCTCCAAAACTGAATCATTCAAGAGACAAAGCTGAATAGTTGATTCAATTCGTACGGAGTCAAGATTTTTCCCTTGAACAACAAGTTCAGATATTCTTGTAGGTCTACCACTAGGAGGTGAGACAGTATTAAGAGGTAAAAATTGCGAACCTTTTTGACTAACAATCCAGTTAAAGAACATAGATCTACCATCGGGGATATTCATCAAGGCTTTAGCTCTATAAACATCTCCATAAGCACCATTAACCAGTTCGAACCAAAAGGTATTCAGACTAGGTGGATCCCAAACATTCCGATGAAGCTTGAACCTGCATGATTCAATTTGATTGAAATTTAATGTGTCATTAATGGGTAATTCCCTATCACGTCCAAAATGAAGGTATTTATCTGGTTCGAGATTTAAAGTTGCAAGTTGTTTGATTACGCGCGGATCAATTCCAGCCAAACCAAGCTCTTTAGGAATTCGAAACTGAGGAAGCTCAATCAATATCAAAGAATCATCTTGATACGAAATAGAGTCTGTACTGGACCTTGATAAATCTATTAATTGAGGAATTTGATCTTTAAGAAAGGCATAGTCAATATCTGTAGAAGCTACTTGCTGTAGATCAATATCTCCGTAACCAGATAGACGCAAAAAGCCACAACGACCTTTGTGTGACTTGAGATTATTAAGAATCCAATTCGTTTTGCCACAGCCTGGCGATCCTGAAATCAGCCACGTATTGCTGCCCATACAGCACACAAATCAATGTATAAGAATATACACTGGATATGAAAACGATAATCATTATTGTTTTATTACCTAGATATTTGATTATTTAGGCACCCTGTCTCAAAAAAAGACAGCCTTTCCCGTCTCAAAAAGTTAGACAAAAAGGTTAGACAAGCGTTTTGTCTAACCCTTGAGAACCCTTACTATGACTAGTCTGCTATACGTTGAATAAAAATTCCATAACATCTCCTTCACTTACCACGTATTCTTTCCCTTCACTCCTAAGCCAACCTTTATTTTTAGCTTCTACTAGAGAACCAGCCTCAAGAAGTTTCTCATATGAAATTGTTTGAGCACGGATGAATCCCTTTTCAAAATCAGTATGAATCACTCCAGCAGCTTGAGGAGCAGTCATCCCATCGTAAATAGTCCAAGCTTTTGTTTCTTTCTCCCCAGTTGTGAAATATGTACTTAATCTCAGCAACCTATAAGTAGCTTTAATAAGACTGCTCAAACCTCCTTCTTCAACACCTAAGCCTTTTAAATAATCATCTCTTTCCTCTTCTCCTAATTCAATCAACTCAGCCTCAACTTGGGCTGAAATCTTCACACATTCAGAATCTTCTTTCGTTGCAAGTAACTTTACTTTTTCTGAATAGGAATTACCCTTCGCAAGTTCATCTTCCCCAAGATTAGTTGCATAAATAATTGGTTTTTCCGTTAATAAGCCTAATGGTTTAATTAATTTTTTTTCTTCATCAGTCAAGGAGATAGTCCTAACTGCCTTTTCATTCTCAAGAGCTTCACTTAATTTTTCCAACACCTCATCTTCTAACTTTGCTTCCTTATTAGTACTTATTTGTTTTTTTAATCTGGTTTGACGTTTCTCGATCTGATTTAAATCAGACAATGCTAATTCTAGATTTATTATCTCAATATCTCTTGCTGGGTCTACTGATCCAGAGACATGAATAACATCATCATCGCTAAAACATCTAACTACATGAACTATTGCATCCACCTCTCTTATATTTGCTAAGAATTTGTTACCTAGTCCCTCACCTTTACTTGCTCCCTTAACAAGACCAGCAATATCAACAAACTCCATTCTTGTTGGAATAATTTGCTTACTGTTACTGAGTTCACCAAGCAAATTTAAGCGTTGATCCGGTACTGAAACAGAGCCTACATTGGGTTCAATCGTACAAAAAGGGAAGTTTGCTGCTTGAGCTTGAGCATTCGCGACAAGAGCATTAAACAAAGTGGACTTTCCAACATTTGGGAGCCCAACAATTCCGGCCTTAAGCATTGAAATGGGTCTTTAAAAGACGCCAGCTGATTAATCTGACTAAATTAAACCCAATAGTGCCCTTTAACAGCGAAAATATAGTTATAAATCTCCAAAGGAAAGTTTTTAAGCTTTTTCTTTACATCATCAAAACTTCTAAAGCTCTTGAGTACTTGATTTTCACAAAATGATTTGGAAAAACTTCAAAAAGAAAAAATTTTTAGGCCTTGTTGCACTTTCGGTTTTAAGTGTTGGTGGAATTAGTTTGAAACTTTCACAAGGAAATGCTTCAAACAAAGACATAACTGAATTTACGGTTGCAGCTGAGAGCGGAAGCTTGCCTGGTTTGATCACAGCAAGTGGTGAATTAAAAGCTAATAAAAGCGTCAATGTAAGTCCAAAAAGACAAGGAATACTTGATGAAATATTCGTGGAGGAAGGAGATCAGGTCAATAAAGGAGATCTAATTGCAAAAATGGATTTTGGAGACTTGGAATTTAGAATTGACGAAATAAAAGCAAATTATGAGACGCAAAAAGCAAGTTACCTTCGAAGGAAGATGCTATTCAATGAAGGTGCAATAAGTGAAGAAGAGTATGAAGAATATAAAAATAGATTTTTAAGAAGCGAAGCGAAATTTAAGCAAATAGAAGTCGAAGAGAATGAGACAAACATAAGAGCGCCATTTAAAGGAGTGATAACGAGCAGATATGCTGTTCCTGGTGCATTTGTAACTCCTACCACTTCTGCTTCTTCATCAAGAGAGGGGGGATCTACAAGCTCATCAATAGTCAAACTTTCTCAAGGTCTTGAAATAGTTGCGAAAGTTCCTGAGAGTGATATTGGAAGAATAAAAACTGGTCAAGAAGCAACTATTAGAGTAGATGCATTTCCTGACAAGCGTTTTAAAGCAGTTGTTTCCAAAATCTCTCCAAGTGCAATCAAGAATAACAACGTAACTTCATTTGAAGTTACGTTGTTATTAGGCAATAAGCCTGAAGATTTACGCCTAGGGATGACATCTGATATCAACTTTCAAACGGGAGCAACCAAAATCAGCACGCTTATTCCAACAGTTGCAATTGTCACGGAGGAGGGGAAGACGGGGGTTCTTATAGTTGGCAATAACAATCAACCAGAATTTATAAAAGTTGAGTTAGGTACAAGTAGTGGTAGTAAGACTGCAATAATATCTGGATTAGAACCAGGAGACAAAGTTTTTATTGATCTTCCTCCTTGGGCTAAAAAAAGAAAAAGTTAATAAATTAATCCCACTCTGACTGATTCATGAAAGAAATACAAAAGCCAACCTTATTATTAATTGACGGCCATTCGTTAGCTTTTAGAAGCTTTTATGCCTTTAGCAAAGGGGGGGAAGGGGGTCTAACCACAAAAGATGGATTTCCTACAAGTGTCACCTATGGTTTTCTAAAAAGCCTTTTAGATAATTGCAAAACTATCCAACCTAAAGGAATAACAATTGCTTTTGATACCGCTGAGCCAACATTTCGCCATAAAGAAGACCCAAACTACAAAGCCAATCGAGATGTGGCACCAGATATATTTTTTCAAGATCTAGAAAAGCTTGAAGAGATTCTAAAAAAAAGTCTCAATCTTTCAATCTGCAAAGCGCCAGGATATGAGGCGGATGATGTCTTAGGGACACTTGCTAATGATGCCGCTGAAAAAGGGTGGAGTGTCAGAATACTTTCTGGAGATAGAGACTTGTTTCAATTAGTAGATGATGCAAGAGACATAGCAGTCTTGTATATGGGAGGAGGTCCTTACGCAAAAAGCGGCAATCCTAAACTAATTAATGAAGAAGGAGTAAGGGAGAAACTTGGAGTGAATCCAAATAAAGTTATTGACCTGAAAGCCTTAACTGGTGATAGCTCAGATAATATTCCAGGTGTCAAAGGAGTTGGTCCAAAAACAGCAATAAATCTTTTAAACGAAAACAATGACCTTGATGGGGTTTATCAATCACTCCAAGAGTTAGAAAAAGAAGGAGACAAAGCTAAACGTGGAGCCATAAAAGGAGCAGTAAAGTTAAAACTAAAAGCAGATAAAGATAATGCCTATCTTTCAAGAAAACTTGCAGAAATATTAATTAAAATACCTATAAATCCAACAATAGATTATAATTTAGAAGGTATTAATGAAACAAAGCTATCTGAAAATCTTGAAAAACTTGAGTTATATAGTTTATTAAAACAAGTTTCAACTTTTAAAGCTCTATTTTCCAAAGAAGGATTATCAAATATTGATATTAAAAGCTCATCAAAAGAACACAATAATAAGACTAAAAATAATGAATTAACTTCTCCTGATGAAACAAACAAGATCCCGAAGATAGAACCTAAGATAATAAACAATATTGAAGAACTTTATATTTTTGTTGAACAGCTAATGAAATATACAGATAAGAAAGAGCCTGTAGCCCTTGATACAGAAACAACAAACTTAAATCCTTTTAAAGCTGAGCTTGTTGGCTTGGGTTTTTGTTTTGGCCCATCATTAAAAGATATAGTTTATATACCAATTGGACATAGAAAAAGAAAAGACGAATTAATAGAAACTAATCATATAAATCAACTTAAAATTGAAGAAGTTATCTTTGCACTTAAAAATTGGTTTTCTAGCAAAGAAAATCCTAAAACCCTTCAGAATACAAAATACGACAGATTGATTCTGTTAAGACATGGTGTCACATTAAATGGTGTTGTTATAGATACTATGCTTGCAGATTATATATTTGATGCAACGCTTAAGCATAGTTTAGATGAAATTTCATATAGAGAGTTTGGCTTTAAACCCAAGAGTTTTTCTGATATCGTCAAAAAAGGAGATGACTTCTCATCTGTAGATATTAAGACTGCAAGTATTTACTGCGGTATGGATGTTTATTTAACAAGAAAATTAGCAATCATTTATATGGAAAGAATAAAAGAGAATAGTAAAAGACTAACAAAATTACTTATAGAAGTAGAACAACCACTTGAAGAAGTATTAGCAGAAATTGAATCAACTGGAATAATAATTGATATCCCTTATCTAAAAGATCTGTCCATAGAATTAACAAAAAAATTAAATACTATTGAGAAGGAAGTTTATAAAGTTTCAGGTAATGAGTTTAACCTTTCCTCTCCAAAGCAATTAGGTGAAATGCTTTTTGAGAAACTTGACTTAGATAGGAAGAAATCAAGAAAAACAAAAACAGGATGGAGTACAGATGTAGGTGTATTAGAAAAACTGGAATCAGACCATCCAATAGTAAAAATGATCATTGAACATCGCACTATAAGTAAGTTACTTAATACTTATGTAGATGCCTTACCTCAACTTATAGAAAAAGAAACAGGAAGAGTACATACAGATTTTAATCAGGCCGTCACAGCTACGGGGCGACTGAGCAGCAGTAATCCCAATCTCCAAAATATCCCTGTTAGAACAGAATTTAGTAGGCGAATAAGGAAAGCATTCCTTCCACAAAAAAATTGGAAACTTATAAGTGCAGATTATTCACAAATTGAGCTTCGTATCCTTACACATCTTTCGGGTGAAGAAGTACTAAAAAACGCTTATTTAAAAAACGAGGACGTCCACTCCTTAACAGCAAAAATTTTATTTGAAAAAGATTCTATTGACGAAGAAGAAAGAAGAATAGGAAAAACAATTAACTTTGGAGTTATTTATGGCATGGGAGCTCAAAGATTTGCAAGATCAACAGGAGTATCAATAATTGAAGCAAAATATTTTTTAAGTAGATATAAAGAACGTTATCCAGCAGTTTTTAAATTTCTTGAATATCAAGAAAGACTAGCCCTAAGCCAAGGTTTTGTTGAAACATTGCTTGGGAGAAGAAGATATTTTCATTTCAATAGAAATGGGCTTGGAAGACTTCTAGGAACACCACCAGATGAAATTGATTTAACGACAGCCAGAAGAGCAGGCATGGAAGCGCAACAGTTAAGGGCCGCAGCAAACGCGCCTATTCAGGGCTCAAGTGCAGACATCATTAAGGTTGCAATGATTCAATTGAATACTGCTTTAAAAAAGACTGGATTAGAAGCTAAAATTCTTCTTCAAGTTCATGACGAACTCGTGCTAGAAGTTGATCCAAAAGATTTGGAAGAGACCAAATTTCTTGTCCAAAGAACTATGGAAAATGCTGTGAAGCTCAGCATCCCTCTTATCGTTGAAACTGGCGTTGGAGTAAATTGGATGGAGGCAAAATAGTTGCTAACTAATTCAATAATTCCTCACATTTTTATCTAAGAAATTGTCCTTAAAATTCACAAACACCTTATCAAAAAAGAAAGAGGATTTTATTACTATAAATCCAAATCAAGTCAAAATATATTGCTGTGGAGTAACTGTTTATGATCTTTGTCATCTTGGTCATGCAAGAAGTTATCTTAATTGGGATGTATTAAGACGATTTTTAATTTGGAAAGGATTTGAAGTTAAGTTTGTGCAAAATTTCACAGATATTGATGATAAAATTATTAAAAGAGCGAAGAAAGAAGGTTGCTCAACTGATGAGTTAAGTGAGAGAAATATTGATGAATTTCATAAAGACATGGATACTCTCTCTATTCTTAGGCCAAATAGCATGCCAAGAGCAACAAAATGCCTACATCAAATTATTAATTTTATAGAAGACTTAGAAGAAAAAAATATAGCTTACTCCAATAATGGTGATGTTTATTTTTCAGTAGATAAACATAAAAGCTATGGAAAATTAAGTGGTAGAGAAATTGAGAATCAAATAGACAATGCAGCTGGTCGTTTAAAAATTAATCAAGAAAAAAGCAAGAAGAATTCCCTTGATTTTGCTCTATGGAAAAAGTCCAAGTCAGATGAGATTAGTTATTCTTCTCCTTGGGGAAAAGGTAGACCAGGTTGGCATATTGAATGTTCAGCAATGGTTAAACAAGAATTAGGAGAAAGTATTGATATCCATCTTGGTGGATCAGACCTGATTTTTCCTCATCATGAGAATGAAATAGCTCAATCAGAAGCCTGCAATGGTAAAGAGCTAGCAAAATACTGGCTTCACAATGGAATGGTTAATGTTGGAGGTGAAAAAATGAGCAAATCACTAGGTAACTTTACAACCATTAGAGCTTTATTAGATGAAGACATTTCACCTATGACATTGAGATTTTTTGTTTTGCAAACTAATTATCGAAAGCCATTAGATTTTACTGAAGAAGCACTAAAAGCCGCATCAAAAGGATGGGAAAGATTAAACAATTGCCTTGCTTTTGGTCATATTTATAAAACAAAAGATCAAAACATAAATGAAATCAACCTAGACAAACCTATAAAAAGATCTATAAACAGTGAGCTTGATAAAAACTCATTTAAATTATTATCAGACTTTGAAAAATACATGGATGATGATCTAAATACATCTGGAGCTTTATCTATTCTTTTTGAACTATCTCAACCAATCAGGAAGTTCATAAATTTAATAAAAGAAAAAGATATTAATGAAATTAATCAAGATGAATTAAATCAAGTTTTTAAAAAATGGGAACTACTTTCTGAGTTAGCAGGAGTTCTAGGGTTAAAAGTAAATTTAAAGCAAGAAACTCCAAAAAACAAACTAGAAATTGACACTGATAAAATTGAAGAGCTTATCAATAATAGATCCTTAGCGAAAGCAAATAAAGACTTTATTCTTGCTGATAAAATAAGAAATGAATTGAAAGATATGGGAATTGATTTAATTGATAAACCAAAGGGCTATACTGAATGGAGACGATTTTGAGATCAAGCAAATGCTTCTATTGTAGACAAGACTGTTAAATAAAGTCCAATAGCAATAACTGGTGGAGAAACCCATCGCAGCATAAATTTTAGATACCTTCTAACTCTCAAATTAGAATTAGAATTAGAAAGGTCCTCATCATAACGATTTGGGACAATCCAACCCAAAAGAATTGAAATTAGAAGACCACCTAATATCAAAAGTGTATTACAAATAGCATCAGACTTGCCTAAAAAGTCTGTAGAGATAGCAGACGGTATTCCAATCAAGAAAATCAACAAAGTTGAAGTCCAAACGGCCTTCTTCCTACTCCAATTAAGCCTGTCCATAAAAGAAGATACTGGTACTTCCATTAATGAAACAGAAGAAGTAATAGCAGCTATAAAAGCCAATCCAAAGAAAACTGCAGCAATCAATCTCCCAAACAATCCAAGATTTGCAAATCCAGTTGGCAGAGCAATAAATAAGGTCCCAACAGTTGATTCACTTACAACGTCTTTCAAACCAAAACTCATAACGACTGGAAATGTAATCAACCCAGCAAGCAAACCAACAGCAGTATCCAAAGTTGCAACTCTCAAAGCTTCTTTAGGAAGGTGATTTTTACGATTGAGATATGAAGAATAGGCCACCATAATTCCAATACCCAAACTTAAAGAAAAGAAAGCCTGTTTGAATGCATTACTTATTGTGTTTTTATCAAAAAGTTGAGATGAATCCCATTTAAGTAAAAATGACGTATAACCTTCCCACGCCCCAGGCAAAGTTGCAGCCCATATAGCTAATATTAAAAGCAAGCCAAATAGAAAAGGCATAGCCCATTTTGTTAGTTTTTCAATACCTCCTCGAACGCCGGCAAAAACAACTAAAGAAGTCAATATTAAACTAATTATTTGACCAACAAATACACTATTACCACTACTAATTTTGCCGAAGAATTCTCCAGCTTCTGTCATGTCTGAAGGTAGTCCGATAAATAAGGAATGGAAAAAAGTATCAATTGTCCATCCCATTATCACTGCGTAATAAGAGAGAATTCCACAAGAAGCAATTGCAAACAGCCATCCTAAAGGCTTCCAATTTTCACCTGCAGCTTTAATTGGCGCAAGGAAAGGGCTACTAGCAGTACTCCTTCCCAAGACCATCTCTGCCACTAACACAGGCAGACAAACCACTAAAACAATCAATACATAAAGGACAAGAAACGCAAGTCCCCCTCCTTGAGATGACCTATAAGCAAAGCCCCAAAGGTTACCAAGACCTACCGCACTACCAGCCGCGGCAAGCGCGAATCCTAGTCCTGACCTCCATTGTTCCCTTTCTTGCATAATAAATCTCTATTAAAATCCAGAAGAAACTGGTAAATACTTAACTGGGTTATACCTTTAAATGGGAGACTGGTCATACTTGCCTTCACAATGTGAAAGCCATAAGCGTTTTAGGCTCAACAGGATCTATTGGAACTCAAACCCTTCAAATTGCAGAAGAGTTTCCTGATCAATTCAAAATTGTTGCACTAACAGCAGGCAAAAACCTTGATTTATTAATCAAGCAAATTGAAACTCATCAACCTGAAGTTGTTTCTCTAGCCGATGAGTCGCTTTTACCAGAACTATCTAAGAGAATAAATAGTTTTACTGAAGATCCAAAAATATTCAAGAAGCCCATATTGATGGCGGGAGCCGATGGCCTTAATACTGCAGCAGCCTGGGAAAGTGCAGATCTTGTTGTAACTGGAATAGTTGGCTGTGCTGGCCTCTTACCCACACTTGCAGCTATTCAAGCAGGGAAGGACTTAGCTCTAGCAAATAAGGAAACTCTTATTGCAGCAGGACCAGTTGTCATTCCTGCTTTAAAAAAAAGTGGAAGCAGATTATTACCTGCAGATTCTGAACACTCGGCGATATTTCAATGTCTCCAAGGAACGCCATGGGCTGACAATGCAAGGCTCTCAACTGGAGTGCCTACTCCTGGATTTAAGTCCATTCAATTAACTGCATCAGGTGGAGCTTTTAGAGATTGGGAAGCAGAAGATTTAGCCAAGGCAACTGTCAAGGACGCAACTAGCCATCCTAATTGGAGCATGGGAAAGAAAATAACTGTAGATTCTGCAACCCTTATGAATAAGGGGCTCGAGGTGATTGAAGCACATTATCTTTTCGGACTTTCATATGATCAAATCGAAATCATTATCCATCCACAAAGCATTATTCATTCAATGGTTGAATTGGATGATTCATCAGTTTTAGCTCAATTAGGATGGCCAGATATGAAGCTCCCTATTTTGTATTGCTTAAGTTGGCCTGCTCGATTTAAAACGCCATGGAGAAAATTAAAGCTTACTGAGGTAGGTAGTTTAACTTTTAAGGAGCCAGATACTAAAAAATATCCATGCATGGAACTTGCTTACAGCGCAGGCAGATTAGGAGGCACAATGCCAGCAGTTCTTAATGCCGCTAATGAAAAAGCAGTAGAACTATTTCTAGAAGAAAAATTTAAATTTATCGATATTCCAAAAGTAATTGAGGCAATTTGCGAGAAACATAAATGCGACCTTAATCTAAATCCAAGCCTAAGTGATATTCTTGCAATTGATAGCTGGGCAAGAAAAGAAGTTTTAGATTATTCAGAAAAAAGTATTACAAAAATTGCTATTTAAGATTAATAGTTTTCAAGGATAAAAACCATTTTGAAACAACTTGATCCCCCCAGCACCCATCAACTCCATGAAATCCATTGTGTCCACCTTTATCTGTAAAAATAAATTTATAAAGATCATGATTATTAGAAAACTTCATTTTTTCCATTAGTTTTTCTGCAGCTAAAAAAGGCACCCAAGGATCATCTTTAGATTGAATAAATAATGTTTTAGGAAGAGGTTTTTCATTCTTAATAAGAGAGAAAAATGGAGATGCCTTCTCATAATATTCCTCAACATTTTCATATCCCCACCTTGGAGCAGTTATAAAATTATCAAAAGATCTAATATCATTTATTTTTCTTTTATTATCTTTTTTATTTATTACTAATGCATTCTTTTCTTTTTCTTCTATCCCAAAAGGATCTTCTAAAGTTTGCCTAATTAAACGATTTAACAACCATTTCTGATAAATAAAATTTCTTGGTCTTTCAATAGAAGAACTACATTCATTCAAGTCCAAAGGACTACTAATACATACCAATCCATCTAATAAAGACTCATCAGTCATACAAGCATTTAAAAGAATGGTTCCACCCAAAGAAATCCCAGCCCCAAAAAGAGGAATGCTTTTTGAAAATTGATAGTAATTTGTTAATTGGTATGAAATCTCTCTGGCTCGCCTTAATACAGGAACCAAATCACTATTGCACTCAGCAGCATAGGTACCATCAACATAATTTCTACAAGGATCTGAACCTCTAAGATTAAGTTTCAAAACGGCGAAATTTGATTGCACCAAAGCATTCGCCATCCTGGTCAACCCTCTTCTACGAGAAGAACCACCAAGTCCATGCAGAAGTAGAACTAAACCATTAATGCGAAAAGAACTTGATGGTTTATCCAAGTATGCAACCAATGAGCCTCCTCCAGTTTTTCTACTTTTTAGAGGTGGAACATTTATACGAATCTCTGATGTGTTGACATCGGGCAATGCATCGGAAGCAAATGTATCTCTTAGGGTCTGAAGGTCAGCTCCAATCCAGGGGAAACGCTCTTTAAAAGAGCTTATTCCTAAATCTGAAAGTAACTCCTCTCTTTTCAAATTATCCTTTGCTACCAACTCCAAGATCCTTTAGTTCCAACAAAAGATCGCCAAGAACTTTTTTTGCATCTCCAAAGACCATAGAAGTATTAGGCAGGTCAAAAAGATCGTTTTTTATACCTGAATATCCAGCGCTCATTCCTCTTTTAACAACAAAAACAGTTCTCGCTTCTTGAACATCTAAAACCGGCATTCCATAAAGAGGGGAAGACTGATCAGTCTTAGCCTGTGGATTAACCACATCATTTGCTCCTAGAACCAATACAACATCCGTTGCAGGGAATTCAGGATTAATTACATCCATTTCTTTTAGTTGCTCATAAGGTACATCTGCTTCCGCCAAAAGAACATTCATATGACCGGGCATCCTTCCAGCGACAGGATGAATGGCATAGGTGACTTCAATTTCGGCATTTTCTAAAACTCTGGTGACTTCCCTAAGAGTGTGCTGAGCCTGAGCAACGGCAAGGCCATAACCTGGCACAATTACAACTCTCTCTGCAGCCTCGAGAGACAGTGCACATTCTTCTGGGCTGCAACTAGTGATGTTTGTATACTCTCCACCTCCTCCTGAAGCAACTGAACTAGAACCAAGTGCACCGCCAAACAACACAGACACTAATGATCTGTTCATGCCATCACACATGACTTGAGTAAGTATCAAACCAGCAGCTCCAACCATTGCACCAGCAACAATCAAAAGTTGACTACCAACGACGAATCCAGCTGCTGCTGCTGCAACACCTGAGTAGCTGTTCAGTAGAGATATGACTACTGGCATATCTGCCCCACCAATGGGAAGAGTTACTCCAATGCCAAGTAAAGACGAGGCAATTACAATAAGAAAAAGACCATTTTGTCCATCGATTGAAAGATAGATTCCACCGATCAAAGCAAGAACAGCGCAAAAAATATTGAAAAAATGCCTAGCCTTACTTTGGGTCCAAGAAGGAGTAGACAGCCAGCCCTGAAGCTTAGCCATTGCAACTATTGATCCGGAGAATGTAATAGCTCCTACAAAGAGTGAAACGACTATTGAAAAATTCCTAATAAGTTCACCCACAACGCCATCAGAGCCGCCTGAGGATGGGAACAAAGCCACGCCAAGTGCGACCAATAACGATGACATTCCTCCACAACCGTTAAACAAAGCAACTATCTCAGGCATTGCAGTCATTGGAACCCTTTTAGCCGTTAAAGCTCCTAAAAGGCCTCCAATTAAAGTTCCACAAATTATCCAAATCCAAGAGTTAATAGAAATCCCTATGGTGCCTTGAGAGTTAAGCAACACTCCAAAAGCAGCCAACATCATCGCAATACCGGCAAGCCTATTTGCCTCTCTTGCTGATCTAACTTTTGAAAGGCCTTTAATGCCTAAAGCAAGCAATAAAACTGCCAGCAGATCAATAGCAAACTTAATGGGAGCAATAAAAGTCATAAGAGATAATCCTATTTACGAGTTTTTTTACGACTAAACATTGCAAGCATCCTGTCTGTAACCAGAAAGCCACCAATCACATTAAACAAAGCGAATCCAAGAGATATTGAGCCAATTATTAGTAGAGGTAAGTTGTCTCCTGATTTTATTATTAATGTTAAAGCTGCCAACATGGTGATGCCTGAGATTGCATTTGCTCCACTCATTAATGGAGTATGCAAAGTTGGAGGGACCTTACCTATTAGTTCTAAACCCAATAAGCTTCCGAGTAGCAGCACCCAAAGAGCTTCACTAAAAAAACTCATGACCAAGTTCCTCCATTCTCAATAATTTCAGATTTAAGTATTACCCCATCCTTACTAATCAAAGAACCCGCAATAAGCTCATCATCGTTATCAATCAAAAACTTACCCTCTTTAAACATTGGTTGGAGAAGAGACAACAAATTCCTCGAATATAGAGAACTAGCATGATTTGGAATTGAACAGGGAAGATTAGAAGCACCAATAATCTTCACACCTTCTCTAACAATAGTTTCTCCTGGTTTTGAGCATGCGCAATTTCCACCACTTAGAACAGCAAGATCAATTACTACAGAACCAGGACGCATGTCATCCAACATTTTTTCATCAATGAGTTTGGGGGCTTTTTTGCCCGGCACCTGAGCGGTGCAAATTGCTACATCAGCTTCAGATAATTGTTTTGCCAATTCTTTTCTTTGCTCGATAAGAAATTCATCCGAGACTTGTTTTGCATATCCACCTGATTCTGATGGAGTTTCATCAATCTTTGGAAGCTCAATAAATCTTGCTCCTAGTGATTCAACTTGCTCCTTTACCGCTTCTCGAATATCACTCACATAAACGACAGCGCCAAGTCTTTTTGCTGTTGCTATAGCTTGTAGTCCTGCTACCCCAGCTCCAAGAACAACAACTTTAGAAGGCTGAATAGTGCCAGCTGCAGTCATTAACATTGGAAAATATCGATCAAGCGCACTAGCCGCTAAAAGAACAGATTTATATCCAGCTATATTCGCCTGAGAGGACAATGCATCAGATGATTGAGCTCTGCTAATTCGAGGAAGTAACTCCAAAGAAATTGCTGATATTTTTTGGGACTTTAATGTCTCAGCTAATAATTTATTTCCATAAGGATTTAATAATCCAACAAGTAGAGTCCCAGATTTTAAATTTGACAGAAATCTTTCGTTAGGAGGCTGGACGCAAAGAACAATATCAACAATTTTTTTTACTTCATTATTTTCTTTTTCAACTAATTCAGCACCAGCATTTAGATAAGAATCATCCAAAAAGCCTGCTGCCTCGCCTGCACCTTTTTCAAAAAATACTTTACAGCCTAACTCCAAAAACTTTTTTACAGTCTCTGGAGTAGCAGAAACGCGAGTTTCCAATAAAGCTGATTCGCAGGGAATTAAGAAACTTACCAAAGTAAAAAAAATTATCCTCTTTTAGATTAGAAGAGTAAACGTTTGAATACCAGCATTTTTAGTTAAGAAAGGTTTTCCTAATAGTTTTTCTTGGCTATGAAGGAAATGAGAAATTGTTATCGATCAGAAAAATGAGCCTCACCGCGATCGAATGTCCCGATGGTGTATGTCACAGCCATCACGGTGGGCATGCAGTTCCCAGAACGGCAATGCAAAAAAATCTGCAAAATCATGGCAAAGAATGGTGTGAGCGATTGGCAGAAAGAATTTATGAAATGTCTGTAGATACTTTTTCACAGACAGTAATGCCAAGCTTACATTCATCGGGATGGCAAAGAAAACATCTAGATTGGGAATTTAAATTAGCCAATAAAGAATCGGAACCTGATGAAGCTCTAGTAGAAGGTATCATCAATGCTACTGAAAGTTTTTTAAGGAGCAGCGAGGTTCATCGCTTATTTATTCAAGAACTTGTACAAGGAACCTTTGCTGAAGCTAAAGACGATAAATTACCATCTAAGGCTGTTAGAAAAGTAATAGAAAATGAGCTAATAGTTATGATTGAAGGCAAAAAAGAAGAGTTAACGAATAAAATAGCAAGAGCCCTTGAAGAAGAGGCTAATGGTGATTTCAATTTAGCAAAAACAGCAGCAATTGAAGGTATAAATGACGTTGAGAAACTTTTAATTAATCACACAGAAGCGGTATAATTAATAAATAAAATAGGCTCAAGAATACTTGATCGAAATTATAGGTAAAAGTAAACAGTTGAATTTGTATATTTAAGGTTTACCGTGAGTTCTTTTTTAAATATTAAGCAAATCTAAAATCTTAAGTGATAATTTCGTTTTCCAGACAAAACGCTAATTTGTACCAAAAAACACAAGTTAACCTCCCTTTGGCATGTCAAGGTAGCGTCGTTGGGGATTAACCATGAATGCTTCTTTCAACAAAAGAATAAGTATCGCAAGCTGTTGGGCAGCAAGCAGAATAGCTTTACTTGACAGCGTAGAGAGGTATGAAGATAGTTACGCTATTAGCCAAGAATTTTGTGAATGGATAACTTGTATTAATACTTACCCTGAAGGATTAAAAGCTTCAACTTTAAAAGTCCCCAATTTTCAAAGAGAAAATTTCGATGCTGATGAGCTTCTAGAACTTTAATATTCGAAAATAATTGCCTTTTTAAATGTTTTCATTCACTTTCAAGATTTTTTCTTTTATGGTGTAAGTCAATATGAACTGGCTATTGCATGGCAGCCGAGTACCAAGAATTAAAAACTGAAAATTTAGTAATAGTGGGTTCTGGTCCTGCTGGATATACGGCAGCAATTTACGCGGCAAGAGCCAATTTACAACCACTTCTAATAACAGGTTTCCAAGAAGGTGGAATTCCCGGTGGTCAATTAATGACTACGACATTTGTAGAAAACTTCCCTGGTTTCCCTAATGGAGTCCAAGGGCCTGAATTAATGGATTTAATAAAAGCTCAATCCTTGAGATGGGGGACAAAGCTTATAGAAGAAGATGCCACTTCAATTGATCTAAGCCAAAGACCCTTTAGTATCACAACAAATTCACAAAAAATCAAATCTAATTCCTTAATAATTGCCACTGGAGCAAGTGCCAATCGATTAGGGGTGAAAAACGAGAAATTATTCTGGAGTCGAGGGATTAGTGCATGTGCAATTTGTGATGGAGCAACTCCTCAATTCAGAAAAGAAGAACTAGCAGTTGTAGGAGGTGGAGACTCTGCATGCGAAGAAGCAGAGTATCTAACAAAATATGGAAGCCATGTACATTTATTAGTTAGATCAAGCAAGTTAAGGGCGTCTGCCGCAATGGCAGATAGAGTTAAAGCCAACTCAAGCATAACTATTCATTGGGATACCGAGCTTGTTGAAGTTTTAGGTGATGATTGGCTTCAGAAATTAAAAGTAAAACAAAGAAAAACTAACCAAGAAAATGAAATTGTCGCCAAAGGGCTTTTTTATGCAATTGGTCATACACCGAATACATCTTTATTAATCAATCAATTAGATACAGACTCCAAAGGTTATCTAATAACAAAACCAGGAAGGCCTGAAACTTCTTTAGAGGGTGTATATGCCGCTGGAGATGTTGCTGATTCAGAATGGCGTCAAGGTATTACAGCCGCAGGTAGTGGATGCAAAGCAGCACTCGCTGCTGAAAGATGGCTAACTAAAAATAATCTTGCCTCTTTAATTGAAAGAAAAGACTTAGAGCCTTCAAAAGCCGAAACATCTAAAAAATTAGAAACTAGTAATGAAGAAAATTTTGATCCATCCAAGATATGGCAAAAAGGTAGTTATGCATTAAGAAAGTTATACCATGAAAGTCAAAAACCACTTTTCGTCATCTATACCTCTACAAGTTGTGGTCCTTGTCATATTCTTAAGCCTCAACTTAATAGAGTTCTTAAAGAATCTAATGGAAAAGCTTTAGGAGTTGAAATTGATATTGAAATTGATCAAGAGATTGCCAAGCAAGCTGAAGTTAGTGGAACTCCAACTGTTCATCTTTTTAAAAATAAGGAATTAAGAAAACAATGGAAAGGTGTTAAATCAAGGACTGAATACAAAACTGCTTTGGATCAATTAATTAAATAAGTAATTAAAAACCTATCTTCTTCTAGGACCGCCTGGTCTATTCCCCCCTTGTCTTCCTCCTCCTGGACCAACATTTCTCTCCCGATATGTAATTCGACCTCTAGTAAGGTCATAAGGACTTATTTCTACAAGAACTTTATCTCCAGCAAGTAATTTTATTCGAAATTTTGTTAATTTTCCTGCGGCCCTACACAAGCATTGATGACCAGCTGGCTGTTCTAGAGTTACAAGATAGAAACCATTGCCTTGCTCTTTTTCTATAACCCCGGATGTTTCAATCATGTGTTTTTCAGTATCACTAATTAATTAAGCCAATTGTATTCTAAAAAGTCTTGAATTACCGAATGAATAAACTGATTAACTAAAAATGTCTTGTAACTCTCGAGCTGTTTGAAATTGACCATAATAATAATTTGCAGATGCTCTTAAGTCAGAATCAGCAAAGCCATCAAAAGCTTCAAATCCTATACTTTTCCATAATTCATTTCCACATAACTTATCTAATTCAGAAGAAGCTTCTTTGGAAAGATTTTCTAATCTTCTATTTAGATTTTTAATTTGGCTGACAGACATCACTTAAAGGAATCTACCTTAATAGTACATATTAACTATTTTTTTGCAATAACTTCAGATAGGAAATTTCTTTTTCTCTTCAATATCAAGATCAACACCTATATCTTTAAGCCTTTTTAAAATAACCCCATAATACTCTTTTATATAACTTTCCATAGTTGTCAAATCAGCTTCATTCAAGCCAAAAGCAGTATATGTTTCTTCCATTGGAGCATCTAACTTGCCTCCACTTCCGCTCAATTCAGAAAAAGAAAGTCTTTCGGCCACATTTAAAGTTGGTTCAAAAAAAGAAACAACTGATTGAGCGATAGAAATTACCGTTGGAGAAACTTTTAATACTCTTGCCCTTTTTTCACTAAAATTTTCGCACAAATTGATCAATTCTTTAGCACTCCAAGCCTTAGGACCAACTATTGGAAATTTCCCTTTAATAGTCTGAGGCCTATCTAAAGCTGCAACAGCAAATCTAGCAATATCCTGCGTATTCATATATGCAATATCAGTAGGATTGCCACTAACCCAAACAGGTTCATTGTTTAGTATTGGAATAGCAAATTGACCTATCACACCCTGCATGAAAGCTACTCCTTGCAGAATGGTGTAATCCAATGAGGAATTAACTAATAATTCTTCTGTACAGTATTTAATATCCATTAAAGGAATGTCTCTATATTTTTCAGCACCGAGTAAAGATAGAAAAATTACTCTTTTAATATTTTTATTATCACAAGCATTGTATAGATTTAATTTTCCATCCCAATCAATATCGTAAACACTTAGAGGATCATCAGGTCGGCTAGTTGCAGCATCAATGACAGCATCAACACCATCAAGAGCGTATTCGATATCTTCCTTATTCAATAAATTTCCACGAGTAAGCTCGCAGCCCCATTCTTGAAGAAATGAAGCAGATTTTGGCTTTCTAACCATGCACCGGACTTTATGTCCTGCATCTATGGCATTTTTGGCTATTTGGCGACCAAGAGTTCCAGTACCACCAATCACCAGAACTTGCATAGTTGAATTCATTACAAGATGGAGCCTAAATGGGAAGACTATGGATTGTGGAAATTAATCACCTTGAAGTTTCAAAAGAAGAACTCCGCCTAATAGTCCAACCGGGATTAAAACCCAAAAGACTGCAGCGATTCCGAAAATTTCTGATGCCATTCACGTAATTTAACTCATCAACTATTAAAACCTAAAGCCCTGACATTCAGCTAAAAATCAAAACTCGCAAATAAATTTTAAAAATATACTTAAGATGAACAGTAAGTTTGGTTCAAATTCAAACTAGGTATTTATTTTGAATGAATTTTATTCCAAGAGAAATAATTTGGACAATTTTATAGGGTCTGCAAATTGGGGAGCGTCCAAGTATTGGTTCTACGAAAATTTCAGAGTTCACTTTAGAGTTACGGGAAACGAATCAGATCCTCCAATCGTTTTAATTCATGGATTTGGAGCAAGCAGCGATCATTGGAGATATAACGCGGAAGTATTTTCGACTGAAGGATTTAGAGTTTATGGGATAGATTTAATTGGTTTTGGCAAATCTGAGCAATATTCAAAAGGTAACACCAACTATTTTGATAATGAGTTTTGGGCAGATCAATTAGTTGCTTTTCTTGAGGAAGTAGTTGAGGTACAAAGGAACGGAAAGGTTATTTTAATTGGAAATTCTTTAGGATCTTTAACAGCAATTACAACTCTATCTAAAAGGCCAGATTTAATTAAAACAGTAATTTCAGCTCCGCTTCCTGAGCCTGTTTTTGTTAATCCATTTCAACCATTGTTTCCAAGCTGGTTTAACAAAGCTAAAAGGTTTCTAATCAAACTTTTCTTTTATCTTCTTCCACTAAAAACTTTAATAAATTTAATCTCAAAGAAAAAACTAATTACTTTTGCTCTTCAGGGTGCATATTTTCGCCAAATTAAAAAAGATAATTCTCTCAAAAGGATCGTTACCGTCCCTGCTCGAAGACCTAATGCTTACAAAGCGCTTAGGTCTATGTGCATTGGCATGAGCAATAGACCAAATTCAGCAAAAGGTCCTTCGATTCTCTCAAAGATTAAAAACATTACCAATCGGCCACCAATTTTGTTGATTTGGGGAAAGCAAGACAAATTGATACCTTTATTTTTGGCAAAAAAACTAATAAAGCTCCATCCTTGGCTTAAATTAACTGTAATTGATGATGTAGGACATTGTCCCCACGATGAATCACCAAATCATTTCAATCAAATTGTTCTGAAATGGCTTAAAAACTTCTAAGTAACAAATATGAAGCACACACTTTCAGTTTTAGTCGAAGATGAATCTGGAGCACTTAGCAGGATTGCAGGACTTTTCGCAAGAAGGGGATTTAATATTGATAGCTTGGCAGTTGGTCCCGCAGAGGCAAAAGGAATATCTAGATTAACAATGGTTGTTCAAGGGGACGACTTAACTCTCCAACAAATGACCAAACAGCTAAATAAATTAATAAATGTTTTGGAAGTACTTGATTTAACAACTTTACCTGCAGTAGAGAGAGAATTAATGCTTTTAAAGGTATCAGCATCATCAGATAGTAGGAGTAAAATTTTGGATCTAGTCCAAGTTTTTAGAGCAAAAGTTGTAGATGTTTCAGATAATGCACTGACTTTAGAAGTTGTTGGAGATCCAGGCAAACTTGTTGCGCTAGAGAATCTTTTAAAGCCTTATGGAATTTTAGAAATCGCAAGGACAGGCAAAGTTGCTCTAAAAAGAGCTTCCGGCGTAAATACAGAGATGCTAAAGGCAAAAAAATAAATTTTTTGCTTAAGTTATAGTCTTGATGCTTTGATTATAAAATCTTCTTCTTGGATCGAATCAACAATATTCATACCACTTATAACTTTTCCAAAAACAGCAAATCTACCATCAAGCTCTGGTAAAGACTTTAATGATATGTAAAACTGGGAACTTGCAGAATTAATTTCTTTTGATCTCGCCATTGATAAAGAAGCTCTTTTATGCTTAAGTTCAATATTATTTTTTTGAAGAGATACATCTATTATTTTCCCATATGTTGGTAATTTATTATTTTTTAGCTTGATTTCCAAAGGAATATACCTTATCTTTCCTGTTTTATTATCAATAAATCTATCTTTTTCTTTTATTAAACTATTTTTACCACCTCTAATTATAAAAGGGTAGGGTTCACGAATAACTCTATTAAAAATAGTTTTATTATATGAACCTTTCTCAACAAAATCAATAAAGTTTCCAACTGTTATTGGTGCAGATTCCCCGTAGAGTTCTATTTTTATTTCTCCTTTATTAGTAATGAAAAGAACGTGTTCAGTAGAAGTTAAGCAAGGAAGACTTGATAGAGAACAAATATTTGTATCTTCAATTTTCTTTAAATTTGTGCATCCAAATAAAGGTATTAAATTAAGACATAAAAAAATACTTGTTGGTTTAGATATTTTAAAAAATATATTTAACTTTTTTGATATTTTTCTAAATACCTTCAAGGTTGACCTCTAAAAAGCGAGCAATTTCAGCCCCTTCATTCTCTAGTTCAAGCAAAGGCTTAGGGGAACCTACTCTAGATATTGGAAGATCCTTCCTACCTTTAATTCTTAAAGAGACCCTTCTTTGCGGATTAAAACCTTCTCTAACCTCTAACTTCACAGCTTTAATTTCATTAATAGGAACCTCTATTTCTATATTTTTAAACAATCCTCTTCTAGATAAAGATAAAACCCCTTTGTTTTTGTCAAATCTATTTACTCCTGAACCGTAATCAATACTAATTAGTCTCCAAAAGTAAATAGCTAATAAAAAAGCTGCGACCCCATAGAGCCCCATAACCAAGCCTTGAGGAATAAAAATCAATGTAGATGGATTTCCTAATGGTAAAAAGTCTCTTCCAAAATAACTAGAGAAAGAAGCCAACAAAAATCCAACACCTCCAATACTGAGCATGGAGGCAACTAAATAGTTCGAAATCTTACGCGAACCTTTAATTTCTTGTTCTAAAACAAAATCAGATAACTCTTTTTCTGATTGACTTAAATTGGGTTCAGTTGTCATGATCAAGTAAAATTAGGAATAACATCCCTTTAAATCATTATAGTGACTAAGTTTTTGAGAAATACTAACTAGCAATAAAAAAAATTCATTTTATCTCATTTCAATACAAGGGATTTCATCAAGTTAAAGATTTACCCACAAACCCCGTCATCGTTGTTAAAGTCTCCGACGTATACAAAAGCTCAGCAACGCTCCTCCCATGACGATCGCTGTTGGAAGCGCAACAGAACGAGGTTGGTTTGACGCCCTCGATGACTGGTTAAAGCGCGACCGATTCGTATTTGTTGGTTGGTCTGGACTACTTCTCTTTCCTACTGCTTTTCTAGCTATAGGTGGATGGTTTACAGGTACAACCTTCGTTTCTTCCTGGTACACCCACGGTGTAGCCAGCTCTTATCTTGAGGGATGTAATTTCCTCACTGCTGCTGTTAGTACTCCTGGCGATGCCATGGGTCACAGTCTTCTTTTCCTTTGGGGACCAGAAGCGCAAGGCGATTTAACACGTTGGTTCCAACTTGGTGGCCTATGGAATTTCGTTGCTCTACACGGTGCATTTAGTCTTATTGGCTTCATGCTTCGTCAGTTCGAAATTGCAAGACTTGTTGGTATCCGTCCTTATAACGCACTTGCTTTCTCAGCAGTTATTGCAGTATTTACAGCTTGCTTCCTTATTTATCCATTAGGTCAGCACAGTTGGTTCTTCGCTCCTTCTTTTGGAGTTGCAGCAATATTCCGTTTCATTCTTTTTATTCAAGGCTTCCACAACATTACGCTTAACCCATTCCACATGATGGGAGTAGCAGGAATTCTTGGTGGTGCTCTACTTTGTGCTATTCATGGCGCAACAGTTCAGAACACTCTTTACGAAGATTCAAGTGTTTATTCTGATGGTAAAAATCAGAGTACAACTTTCAGAGGTTTCGACCCAGTACAGGAAGAAGAGACTTACTCATTTATTACTGCAAACCGTTTCTGGAGCCAGATTTTCGGTATTGCTTTCTCAAATAAGCGTTTCCTTCATTTCTTGATGCTCTTCGTGCCAGTAACAGGCATGTGGGCTGCTTCAATTGGAATCGTTGGTCTAGCTCTAAACCTTCGTGCTTACGACTTTGTTAGCCAAGAAATCAGAGCTGCTGAAGATCCTGAATTCGAAACTTTCTACACCAAAAACATCCTTCTTAATGAAGGTATGCGTGCATGGATGTCTTCTGTAGACCAACCACACGAAAACTTTGTATTCCCTGAGGAGGTACTCCCACGTGGAAACGCCCTTTAATAGTTTACTTAAAGCCCCTAATCAAAGTCTTGAAGAGACTGGTTACGCCTGGTATGTAGGAAATGCAAGGCTAATCAACCTTTCTGGAAGATTATTAGGAGCTCACATTGCTCACGCAGGACTAATTGTGTTCTGGGCTGGCGCGATGATGCTTTTCGAAGTAAGTCACTTCACCATGGACAAACCCATGTGGGAACAGGGCTTAATTTGTATGCCTCACGTAGCCATGTTTGGATACGGCATTGGTCCTGGGGGAGAAGTCACAGATGTTTGGCCATTCTTCATTGCTGGTGTTATTCACCTTGTTGCATCTGGAATTCTTGGCTTTGGAGGAGTTTTCCACTCCCTAGCTGGGCCAGAGAAACTTGAAGAAGATTTCCCATTTTTCTCCACTGATTGGAGAGACAAAAATCAAATGACCAATATTCTTGGCTTCCATTTGGTTGTACTTGGAGTTGGTGCTCTTCTATGGTCCATTAACTGGATGTACATAGGTGGTGCATATGACACATGGGCTCCTGGTGGAGGAGAAGTTAGGCTAATCAATCCAACTCTCGATCCAAGAGTTATTTTTGGATACTTAGTTTCAACCCCTTGGGGTGGACAAGGTTGGATAGTTGGTGTCAACTCAATGGAAGATATTGTCGGAGGACATGTTTACCTGGGTGTGATTGAGATAATAGGTGGACTTTTCCATATCTTTACAGCTCCATATGGATGGGCAAGAAGAGCCTTTATCTGGAATGGAGAAGGTCTTCTAAGTTATGCACTTGGTGGAATCTGTGTTGCTAGTTTTGTAGCTTCATGTTTCATCTGGTTCAACAACACAGCTTATCCATCTGAGTTCTACGGTCCAACAAACGCTGAAGCCTCTCAGGCCCAAAGTTTCACATTCCTAGTTCGTGACCAACGAATTGGTGCAAATGTGGGTTCAACTATGGGACCAACAGGTTTAGGTAAGTACCTAATGCGCTCTCCTACAGGAGAAATCATCTTTGGTGGAGAGACAATGCGTTTTTGGGACTTTAGAGGTCCATGGTTAGAACCTCTTAGAGGTCCTAATGGATTAAGTCTTGATAAAATTCAAAATGATATTCAGCCTTGGCAAGTTCGCCGTGCAGCTGAATACATGACACATGCTCCTAACGCTTCTATCAACTCAGTTGGTGGAATCATTACTGAGCCAAATGCTGTTAACTTTGTTAACTTGCGTCAATGGCTTGCAGGAGCTCAGTTCTTCCTTGGTTGGTTTACTTTTGTAGGTCACCTTTGGCATGCTGGTCGTGCAAGAGCCGCAGCAGCTGGATTTGAAAAAGGAATCAGTCGTTCACAAGAGCCTGCTCTTTCAATGCCTGATCTGGATTAAATTCCTAAATAAATAAAAAAGTCCTCTATAAAGAGGGCTTTTTTTATGCTTAAAAATATTTGATCTTATTTTTGTTTATTTATTTATAAGCAACTCAGATAAACCGGATTTTTCTAAATTATTTTTTAACCAGGGCAAGCTAAGTCCAATAACATTACTAAAACAGCCATCTATTTTTTTTATAAATATTCCTCCATAACCCTCAATCGCAAATCCACCTGCACAATTATATGGTTCTGAAGTTGAAGCATACTTGTTAATCTCAAAATTGGATAAATTCATAAATTCAATTTTTGTGCTCACAACTCCCTCGCAACAATTATTTTGTGAAATAGTTTCTATATCAGATTTGGAATTGTCCAATAAAATTAAATAGTGACCAGTATGTAAAAAACCGGTTTTACCTGACATCCTTTGCCATCTGGATATCAATTGCTCTTGATTAATTGGCTTTTCGAAAATTTCCCCCTCAAACTCAAACAAAGAGTCACATCCTAATAAAGCTTGAAAAGCATTTAAGTCATGATTTTCTTTTATCAACTTTTTTAATGCACTATCAGCCTTAGCCTTTGCTAATAACTTGACCTTCAAAATTGGATCAAGTTCCTGAAGCTGTGTCTCATCAAAATCACTTACAATAACTTTGTATCTCATAGCTATTTGATCAAGTAATTTTTGACGTGCTTTGGATGCAGAGGCAAGCACAAACATAGAAATCTAAATTTTTTAATACTCAAGATCATTATTGATCATCTATTAAAAAATAAATCCTTTTAATTAAATGTTGCTGATCGACAAAAAAATCATTAAAAGAGCAAAGAAAGGGATTAAGAATTGTCCCTTTAACTTATTTCTATTTCAAATTCTTCAAACAGAGAGTCTCAGTGCTCAAGATGTTTTTGAGAATAAATCCAAATACTTGAATCAAGATTTTAAGTTTATCAATAATTCTTTATTCATAGAGAATGAATTTCTCAACTTAATTAAAATAGGTGTTCTAAGAAGGGAAGTTGACGGACAAGGTCTTACTTCAAAAGTTCGTATTACACCAATAGGAAGACAAGTCCTAGAAAGCTGTTCAGATTTATTTACTAAAAAAATATCGCCTATAAAAAAAATAATTACATGCCTAAAATATCAATTATCGCCAAGATGAACATAGAACTCAAGCATACTCCATTAATGGTTTTAGGAACATCTAGTGGTGCAGGCAAAACGCTAATAGCAACTGCTATTTGTCGATGTTTAAAAAGAAAAGGTGAACAGCCAATACCTTTTAAAGGTCAAAACATGAGCAATAACGCTTGGGTTGATACTCAGGGAAGAGAAATGGCATATTCTCAAGCCCTTCAATCTTGGTCTGCAGGCTTAGAACCAAGTGCTGAAATGAATCCCATACTTTTAAAGCCAAAAGGGGATTGCACAAGTGAAGTAATTCACTTAGGTAAAAGTGTCGGCACTAGTAAAGCGATAAATTATTACGAAGACTGGTTCGATTCAGGGTGGGAAGCTATTAAAAAAGGCCTAGAAATTTTATTGAAGAGTAAAAAAGACGGAAGACTGATTCTTGAGGGGGCTGGAAGTCCCGTAGAAGTAAATTTGCAACATAAAGATCTTACAAATTTGAAATTAGCAAAATTTCTAAATGCAAATTGTATTTTAGTGGCAGATATTGAAAGAGGAGGCGTTTTTGCACAAATTATTGGGACAATTGCATTAATGCAACCCGATGAAAAAAGATTAATTAAAGGAATAATTATCAATAGATTCAGAGGAGATAAAGCCTTGTTCGAATCTGGAGTCACATGGATAGAAAAAGAAACGGGAATTCCAGTTTTAGGAATATTACCTTGGCTAAAAGAAATTTTTCCACCTGAAGATTCTCTTGATCTACTTGAAAGGAAGCAAATAAATCAAAGTGCAGAAATAGAAATAGCAATAATAAAATTACCTAGAATTAGCAATTTTTCAGATCTAGATCCTTTCATTAGCGATTCAAGTATTCAAATGCGATGGATAGAACCTGGCCAAGAACTTGGTGAGCCAGATGTATTAATAATTCCTGGAAGCAAACAAACAATTAAAGATCTAGAGATTCTAAATAAAACTGGCTTGAGTAATCAAATAAAAGATTATGCAAAAAAAGGGGGCAGTATATTCGGCATATGTGGAGGATTACAAATGCTAGGAAAATCATTAGAAGATCCACATCAGCAGGAAAGTATTAATGAAATCAATGCATTTTCAAATCATGGGATGAATCTTCTTCCAATAAAAACAACCTTTAGGGAAATCAAGCAGACTTCACGAAGAGAAGAAAGCATCACATGGCCAGATTCACAGAAGATAAAAGGGTTTGAGATGCATTATGGAGAAAGTGATTTGATCAATAATAAAGATTACGATATTATTTCTCTTTTTAAAAACTGTTCCTTAGGATGGATAATTGAAAAAAAAGATAAAAGCTTTATTGGAGGAACTTATTTACATGGAATTTTTGAAAATGATGAATGGCGTAGGCAATGGATCAATAAAATAAGACAAAAAAAAGGAATAAATAAACTAAATACTAATGAAGAGAAGAATCATGATAAAAGAGAGAGGTTATTAGATTTGCTAACTGATTCTTTCGAAAGAAATATCAATATAGATATTTTAATCAAATGATTTAAATAATGGAAAATGTAAAAATCAACTGGCCAAACAAAAAATCAAGCAATTGCTCTCCTGGAGTTGAATGGTTAAAAGCTGCATATGAAGCAAATATCGAGATCCCTACTGGATGCCTTGGAGGAAGCTGTGGGGCATGTGAAATAGAAGTTAACGGGAAAGTAATACGTGCATGTATTGCCACAGTTCCGAAAGGAAAGGAACTAAATGTTGAATTTTTTAGTGATCCTTATTGGTAATAAAAAATAAATTCAACTTATTAGATAATCAATAAAATTTCTCTGCCCTCCTAAGGGCTTTAATAGAAGCTCTATAATCTCCAATTTTATACTTTGATTCACTGATAATCTCTAATTTGTTTATTACCTCCTCTTTCCTTTTCTCACCAATCACTTTCTTATAATCATCAATTAGATCATACTTACTTTTTTTAATTTTTGAGGTTTTAATTAAGGTAGTATATTTAGGTTCAAGATCTGCATTAAGGAAAGTACCCAATAGAATATGTTTATAGTCTATACGAAAATCAATAAACTCTAAAGGAGCTTCATTTTCTAAGCGATAAATACTTTTTGCTTTTCGTTTATCTTCTATAGCACCAAGGTAATCTCCATTTCTATACCTAGAATTACTTCTACCATTTAATGAAATATCTTTAGAACGACCATTCAAAATAGGTATTCTAGACTCATACGCTATGGACTTAGAAAAATCAGATATCGCAGAGACGTAATCTCTCAATTTATTATTTAGAAAGCCAGAGTTTAAATATGCCAATGCAATGTCATCTTGATTATCAAAAATATTTAAATTTTTTTTAATGAACTTTATTGCTCCCTTAAAGTCATTCAGATCAAATAACTTAATTACTTCATTATAAAAGAATGAAGTATCGTCGAGATTTTTCATATTACTTTTACCTCATACTCATTGTATACACAATCTAAACACTTTCATAAAAAATGTTAAATAAAGTACTTAATAAAAAATACTTAAAGTGAAAAGAGAGCAAACCCTTACCATTTTTGATATTGATAAGATAAAACAATATTTTAAATGATCCTAGATATAAGGGAAAGATCAACGGCTTAAATATTATGAATTAGAAAATTCATTTATAAGTAATTGAAAATAAGACCTAATTCGTGAAAATTTCCTACTATTTAATTTAACCATAACTATGATTAACATGTTGACAGTAACAGAATAACTGCTTGATCCATAAAAACAAGAGTTATATGAATTATATTTTGTAGTCTATATATGATTTTTCTTCGGTTATCTCTGAATTATATTTTATATTTATTTCTCTTTTTATTGATGCTCTTCTGTCATTTTGTTGATAAACAGATCTTGCTAATTGAACAAATTCATTATCAAATTCTTTTTTAAATTCCTTGATTCTTATTTTGTCTTCTATAATCCAAAGCAAACTGTTTACCTTCTTTAAATTTTCAAATAAATCTATAGAAACTTCAAATTTCTGATTTTTAAGAATCGATTGTAAATATTCAAGCTCTTTTAATACATTTTTTAATTGCTCGCCACTCATATTTTCCCTTTTTATTTCTAATATAGTAATTTTATCTATTAGCTCTCCTAAAGAAATTGGAGAGAAGATATTTGTTATATATCTATCTTTTTCAATCATTTATTTTACCTAATTAACTTTTGTAATTCTATTGAAACTCTTTCCATTACTTCATGCCAGTTATTTTTTTCTTTTTGTCGGAATAACCTCATAGATGGATACCAAAACGTGCTTTTACCATAGAGTCCCCATGTCCAAAAAGGGATATTAGTCAATAACAACCAAACTCTTTTCCCCATACCTCCAGCCAAATGAGCAATCGAAGTATCATTAGTGATTACTAGATCACAATTTTCAATTATTGC
This sequence comes from Prochlorococcus sp. AG-402-P16, assembly GCA_003216295.1. GTDB lineage: Bacteria > Cyanobacteriota > Cyanobacteriia > PCC-6307 > Cyanobiaceae > Prochlorococcus_B. Next base: position 13,287 of record QCJB01000010.1, on the reverse strand, counting down.
AGCATTTTCAAGAAAATCCCAAATGCAATTTATTTCTTCTTGACACTTAACAAATTTACTTTTAAAAGAGCAAAAATCTAATTGTTCCATACCAAATCCTCTTTGAAGAGAGAGTAAAGAAATATTATTGTTTTCAACTATCGTTGAAAAACTTTGTAGAGGAATTGATCTGCCCTTATAATTTTTTTCTGTTTGTGGATCTCCTTGCCAATTGATTGCAATAATTGGTTTTTGTTCTTTGGATAGAATATTTTTCCACTTATTATTAAGTTCAACTGTTGAATTAATATAAGGTTTAGTAACAATTGGATTTTTAGGGTTTACTTTTAAATATTTAGGTATTGATAAAAGTGGAATCCAACTTCCCTTTGAAACTATATTTGCTTGTTCTACATTCAATGGATCAGAATCAATATCTGATGCTTTGATTAGTGAATGTAATTTTGACTGAGCACAAAAGGAAATATCAAAATTTTGCTTCTTAAGATATGGTACGTACCGCATATATTGAAGAGTATCTCCTAAACCTTGCTCTGTTATAACTAAAAGCTTTTCTCCTGTTGGTAAATGGTCTTCTGTGGTCCTTCTAATTATTGGTTGTGCATGATGAGAAGTAGGTATCTTTTTTTTATCTCTAAACTCATAATTAATAAGACCAGATTGATAGTCACCTTGAAGTAGTTGTATAGTACAAAGATTATAGAAAGCATCATAATAATCAGGTTTTATTTTAATAGCTTTTCTTATAGAAATTTCTGCTTCATGAAATTTGCCAAGATCTTTTAAAATAATACCAAGATTATTATGTGCTTCAGAGAAATCAGGTGCTATTTCTATAGCTTTACGAGTTGATATTTCGGCATCATTTAATTTATCAAGATCATTCAATAAACCACCAAGATTTGCATATGCAGCGGCAAAGTTAGGTTTTAAGTTAATTGCTTTGCGCATCAAAGATTCTGATTCCTTTAATTTGCCACGATCTCTCAATATGTTTGCAAGATTAAAATAGGTAATTTCGAAATCAGGTTTAATTTTTATAGCTGTTCTAGTTATAGTTTCTGCTTCATCTAATTTTCCTAGATCTCTTAACATATTGCCCAAATTTAAATATGCATTTAAATAATTAGCATCAATAGAAATAGCTTTACGGTATGAAGACTCAGCGCTAAGAAATCTACCTGTAGTCTTTAACAAATTTCCTAGATAGAAATGTGCTATTGCAAACGTAGGATTCAGAACAATAGTTTTACGAAAATAATCTTCAGAATCTATATATTTTTCTTTTTCGAAAAGAATAATTGCAAGGATAAAATGAGAATTAAAAAGATTAGGGTCTATACTAATTGCCTCGCGACAAGCATTCTCTGCGTAATCTAGTTTCTGGAATTGAAAATAAGTTTTAGCTAATTTTTCCCAAGCGATAGCATACAAAGGATCAGATTCTGTAGCTTGCTTAAAAAAAGAAAAGGCTTCTTCTTTTTTACCAAAATCAAGAGAAAGATTTCCCAGATTTGTTAATGCCGGGGCATAAGAATTATTAATTGACAATGATTTTTGATAGTATTTTTTTGCAGTATTTAAATCTCTTTCTGCCAAGAAAGTATTACCTATATCTTTAATAATCTCATAATCATCAGGTTGAATATCAAGTGCTTTTTGAAGATATCTACGAGCTTGTGCTATTTGATTTACTGCTAATAAAGATTGTGAAATTAATTTTAAAATAATTAAAGAATTATCATCGATTTCTAGTAATTTCTTGCAAGTATCTACTGTCTCTTGATATCTCTTCTGTTTAAAGAGTAACTTTGCCTGGTATATATTTGTTTTCAAATTTCACACACAAATCAAAATCTACTATTTAACATTTTAACTTTGATGCTTAAAATTGTCTACATGAACAAAAGTAAGAGGTAATTCCTGTATTGGAAATTAGTTGGAGTGTCAAAGACAAACTCCCAGAAGAAGAGCAAAAGGAATTTGCTCTAGTCAGAAGGTTTAACACGGAGAGGGTGGAGTCCGATTTCGGAGAAAATTGCACTAGTGGAGACTGGTTGAGACTAGTTGCTGAAATCGGATTGCTATTTCCAACATGTTTTCCAACATGTCTCGATATGGGTCTATTCGCATTTAATTATAGAGTTGGGAGATGATCCAAAAGGATTCCAATGATCTTGAACCAGAAGATCTTACATATAGTCAAGAATATATTTAATTGGTTAAATACCTTAGAGATTAAATGTCAATAAAGTGAGCAAATCGTAAAAGAAACTAGCTATTTATTTAATGCATCCTTATAACCAAAAAAGGCTATTGAAAAGTAGGCAGTGAATGAAACTAAGTTCAATGGTAGTTGAGCAAACCACGGAATATTATCTGCATTAAAAGATGGATTAAAGATCATAGCTGTAAAGCCTACTAAATAAATTCCAATTAATGATACCGCAAATAAATACATGCCTGCTCTCAAAGAAACCCACCCATTTATTTCGGAAAGAGCTTTGCTTCGCCTTAATATGTCAATTAAACCAAGTGATTCTTCTTTTTCAGTGATAATTGGCACATAAATATATCTTTTGAGGAGTATAAGTCCAGGAACAATAAAGCAAATAAGACCAAGTAAAACAAAAACAAATACTATATTGCATGATAAAAAGAGCCTCCAAGCCTTTTGTAAGATCTTGGATAAATCAGGTAATACGATTTTCGATTTCTCCTCCGAACTCCTAATTGCAATTATTAATATGGAATAATAGATGTAACTAGGAATACATATAAAAGCATACGCAGTCAGAAATATTACAAAGAAATTAGAGCTAGGAAAAGGAATAAACTTTAAATTGTTTTGTATAGAATTTGATACTAAAAAATATACTATGAAGTAAATAATTATTCCTTTTATGAATTCAAGGTTAACACCTTTAAGCAAAGATCTCTTTGCTAATTGATAACTAGAAAGATTAGCTTCATCAACCATACTCTTTAAGCAAAATACTATCAACCAATTTTAGCCTAATTTTCCTAGTTAATATGCCTTTGGAAACTTCATAACAGCTTTACTCAAAAAGCCTAATTGTTATTCTCTAATTTAAAAAGAGTCAACTCTGCTTTCCCTTACTCTCATAAGAGATTCCAACATGTTCACTAAAATCCAACATGTTTCACAAATAAATCCAACATGTTTTCCAACATATAAATCGTTTTAAAGCTACGCACCAGTTGAGCCCAGTGGAGACTGGATTAAACAGAAAACCACTGAAAATACAGCTCTTTCGAAAAACAGGAGACTAGTTGAGCCCAGTCAGCACCAGTTGAGACGGACTAAAAACGGAGAGGGTGGGATTCGAACCCACGGATAGTTGTAGCTATCAAACGATTTCGAGTCGTTCGCTTTCGACCACTCAGCCACCTCTCCTTTAATGAAATTTTAAAGCAATATTTTATGTTCTCTTGAAAATTATAAAATCAAAAATTAGTTTTTAACTTTTTAATCCCAACCAGCCATTCTCATAAGTCTGATTGCTTTTTTATTATTTGCACCCAATTGATCAATAGTTACACTATCTGGTGTAAATTTGCCAAACTGGGTAACTTCTTCTGTTGTATTAAAACCTACTAAAGGATGCTCATATGTTGGTCCAGCTAGTCCTCTACTCCCGGAAGGAGAAGCTAAATACTCGAGTAATTGAATAGCCTCTTCTTTATTTTCTGAATATTTAGCAATTCCACCTGCGCTTACATTCACATGTGCAGGATTAGGGGTTAAAACTTTAACTTTTTTAGCCAAACTTTTATCTTTTCGACCATTAACACCAGCAAGCATTCTTGACACATAGTAATGATTAACAATACCTACCCCACATTTCCCCTGAGCGACAGCTCTAATAACTCCTATATCTCCTGGAAAAAAAGGTTGAGAAATGTTTGAAATCATTCCTTTAAGCCACTTTTTAGTTTTCACTTCACCTTTATTTACTATTTGATTGGCTACTAAAGATTGATTGTATGGACTACTTCTTTTTCTTACACAAACAAGACCTTTCAAAGAAGGACTAGCGAGATCCGAATAATCTTTAATTGTATTTGTATCGACTTTCTTTGGATTAGCAACCATAACTCTTACCCTTCTTGTTAAGGCATACCATCTTGCTTGAGGATCTCGATATTCAACTGGAACATTCTTATCTAATTCAGATGATCTATATGACTGAAGAAGTCCACTTTTTGCAGCATTGCTAATTCGAGCAGCATCAACAAGAAGAATTACATCAGCTTTAGAATTAGCACCTTCTCTCTTTAATCTTTCAACTAAAGAAATGCCAGTAGCCTCAATTAACCGTATTTTGATCCCAGTCTCCTCTGCAAATTTCTTGTATATCTCCTTATCAGTGTTGTAATGCCTGCCTGAGTAAATCCTTACTTCTCTTTCAGAGGCTTTTACATAATTGAAACTTGAGGAAACCAAAAGAGAACTTGCTATTACTGGAGCTAAAAGACGCTTAATTAAATTCATTAATCTATCTAGGGAAGGGATTAATATCTTTCCTATAGACTAGACAAGAAGATACTGCTAAATTTAGCTTCGAAACTTTGATACGTATTTAAGTATAAATTGATATCCTATTTATACTTTAGGATAGTAATCAAATCTAGATAATAAAGATGGAATATTTGACACATTCATTACTCAATCAATCCGAGTCACTTCAAATAGTTAATAAACTAAAAGCAGAAAAATCATCATGGAAAGATGGTAAAAAAACTGCGGGAAGCCATGCTGCAGAAATCAAATCTAATTTTCAATTAGATAAAACCTCAAAATTATCAATGAAGCTTAGAGATATTATTGTTAATAAAATAATTTCAAATCCTCTTCTAAAAAGTTTTACATTACCTAGTCTTATCCATGGAGTAATGTTTACTCAATCCTTAGCTGGACATGGCTATGGCTCACATATTGATAATCCTTACATGCCCTCAGGGAGAAGTGATCTATCTTTTACGTTATTCTTAAACGCGCCAGAAGATTATGAAGGAGGTGAATTATGTATTCAGACAATAAATAAAACTGAAAAAATTAAACTATCTGCTGGAGAAATGATAATTTATCCCAGCACAAAATTACATTCTGTTTCTGAAGTCAAACATGGGGAGCGTCATGTATGTGTAGGCTGGATTCAAAGCTATGTGCAAAATAATGAAGATAGAAATTTCTTATTCGGACTTGATGCCGGAGCAAAAGGACTACTGGCAAAACATGGAAGGTCTGATGAACTAGATTTGATTTTCCAGGCATACAGCAATCTTCTAAGAAGATTAGGAGATTAAATCGATCACTTTATACAGGAAGAGGTAAAAAAAGAGCTTTCATTAGGATCTATGACCCATCAAAATATATGAAAATTTAAAATGGTATGCCAAGTAAAACACCTATCGGAATATTCCTTGCTGCAGCAGCTGCATTAGCTACTAACGCAATTATTCCTGACAATTCAATGGCTGGGGAAAAACATGGAGATATGGGTGGATTAAAGGAATGGACTACAGATCAAGAAGCAGATGAGGATGGAAAGCTTGATGAAGCAGCTCAAAAAGCTGCTGATAAAGCTAAAAAGTCTGATATTTGCATTCCTATTGGAGAGGGAGAAAATTGTTGGTAAAAGGTTTTTAAATTTATAAATATAAAGCCCGTTCAACGGGCTTTTTTAATAGCCAATAAATAAACAAAAAAAAACGCCCCCTTTTGGGGCGTTTTAAAAAGTCCTAACTAGAAATTAGAATCTAAATTCTGTTAAAAGAACTGCGCCATTTACATCTTTGTCAGCACCTGAGACATCAGTGCTTCCAAAGATAGCTGGAGTCACACTCACACCATCATTAACTTTGAAAGTGTAATAAGCTTCCCAAACTGAATTATCTTCAGATGGATCAGTTCCACCACCTTTTATTTCAGTAGCAGCCATTTCGGAACCAATAGCAATTCCTGCACTGTTGCCATCAATGAATAGATCTCTCCAACCAAGACCAATCATCCAACCTTCTGTCTCCTCAGCTTGACCAGCTGTTGCCTCATCGAAAGAAGCAGTGTCATAACCAATTTGAACAGAAGGAACAGCACCTGAAGTTTCAGGCTTCCAATAAGCTCTTAAACCGTAAGCTGTCATTTCGCCAACAGTGGAACTAGCTAATGATGAATGGAAATAACCGTCATATCCTGCTTTTGAAGAATGACCATCTTTCTTTGCAGCTGCTAGAGAAACTTGCCAGCGAGGTGAACCATACTCAACCTTAGTCAATAAGAAGTTTCTGTTGTTGTCTCCCAACAAACCTTTTGATGAAGAAGCGCCATCTTTAGAAGTGTAGTTAACACTTAAAGCAAATCTTGGATCCATAGGATCTTCAACTTGCTGTGTCCAAGCAGCACCAAAACCAGGGCTTGTGCTTGATCCATAAGCAGAACCATTACCACCTAAAGCAAACTGCTTAGTAATTGGCTTATATATAGATGGAGCACTAGCTAACATGTAGTAGTTCTCGATTCTTGGTCCAACCCAAACTTGAAGGCTATCGCCAACAGGGAACTGGTACCAAAGCTTATCTACCTTTAATTCTCCACCATTACCGTTAGCAGCTGATAAGTAAGTGTTCTGTCCTTTGTCCTTAAAATGATCACTTACGTTACCAGTCTTGATACGAGTATAAAGATTGTCTTCACCAGTGAAACTTGTATTCAGATTTAACTGATACATGTATTCCATAGTGATCTCATCTGTATCATTCTCGGCATCATCATCAACATAACCAGTGATGAAAGCAGCCTTTCCGCTCATCTTTGTAGATGAAGAGAACTGACCAGCCATGATTTCGCCGAGTTGAGCTTCAACGCCATCAACACGTGCTTGAATAACTTCAGAGCTCAGATCTGATTCGTTAGATACAGGAGCAACGTCTGCATTTGCAGCCAATGGTGCCATTAGGCCCAAAGCAGCAGGAGCTACCAGCAATCGCTGAAAAAGCTTCATTGTGTCCTCACACAAATATTTCAAAATCATATTAGTGTATTCAATAAGACATTCCACAGTCTGAACTTTCAAAAGTATCTTTTTATACAGCGAATTATATTATTCGAACATTTTATTATCAGAAATCTAAAAGTATTACTAGAGATTAACTAGTTCTTAGTACAAAGAGGGAATCCAAGGGCCTCTCTTTCTTCTAGCCAAGCTTCAGCAACTTTACGAGCCAAAGATCTAATTCTTGCAATAATCTTAGTTCTTTCAGTAACAGATATAACCCCTCTTGCTTCTAACAAATTAAATGTATGGCTACATTTTAGAACATAATCAAGACAAGGTGAAGGAAGCTTTTTAGCAATTAATTGATGAGCCTCTTTCTCGTATATTTCAAAAAGCTTCCTTAAACTATCTGAGTTAGATTCTTCAAAATTATACTTACATTGACCTTTTTCAAAAGGAAGCCAGATGTCACCATATTTATTCTTTTTATTCCAGGAAAGGTCCCAAATACTTTCAACATTTTGTAAATACATTGCTAATCTCTCCAGGCCATAAGTGATCTCAATTGAAACAGGCTTACAATCAAGACCTCCACATTGCTGAAAATAAGTAAATTGGGTAACTTCCATCCCATCAAGCCAAACTTCCCAACCCACTCCCCAGGCGCCTAAAGTTGGAGATTCCCAATTGTCTTCAACGAATCTAATGTCGTGGTCTTTAGCTGAAATCCCTAAGGCTTCAAGAGAAGACAAATAAATTTCTTGGATACCGTCTAAAGAGGGCTTTATAAGAACTTGATATTGAAAATAATGCTGTGCCCTATTTGGATTGTCTCCATACCTACCATCCGTTGGTCGTCGACAGGGCTCTGGGTAAGCTACAGCCCAAGGCTCAGGACCTATGGCTCTTAAAAAAGAATGAGGGCTCATCGTCCCTGCTCCCTTCTCTAAATCATATGGTTGAAGAAGCAAGCAACCTTTCTCACTCCAGAAATTATTGAGGCTAGAAATTATGTCCTGAAAAAACATCTTAAGTAAATTATCTTAATTAATTAATATTTTTAATATACTCTTAAATCAAAAATTAATAAGGAAAAAACAGAATATAGAGATATTTAAATGGGTTATTATTTATATAAATATTAAATTGATACATTCGAAAGAGGCTATGAAGTATTAATGATATATAGAATAATTAAACTTCATAGGTTAAAGGGAGGAAGAGTGGACATAATAATTCCAACAATGTGGAGAAAACCTGAAATAACAATTTATGCACTAAGATCTTATTTATCAATTAGTGAAATAAAAAAAATAATAATAATTGACAACGATCGGAATAAACGACCAAAGATAAATATTCTAAATTCACCTAAAATTAAGTTCTTAGACTTTAAGAAGAATATATACGTCAACCCATCATGGAACAAAGGAGTTGAAGAAGCTAATAATGGTTTAATATGTCTATGCAATGATGACATTATAATTGACAGATTAATAATTGAGGTTATTAATCTAATAAATTTTACAGATAAAAATGAAATTGAATTAATTGGGATAAGGGGTAAAGATCATAATGGATTTATGTTATCTCCATTCAAAATTGATAAAACAAAAAATCTTGGCATTCAATGTAATGGACTGTTTGGCATGGCTATGTTCCTAAAAAAAGAAAACTACAAACCTATACCTGATGATTTAAAAGTATGGTTTGGGGATGATTACCTTGTAAGGAATTCGAAAAATGTATTTACCATACCTGCAAATAGATTTAGGATATCTATGGGATCAACGATAAAATCATTAAAACAAGAAGGAGAAGAGATATCCAACGTAATCAAACAAGATATAAATAATTGGCTACTAAAATACAAATGATTGAAAGCAATGCATGCATCAATGATTGATTTCTATGTACTCCCTGTTTGTCCTCTTTTATTCCTCTTACCTTGTTAACTACCTAGATATACATCCCATAAATCATTAGTGGTTAGTAGATATTTTTATTGATTTAATTTTTCCAGATAATATCAAGCTGGTAAGTAAAATAGATTTCCTGAAATTGAAATTCTAGGTTCATTAGTTTCATAGAATGGATAGACGCAATGTCTTAATTTAGCAGGAAAGAAAACCATATAACCTTCATATTTAGGAGACAAGTTATAGGTATAATTCTGAAGACCACCTAATGAATCAAGATACTCAAATTCAAAATTACCTGCTTTCATATGTCGCTCTTTTATACCATTAAATTGTGGTAATTTCTTTTGATCAGCCCAGGCATATGGAATTTTCATCCAAATAGCAAAAGAATAGACACCATTATGATCATGGTAAGGATTAAATTCTGTCTGATATTGAAAGTTAACCCACAATTGATTTAATATTAATTTAGATTCAGGTTTTAATAATGTATTTTGAGAAACAGGATCACCCTTCTTAATATTATTTTCACGAAATTCTTTTATCAAAGGCAAACAAACTGATCTGTAAAAAAAAGAATCAAGATCCTCAAGTAAGAGACTTTGAGATATATTACCTACAAGTTTATCCTTAAAGTTTGTATTTTTAGTCTTTGCAATTTCAATAATCTTCCATAAATAATTAATAATTTCCTTATCCAATTTGACTTCAAAAAAAGGAGTTACTGGAGGATATATTCTTCTTACTTCCATTTTTAGCTGGAAATTATTAAAATAATAATATCAAAATAAAATACATCATACAGGTCTAGAATCAACTAATTTTATTACATTGCTGTAATGGATCAACTGATGTAATAGCAATAATTGACATCTAAAATTTGAGTATTGACCTAAGTACAAAAATATTCAAAATAAATTTGTATTAAAAAATCTAGAATTGAAAGAAGAGATATTTATATATTTTTAGAAAATAAATGGAAATGACTAGATCAACCATCACGCTCCTGAGGCTACAGGGAAGAGGGAGACACTAATGCTATAAGCATAAATACTTAGCAAGCAGCTAAATCAAAAGACAGGCCAACAGTCGAGATCATGGGAAAAGAAACCATAAAGAAAAAATAATCAAGCAGGAGAGTCAATAGCCAGAAAGACTGAATAAAATAATAGTACATATGTACCTATTGTTCCGAATCGTCACAAGGACTATATTTGTGAATGTAAGCAGTGAAATTATGGACCTATCGCCTACCGAGGTGGTCGGCCTTGGAAGCGTAAACCTGAACACCGAGGTTACGAAAGGCTTAGTACCAACCCAGGTCGATTTTGTCAAAGAATCAGTAGCCGAGATAAACGAAGAATTAAATTGCGTAGGTCAGTCGCTTCGCGCGGTAGCAGCAAATCTCGCCGACATAAAAGAGAACATCAAGCCTGGCAATTGGAGAGCCTTTCTGAAATCGGGCGCTATAAACTGCTCTGAAAGATTCGCGATAGACCTTGTTAGTGCATATACAAATTGGCTCGGAGGCTCAGATGTCGACGACAATCTCCTAGCATCGCTAACCCCAAGATCCCTAGCGCTTATGGGTAGCAAGGGCGTGACAGACAAGGAAAGGCAAAGAGTATTTGAGGCTCTAGAAAGTGGAGAAAGAGTAACAGAATCTACGGTTAGGGTGCTAGTTAAGGGCGCAAAAAAGAAGCCAAAAGAAGTCAGCCCTAAAACAGAGAATGATAAAATAAGATCATTAAAGGAAAAGATTGAATCATACAAGAAGATAATCAACACACTTCAAGATGAGAACAAAAAGCTTAGCAAAATGCTAGCGAATAGGGATAAAATTCAGTCATTAGTCTAATTGCAAACAATCCAAACAACAAAAAAAACAAAAATGAAAAACATCAAACAGGCAAACAAAGCATTGGTTAAAAAAAACAAAAGCGAACTTCATACGCTTGATCATAAGAATGGGATAATAAAGCAATTACTAGATAAATACAAGCCAAAAGAAAGAAGAAGAATCAGAAACAGCTCATTCAGTCGGGCGGCATAAGAATTATGAATAATTCATCGAAATGGCGCAAAGGGTTTATACATTTATACAACCCAAAATCAGAAGGGATAGGAACCTATGATGTTCATTATATAAATGCGTATACAAAAAATAAAATAAGGAAAGAAGAATCCGAGGCAATTAAAGTAGACAGAAGGAGGCATGCAGCATGATTCCATTTATAAAAAGCCTTGCCGAACTGATGATTTTAACCGAGTCAAGAGATCATAGAGTTATAAATTATAATGACAAGCATTGCATAAAAGTTGCAGAAGATAGCGGTCAAAGGAAAAGATATCTCAGATCTAATGAAGATAAAAATCTAGAGTTGCCAGGCATGCGAAAGACTCAAAGAAAAGAATGGAGGAAAGGCAGGAAAGCTATATCCAAATTCCTTGATGAATTAGATTACAATAATCAAATACAATCCTCTTATGATTTAACGCTTCTGGGAAGGCAAACAGAATATGATCATCAAGATGCTGCTTAATTATGAATAATCTATCTGATATAAAATTAATTGATTATATATCTCTTTCACTAGTAGTATCTTTTTTATTGTTTCATAATATTATTTTTGTAATTATTGGAATCATTATATCATTATATTCAATTAATAAAAATGAGATGATAAAATTAATCAATTATATGAGAAAAAATAATATAGAAACTAAAAATATATTATTCGAAAAGAATCAAGATATTAAAGCTATAGAATCAAGACTAGGAAAATCTAATATTGAATTAGTTGAAATAATTGAGGAAACAGGATTTATACCAAGTAAAGAATAAAAAAGATGGAAATAATAATCATGAATCCACTTCCTATAATACATATAAAGAGATTTAGAGTGAATTTGCTCAAAACTATATCACTATTGATATTGAAAGTATTTTTTATTAAAAGCTCCGGTTTATCAATTAAAAAAAATTATTCAAGGCTTTTAAAATATACTTGACCTATGTTTTTAAATTCATGAAGATAAGAAAACTTTTATCAAATAAATTTTGCAGAGGAATCTTCTTTGTTTCCATAGTAATATGTTCATTACTAATATCAATTGCAATAACTCTAAAATTCATAGTTAATCCAATTGTTTATTGGTTAGCCTCAACTGAAGCTTCAAGAATATTAATAGCATTTATTTTTTCCTGGATAATAGTTTCAAAATTATTTGATCTATATTACCAATACTATAAAAGTAAAATATTAAAAAAGAAATTTAATGCCCTTGATATTCCTTATCAACGCAAATTTAAGGGAAGATCACTTAAATGATAATAATATTAAAACTTATAAAATCAAAATATATTTTTATAATAAATATTTTAATTATATATCAAGATTTATTTTTGACTTAATCAGTTAAATTAATAATTTTTAAATTTAATTTTATTTTCTCTCTGTACAAATACTATCTTAAAAGGTAAATTAGGATACATGCAATCATTTGATGAACGAAGAACAAAAACGGATTGAGGATATTTTAGTTAAAGGTTTATCACATATCCTAAGAAGAACAGTAGAAGTAAATTCAGGAGATCAATTAGCTATTGCTCAAGAATATAAAGAATGGATTAATTGTATATCCGCGAGTGATTTTTCAAATCAAGAGATTCTTATAATCGATAAATTTACATTTAGTTAATTAAAAATACCAAACCTATAAAACTTTTTAATTATAAATAAAGATAATGACAAATAATTAATTTTATTGTGAGAAATATTTTTTCAGATTTTATTATTTTCACAAGTACTTTTTTTAAATTACTAAATTTAGATTTGATTTTTCTTAAAATGGATATCCTTTATTTACATATATCCATAATATTGTTAATAACATTTAGTAATTAACTATAAAAAATAATTTATTTTACTAAGTTAGTTAATTTTTATTTAATTTATAAAGATATATACAAAAAATAAATTTATTTGAATTAACAAATACATACTAAATGTTTATATTTGGCTTATTATCTGATAAAAATTTTAATTTTTATCCTCATTACTTTTAATATATAATTTAGGGGCTAATACTAAGAATAATAGCCACCAAATTAATATAATAAATATTAAAATTGATGTTATAAAAATATTTTTACTAAAATAGTATGTTGAAAAAATTAAAAAAATTCCAAAAGCAATAATTGACCATGGTTGACACCATAAAGGCTTTAATTCCCAGTATTTTGGTTTTGAATTAGTACTCATTGGCTCAATAATTTCAATAATTAAAATTAATTATTATCAAAATTTTCTATACTTCCATTTTCTTTTTGAATTTTTTCTTTT
>QCJB01000009.1 GCA_003216295.1 Prochlorococcus sp. AG-402-P16 | reverse complement strand
GATCTGTTAACTATTAAATATCCTAGATTTAAATATTTTTTTTTAATTTTAAGCCTTTTACTATTGATATACTATGGATATTATTTATTTCTTTTCTTATTATTTTATTGCTATTACTCTGAAATTACCTAGCTCTCCTAGTCCCTTAGTATGAATAATAGTTTTAATAGTTCTTTGATTGAGCTTTTATGCGGTCCACATTCTCACGCCACGTTTCCCTTTCTTTTTATATCTATTTTGCCTAGTTTATCTAGTCATAGAGAAAGTTGATTCTATTTTTTTAATTATAATCAAAAATGAAATTCTTTAGTTATAATTATTTTAACTGGTTTAAGTAAATGACTAAAAGTCAGTTCAATATAAAAATATCTAGTGAACTGCTTAGAGACATTAAAAAGCAGGCAATGATGTCTGGTAAAAGTCTCACAGAACACATAACTCAATTAATTGAAAAGTCTTTAGAGAATAAGAGTATAGATTATATCGATCAGTCATGTATTGAAAAAATCGAAAAATTAAATATTAGATTTTTAAATCTAGAATCTATAGTGAAAAATCTTGAGTATTTAAGTCCAAATATTACTCCCTTCACAGATAGCGAAGCTATTAATTGTACAGAATTTATGCAAGCTTTTTTCAAGAGAGAGTCAGAACTGAAAGGTTCTAATAATATTGAAATAGCTTTCGAGGAATTAGTAAGTTATATAAATATTCATATGGAATTAAATAGTGATTTGATTTCAAGGTTGAGGAATATTTTGTTAGAAAAGAATTCAATTCCATGGACAGCTAAAGAACTCAATGAGCTTGTTTCTGATGACAAATGTAATTGCCCTATTAGGAAAGGATTAATTAGTTGGACCGGTAAAACTAATTTTCCTTCTCAGCAAGAAATTTGTGATAAAGGCCTATTTCTAGTACCTAATATATAATTTAATTTACATATAAAATAAGTTATTCGTTATCATTATTATTTGTTTTTGAATATTCTATATTTGTATTAATAATTGATTTGATCTCAGTTTGATATATAATTGACTTGTGCTTTGAAGTATAGCGTTGAAGCCTAGGTTGGACATTGCTAAAGTACTCTTTAAGGAAAAGAGATACGAAGATGCTATTAAGGCTTGTAAAGATCTATTATTAATAGATGGAAATTCATTTGCAGCTTTAAAGCTAATAGCAAAATCTTTTTTAGCTTTAAAAAAGATAGATGAAGCTCGTATTTATTTTAATAAAATTCTCAATCTTAATCCTTCCGATTTTGAAGTTATTAAAGATCTTGGTAATTCATATCAAACAGATGGTGATATTGATAAAGCTAAGGAATACTATAGGAAATCTATTTCAATAAATGATTCATATGCACCAGCCTTGTGCAATCTAGGCAGCATTGAGCTTAACTATGGAAATAAGGAAGAGGCACTCACTTTGCTTTTGAGAGCCACTCAATCCGACCCGAAACTATCTACTGCTTGGAGCAATTTAGCAAATGTATATATTTACTTTGATAAAAAGGAAGAGTCTAAAATAGCTTGCCGTAGAGCAATTGATTTAAATCCTAAACTCTTCAAGTCTCACTTCCTTCTGGCGAACATTCTTATCACCCAAAACAATCCAAATGAAGCTGCGCCTCATCTTCGTAAAACTATAGAGCTTAACCCTGATTTCCCTCAGGCTTATTTTAATCTTGGATCAGTATTGAATGATCTAGGGGAATTTAAAGAAGCTGAAAATTATATACGGAAATCAATAGATTTCAATCCAAATTCTTCTCAAGCCCAATTCCTTCTTGCTCAGAATTTCCTTAGACGAAAAAAGATAAAAGAAGCAGAAGACCCATTACGTAAAACTATTGAACTTAATCCTGATTTTGCTAATGCTCATTTAAATCTGGGGGTTATTTTAAAAAATCGAGGAAACCTACAAGAAGCTGAAATATCAATTCGAAATGCAGTTGCACTTAATCCGGATTTAGCTATGGCCCATTCTATATTAGGAAATATATTGATAGATCTTGGTAAAGCAGAGGAAGCAGAGACTCCATTACGTAAAACTATTGAACTAAAACCAGATTTCTTTCAGGCTTATCTGAACTTAGGTGTTGTTTTGAAAGATTTAGGTAAAATTCAAGAGGCAGAATTATTAACAAGAAAGGCAATTGAACTTAATCCTGATCTTCCAGAAGCACATTTAAATCTTGGAGCAGTTTTGATGGATTTAAGGAAATTCGAAGAGGCAGAACTAAGTGTTCGAAATGCTATAGAACTAAACCCTAATATTTTTAAAACTTATAATCTGCTTTCAAGTATACTCATTGTGCAAAATAAGCTTAAAGAGGCAGAGTATTTTGTACGTAAAGCTATTAAAATTAATTCAGATTCAGCCGAAATTCATTCTAAACTTGGAGATATACTTATTGATCTTGGGAAAGAGAAAGAAGGAAGAGATGAATATAAAAAGGCATTTGATTTAGATCCTAAGGATTTAAAATATTATTCTAGGTATAAGCTTTATCTTTCTGCAATTCCCTTTGATCAGAAACAAATATCTGAAGAGAGGAAAGAGTTTGAAAAACAAGTTGATTTAATAGCTAAGGATAAAAGTATAGTATTTAAGGGTGATATATTCCCAACTAATATATTTTATCTTGCATATCATAATAGATATGATGATGTTCAAATACTTAATAAATTATCAAAGGCTTTATCAATAAAAAAAGGGATAATAAACGAAAGATTTAATAAGAAAGAAAGAATTAAAATTAAAAATAATAGAAGACATATTATTTTGGGCATTTGTTCTGATTTCCTACATAATCATTCAGTTAGCAACTTTTTTGGGAATGTTATAAAAGATATTGCTAACACAGATATAGAAATTATAATATTTAGAGGACCCTCTGCAATAGAAGACTCATTTAGTAGATCAATTGATTCAATAGCATCAGAGGTGGTAAATCTACCCTATTCTATAAAAGATGCTACCGATATAATACTAAAAAAATCAATAGATATTCTTTTCTATATAGATGTTGGAATGTCTAATTATACTTATTTACTTTCTTTATCAAGATTAGCCTTAGTCCAATTCACGACACTTGGTCATCCAAATACATCTGGTTCTCCTGAGATTGATTATTTTATTTCATGTGAAAACTATGAGACTGATTATTCTCATGAGTTTTACTCAGAACGATTAATTAGATTAAGCCGAATACCTGTTAATTATTCAATTCCTATTATAAATAGGAGTTCCTTTGATTTTTCTGATTTAAATTTACCTGAGGATGCATTCTTGATGGGTATTCCTCATAGTCCATTTAAATTCCATCCAGATTTTGATCTAGTCCTTGATAAGATTTTAGATGAGATACCAAATTCTTTTCTAATCTATGCCGATGGAGCGAAACCATTCCAAACCGAACAATTAAAAAATAGATGGTCTAAACGAACTAAATTAATTGTTAAAAGAACAATATTTCTTCCAAGATTAGCTTTTGATGACTTTATAGAAATAGTAAAACGCGTAGATATTATGTTGGATCCATTTTATTTTGGAATGGCAAATACTTTTTATCATTCAATGAAATTTAATATTCCTGTATTAACAATGCCAACAAATCATATTAAGTCGAGACATGCTTTTGCAGCTTATAAACAAATGGGAATTAAGAACCCACCTATTGTATATTCACCAGATGAATATATTATGTTATGCAAGAAATTAGCTTTTGATAAATCATATCTTGAGAATATTAAATCTGAGATAAATGATCATACAATAGATTGTATTTTTAATGATAAAAATATTTATAAGGAATATATTGCCTTCATTAATGCATCACTTAACGCTGCTGTAAAAAATACTTTTTTAGATCATAATTGGCGGCCTAAATTAATTGCAAAATAGATCTTGTGCTTCAAGAACTTTTTCTACTAAATAATTAAGTTTATCCTGACTTTGTCGATTATGAATACCTAATAATATGCCAGACTTCATTACCATATCACTTACCTCAAATGTTCCATATTTCTCCCATTTAAATTTCTTGGCAATAGGTTGCCTCATTATATTACCAGTGAAAATTGTTCTAGTTTGGATACCAGCTTTTTCTAGAAAAATTTGAATTTCCTTTCTTTTTAAAGTTAATTTATTTGTAAATATTAAGGGAAATGCTAGCCATCCAGTCTCAACATTACTATATGATTCAGGAATGAAAAAGTTTGTTGATGAAGAGAAGCTTTTATGAAGAAAATTAAAATTATTAATTCTTTTTTCTATATTTTTATCTAACTTTTTAAGTTGAACTAATGCAAAAGCTGCAGATATTTCAGAGGGAAGAAAATTAAAACCTATTTGATCGAAAATATATTTATCATCATAATCTATTCCATCAACTTTGCATGAAAATCTTCTTTTATAGTCTTCGGATTCTCCGTAAATGCATGATCTTCTTCCCCATCCTCTTAAAGAGAGCCCATGTTCGTATTCAGTTGAATTTGTGTAAGAAACCATTCCGCCAAAACCGGCACCTGTTATAACATGTGAGGCATAAAAACTGGTAGTTGAAATATCAGACCAATTCGTTAAATTTGTTTTATAGCTATAACCAATAGTATCGGCGGAATCTTCTATTACTTTTAAATTATTTTCCTTGGCGAAATTATATATTTCTTCCCAATTGGCGATATTTCCGATTAAATTAGGTACACAAATAGCTGAAACATTATCTAGGTCTATATTTTTAAGTATGGATGTATTCAGTTGCAATGTTTCTTTTTCAACATCAACAAAGTAAGGGATTAAATCACATTGAACCATTGGACTAATGGTTGTAGAAAAGGTTAATGAAGGTGTAATAACCTTTGTTCCCTTCTTGAGTTTTAGTGATAAGAATGCAACAAGATTTGCAGATGAACCACTATTAACCATCAGTCCATGCTTCTTATTAAATAATGCGGATACACTTCTCTCTAACTCTTTAACCTTTGCTCCACCCATAAGAGTCAATCTATTATTTTTTAATACATCAATCACTGCGTCAAGTTCTTCTTGTGAATAATCTGCTTCTGAATAATAGACTTTATCACTATGATCAAAATTTTTCTCTATATTCTTCACTGTATTCTTATTCCCTCTGCTCATTATCAAACCTTATTCTACTATCCATTTTATACGAATTTTGAAAAATGAATAATTAGTTGTAGTTTTTAATTCTTGGAATTTGAATTTAAGGCCTTTAATAATATAGTTTAAATTTGAATTGTTTGACTGATTACCTACTTCAAATTATGATTTTTTTCAATTTTTTGGATAAACCTTAATAAATTCCCATGACTCCTGGTGGATGAATATCATTTTCATTAAGAGGTATTCAGCTCTAGAAACTTTTACCAATACCTTGTCAGGATCTAAAACTCTAGATTTTTTATTGCT
Source organism: Prochlorococcus sp. AG-402-P16 (assembly GCA_003216295.1). Taxonomy (GTDB): domain Bacteria; phylum Cyanobacteriota; class Cyanobacteriia; order PCC-6307; family Cyanobiaceae; genus Prochlorococcus_B. The sequence goes on along the minus strand of QCJB01000009.1, from coordinate 54,134 downwards.
ATTCATGCATAGGTTTAAATAGAAAATCTTGTTAGAGTTAAAATGAATTTATTCTTTAAAAACGTTTAAAATTTCTGTGGAATTTCAAAAAGAGCCAAAAAGAGATAAAAGTAAAAATTTAGTAACTACATTTCCAGTCCCATTTATTTCTGAAATAATAAGTAAAAATATTAACATATCTACAGACATTAATTTTCCTATGTCTGAAGAGGAAATTATTAAGAAGGCTATTCAATTTCATTTGAAGGGTGATATTCACAATGCTTTTAAACTTTATGAATACTATATTCGAAATGATTTCGAGAATCCAATAGTTTTCTCTAATTACAGTAAGATTCTTAAAGAAAAAGGAAAAATAAATGAGGCAGAGAAATTTCTTAGAAAAGCGATTAAGTTGAAACCTGATTTCCCAGATGCTTATTATAATTTAGGTAATACTTTAAAGGAACAAGGAAAACTTAAAGAAGCAGAAATATACTTTAAAAAAGCTATTCAAATAAAACCTGACCTAGCCGAGGCGTATTCTAATCTTGGCCTCATTTATGAGGATTTGAATAAAATAAAGGAAGCAGCAATTTTATTTGAAAAGTCAATTGAAATTAATCCTGATTTAGCAGAGGCTTATTCTAATTTGGGATCTATTAATCATGAACTTAATGATTTAGATAGAGCAGAAAAATTATTCAAAAGGGCTATAAAATTAAAACCAGATTTCGCAGAAGCTTATTTTAATCTAGGATATATTAATCTTCTAAAAGGGGATTATAAAACTGGTTTGGAACTCTTCGAATTTAGAAATAAAATAAAGAATGAATTTCTATTTCATGCTAATCCAAAAATAGAGAGAATTAATGATATCAATCTTCAAGAAATTAAAAAACTTTTAGTTGTTAGTGAGCAAGGTTTAGGAGATACTATTCAGTATATGCGTTATTTGCCTTATTTAAAAAGTAAAGGAATAAAGGTATCTTTTTGTGCTCAAAAAAAACTTCATTCATTGATTAAAGCTTCAGGTATTAATTCTGATCCAATTACTTCAAAGGAAGCCAATCTGGTCTCTGAGGGTAGATGGATTCCATTACTATCTTTACCTAAGTGTCTGCATATTACCCCCCGTAATCCAATAATTAACTCAAGATATATCTATTCAACTAATGAACTAGTTATGAAATGGAAAAATATTCTTGCCAACGAAAAAAGACCTATTATTGGAATTAATTGGCAGGGTAATAAAAATATTGAAAAAGGTAGACATCATGGAAGATCAATCCCCTTAGAAGCATTTTCTTTTCTTTTTGAGAAAAATGATATTTCAATTCTTTCGTTGCAAAAAGGTTTTGGCTCTGAGCAATTAAAGAATTGCTCTTTCAAGAATAAATTCATTGCATGCCAAAATGAAATTGACAACACATGGGATTTCCTGGAAAATGCTGCAATAATTGAGAATTGTGATTTAATTATTACTTCTGATACCTCTATTGCTCATTTAGCCGGAGGGATGGGGAAAAATGTATGGTTACTTTTAAAGGATATTCCTTTTTGGACGTGGGGACTTGAAGGTGAGAGCACATTTTGGTATCCCACAATGAGGCTATTTAGACAAAAAGAAAAACATAACTGGAAAGAAGTCTTTAAAAGAGTATCTGTTGTTTTGAATAATGAAATAGAGAATAATTTTCGGGACTAAAAATAATTGAACATATGAATCTCTTTTATTGAACTAACCCTTCGAAATTTTTTAATGAACATTGTTTTTCAAATAAATATGAAATTTCTTTGGAACCCTTTTAAGTCTATTTAATTAAACTTTCACTGACTTCCCACAATTTTTTTCTATTGAATTGATCAAGTGCTTTTGGTGCGTTTCTACATATTTTCGGATAACCTCTGAAGTTGTAACGAGGCCCATATTGTTCTCCTCCTTTTGCGTTGGGTAATAGCGCTGCCGCTATTTGAGGCAAAGCACCCATCTGGGCACTCTGAAACATAGGGTCCATTAATTTATAAGCTATTTCTTCTTGCCATGACTTATTAGCTGCTACTGATTTAGGTTGTAGATTTGTACGTGCAAAGCCCGGATGTGCGAGTAAAGAAGTAGTTTTAGAATTACTTTCTTTGAGTATTGAATTAAGCTCTAATCCAAACATTACATTTGCTAGTTTGCTCTGAGCATATGCAGCCCATCTATCATATTTGTATCTTCCTTGAAGATCTTCCCAAGCAATTTTTCCAAAATATTGAACACCAGAAGTTACGGTAACAACTCTTGAATTATTCTTTTCATTAAGCATTGGTAAAAGTTCCAATGTTAGAAGCATATGAGCAAGGTGATTAACACCAAATTGTATTTCTAAACCTTGCTTGCTAAGTGTTCTTGGAGGAGCCATTATCCCGGCATTATTGATTAAAACATCTAGGTGATTAAACCTTTTCTTTATTGATCCTGCGACTGCTTTAACATTTAATAAATCTGAGAGGTCAAGTTCAAGTAATTCAATAATTCCAGGGTATTCAAATTTTAAAAGTTTTTGTTTTGCTTTTTCCCCTTTTTCTAAGTCACGACAACACATAATTACTGTTGCTCCTTTCTTTAGAAGGAACTTGGTGCTCTCATAACCAAGCCCACTATTTGCTCCAGTTATTAAAAATAATCTATTTGCTTGTTCATTGATTTCATTTAAATTAAACGACATGGTCACGATAATATTTGGATTTATTTTAATTACTATTATTTATATCTGTGGTATGTGTATTTATAAGCATCATCTAGCTTTGCTCGTACTTTAATTTATTGACTTGATAAAAATATTTTTTAAATTTATAAAAACCTGAATTTGCATTATGCCAGTATCTAATATCTTCTTCTCTTAATATATAATTAATCTTTATTCTTTTTTGGTTACAATAATTGTTAATCAAGTCAAGATTATATCCTATGCCAGGATATAAAATATCAATACATTCAAAATCATCTAATAAAATATCTAAATCTTTGTTGCTAACTATTTCAGAGTTAGGGATCAGCTTTCCTGTGTCGTTAACAATACTTTCTTTAAAGGTGATTACCTTTTCATTTAATTTAAGACTGGTTTTAAAGTTGTGATGTAAAATTATTAAGACTTTTGAATACGAATTAAACAATTCATATCTATTTAAGATATACATATCATTATCAAACATTATTAAATTATTGCTTTTACAATCTTTATTATTGCTTTTGATTTTGCTTGGTTTATGAATTCTCTTTTGAATCAGAATAGTATCTTCATCACTATTAATATTAACTTCATTAAATCTATTAAGGGTATATTTATTTATGTTTTCTTTCGAAGGGATATAAGGTTTGTTATTAGTATGCAAACCTGCAACCCATCTCCAGCTAAGAGTATTTGATGCGGCATCACCATCAATTAAATGACTCATAAAAAAACGAGCTCCTTTTTGCCAAGGAAGTCTCAATAAGAAAATCCAGATGCTTGCAAAATACATTCTTGAATGATTATGTAAATAGTTTTTCTCCCTAAGCTCTTCTACCCATGTATCAAAGCAATCTATTCCTGTTGAGCCTTTAATGGCTTTATCGAAGATACCTGAATCAAAATAATTATAGTTACAACTTTTATATTCATCCCAAACAGATTTATAATTTTCAAGGTAACCTTTCCAATATATTCTCCAGATAATTTCATCAGTAAATTTTTTCTTCTTATCAATTAATCTTAATTTCTCTATGATCTCATATTCATATAAGATTCTATGAGTTGTGTACTTGGAAATCTGGGATACATTAGAATGATCTTTTTCACCGTAATCAAATTGCCTTAATTTATGATAATTAGATAAATTATCATTAATGAAACCTTCAAGTTTAAGATTAGCACTTTGAAAAATATTCACTTTTTTACTTTAATTGAATTTCTTTTAATGCTCTAATTGCTTCTTTAATATGGGCTGGTCCGTTTAAAAGATCTTCAAAAATGTGTATAATTATTCCATTTGAATTGATTATATATGTTACTCTTCCCTCAATCAAGCCAAGTATCTTTGGTACGCCAAATTTCTGTCTAAGGATATTATTTAAATCGCATAGTAACGGGTATTGTAATTTGTTTTTATTAGCAAAATTCAAATGACTTTGACTATTGCCATTGCTTATTCCCCATACCTCTGCGCCCAGTATCTTAAAAAGATCATATTTATCACGAAATCCGCAAGCCTCAATTGTGCAACCAGGGGTATCGTCCTTTGGATAAAAAAACAATACTAAGGGTTTATTAAGTTGATCTGAACTCCTTCTATTTCCATTTTGGTCTTTTAAAGAAAATGAGGGGATTTTGTCTCCAATTTTTAATTTCACTCTTTTTCAAGATAAAAAATATACTATACTAATTAATTTTTATTCTGAGAGTTAAATAATGGAGAGAGAACAACACCTAGACAATTTTTATTGAATGGATTTCTTAAGTTACCTATCGCGAACTTTAAGTCAGTTTAGATATGAACTCATATGCATTTTTTTTTAATTCATTTTTTTTGTTACTATCCATTTTTTCAAGATTTTTTAAAATCATAGATAATCGATATTGGTCTTTGAACTTATTTTTATAGTCATTTATAAATGTCCAAAAAAGACTATCCCAAGTTAAGCACCAATCTTCAGATTTATAGTTAGACATTTTTCGAATATAATTAGAACCTGAAATATACGGTTTAGTTGTAAATTGTCCTCCATCTGAAAATTGACTCATTCCATAAACATTTGGAACCATAACCCAATCATATGAATCTATAAATAATTCCATAAACCATTTATATACTTGATTTGGATGGAATCTGCATAGAAGCATTAAATTCCCAACTATCATTAGTCTTTCTATATGATGTGCATATCCAGTTTCTAAAATATTTTTTATTGAGTCATCTAAAGGCCTTATTCCTGTTTGACCAGTGTAAAAACTTGATGGTATTGGTTTATCCTCAAAATCCCAAAAGTTTCCATTTCTAAGTTCTACACTATTCCGTTTATACATTAATAGGATATATTCACGCCAGCCAATAATTTGTCTAATAAATCCTTCATATGAATTAATTTTAATATTATTTGATTGATAAAATTCCAATGATTTATCTATTATTTGTCTTGGAGTAAGTAATCCTGAATTAATTAATGGAGAAAGAATACTATGCCAAAGTGTCCTATGATTCGAATTTATAGCATCTTCATAATCTCCAAATAAATTCAGTCTTTCAATTAAAAAATTATCTAACCATTCTTCAGCATCTTCATGAGATATTGGATAATTAAATTTTTCTGTGCTCCCATAATAATCCTTATAATTTTTAGAAACTTCTTTCTTAGCCTTATCTATGAACATGTTTGTTTTTATAGTTGGGATTCTTGGAACTTTGATTGAATTTGGTAGCTTTTTTCTATTCATTTTGTCAAAACTCCATCCCCCGCCAGTTGGCGAGCCATCTTTTTTAATAAGAATATTTAGGCTTAGTCTTTGATTCTTATAGAATTTCTGCATTCCATCAATTTTCTTTTGATTAAGTATTTCTTCAGATATATCTTGACTAGTTAAAAACATATCATTTTTTATTAATTCCAATTTTATATTATTTTTCAAAGAAAAATCCTTAACTCTTTTTTCTAGTGACCAATCAAATGCCTCATAGGTAATGAAATAATTAAAACCTTTTTTTGTGAGATAATTGAGATTCTCTTCAGTTCTGCTCTCTCTTTTATGTTTTATATAAATAACATTGAAACCGTTAGACTTCAGTCCTTGTTCGTATGAGTCCATTGTTGCTTTATGAAAAATTATTTTTTGACAATGAAATTTTTGTTGCCATTGAGAATCACAACCAAAAAATAAGTTATCTTGGATTAATGCAATATGCTTTATATAAGCAAATTGTTTTTTTATTTTGAATAATTGATTTGGAAAAATCAGGAATATTTTTTTCACTTTAGTTGACAAAAAATTTACTCCTGAGATAATGCTTAAGAAGTTGACTTACACAAAATAACTAGAAATTTTTTTAATTGCGAATTAATCTCTAGCATTATTTTTATTTTTTCTTCTCCTACATCTTTCTGAGCAGTAAATAATATTTTCCCAATCTTTAGCCCATTTCTTTCTCCACTGAAAATCTCTAAGGCAAGTTGGACAGTTTTTTCTCAATTTGATTTTCACTTTTGGTTTGCTGACTTAAACCTTGTCTTTTGCTTAGGAAACCCATGCTTTAATTTTCTACCAGTAACTCTTTTTCTCCACATTTTAAAAGAAGATGATTTTAAACTTGAACGCATTAACTGAATAACTTCTTTCTCTTTAAGGTTGAATTGAAAATCGATCGCATCAAAAGGCGTTTTGTCCTCCCATGCCATTTCTATGACGCGATCAACATCAACTGAATCTAAATCTTTTGGTATGATTATTTTTTTTTCATTTATTTGGATTCTACAGGAAATTGTTAAGTGCATAGGTACGTATATCCCTTAAAATTTTCTTTGATCTATAAAAGCGCAATTAAGATAAATTTGTTTTGGCTTTATAAAATCAATTCTTTGTTCTCACACTCAGTATTGATTTTTGTTATGACAGTTGATGTTGATAGGAATTGAAGTCGAAGTTCGTTTCTCTGTCAACACAGGAAGGGTGCTTGCACTCTTCCTATAACAAAAAATTCTATTTATAGTTAAGTAGAACTTATCTAATATCTTAAAATAAATTATTAAACTTATCTTGATTTTTTTTGTATTAATAGTTACTAATATCATTGTTAAGTTTTACTTATGTGCAAGTATATAATGATATTAGATTATTAATCATTTGCTTTTTCTTTGGGTTTTATATAGTTAAAAAGTCTGCTGACTTGTAGTCTGGAAAATATATATCTCCCCCTGATTTCATATGCAAACCTATGGAAATCCAGATGTCACCTACGGGTGGTGGGCTGGCAATTCAAGGGTTACTAACCGCGCTGGAAAATTTATTGCAGCTCATGCCGGTCATACCGGCCTGATTTCATTTGCTGCGGGAGCTAGCACTCTTTGGGAGCTAGCCAGATTTGATCCTGCTATAGCTATGGGTCATCAAAGTTCTATCTTTCTTGCTCATCTTGCCTCTATTGGAATTGGCTTTGATGATGCAGGTGTTTGGACTGGTGCGAATGTTGCTTCCGTGGCAATAGTCCATATCATTGCTTCGCTTGTTTACGCAGGAGGAGCTCTTTCTCACTCTCTTCTTTTTGATGGAGATTTAGCTGATGGGCCAGGACCTACTACTCAAAAATTTAAGCTTGAATGGGACAATCCTGATAACTTGACATTCATTCTTGGTCACCATCTGATTTTCTTTGGCGTTGCTTGTATAGCTTTTGTTGAATGGGCAAGGATTCACGGAATTTATGACCCAGCCATAGGAGCTGTTCGACAAGTTGAGTACAACCTTAATTTGACCAATATCTGGAATCATCAATTTGATTTCTTGGCTATCGATAATCTTGAAGACGTTCTTGGGGGGCATGCATTCCTAGCATTTGTAGAAATCACTGGTGGTGCTTTCCATATCGCTACGAAGCAGGTTGGAGAATATACAGAATTTAAAGGGAAGAGTATCCTCTCTGCCGAGGCTGTTTTATCTTTCTCATTGGCTGGTATTGGTTGGATGGCGATTGTCGCAGCTTTCTGGTGTGCAACCAATACAACTGTTTATCCAGAGGCATGGTATGGAGAGCCTTTGGCTTTGAAATTTGGTATTTCGCCCTATTGGATTGATACTGTAGATGTAAGTGATAGCACTGCATTTGCAGGTCACACCACACGAGCTGCATTAACTAATGTCCATTATTATTTTGGTTTTTTCTTCCTACAAGGTCATTTATGGCACGCAATCCGTGCATTAGGCTTTGATTTTAGAAGAGTTACAAATGCTGTTTCTGGCTTAGATAAAGCGCAAATTACTCTAAATGACTAACTAATCTTATTGATTGGATACTCTATGGAGCCCCGTAATTTTTGCGGGGCTTTTTTATTCCTTGAAAAAATCAGTCTGACTTTTAACAAGGATTGTAAAATTTGTTCTTTTGTCTTCTTTGTATGAAAAAAAATGAACAATCACAGCTCTTTTATTAATTCGTTTTATTCATTAAATAAAGACCTTTAACGATTTCAAGCAAATTTATTGCACTAAATGTAAGGTAGGTCGAATTTCGACTTCAATTTCCTCAATTATGCAGTCCTACGGAAATCCAGACGTCACTTACGGGTGGTGGGTTGGTAATTCTGTCGTAACAAATAAGTCAAGCCGATTTATTGGCTCGCATGTTGCTCATACAGGATTGATTTGTTTCGCAGCTGGTGCAAACACACTTTGGGAGCTCGCTAGATACAACCCAGATATTCCAATGGGACACCAGGGTATGGTGAGTATTCCACATCTTGCTTCTATTGGTATTGGATTTGATCCAACTGGAACAGTATTTGATGGCACATCAATAGCCTTTATCGGTGTATTCCATCTGATTTGCTCAATGGTATATGCGGGTGCAGGTTTATTGCACTCTTTGATCTTTAGCGAAGACACCCAAAATAGTTCAGGTTTGTTTGCTGATGATCGTCCTGAGCATCGTCAGGCAGCAAGATACAAGCTTGAATGGGATAATCCAGATAATCAGACTTTTATCCTTGGTCACCATTTGATTTTCTTTGGTGTTGCATGTATATGGTTTGTTGAGTGGGCCCGAATTCATGGTATTTACGATCCTGCCTTAGGAGCTGTCCGACAAGTTGAGTACAACCTTAACTTGACCAATATTTGGAACCATCAGTTTGATTTCTTGGCTATCGATAGTCTTGAGGATGTTATGGGTGGTCATGCATTCTTAGCATTTGTTGAAATAACAGGTGGAGCATTTCATATCGCTACCAAGCAAGTAGGCGAGTACACCGAATTCAAAGGAAAGAACATTCTTTCTGCTGAAGCAGTTCTTTCATGGTCTCTTGCTGGTATTGGTTGGATGGCAATTATTGCAGCTTTCTGGTGTGCAACAAATACAACTGTTTATCCAGAAGCTTGGTATGGAGAAACACTAGCTCTTAAATTTGGTATATCTCCTTATTGGATTGATACCGCTGATATGACTGGAGTTGTTAGTGGCCATACTTCAAGAGCTTGGCTTACAAATGTTCATTACTACCTAGGCTTTTTCTTCATTCAAGGTCACCTTTGGCATGCAATACGTGCTTTAGGCTTTGATTTCAAGAAGGTTACTGATTCAATTAGTAATCTTGATAACGCTAGGGTTACCCTTTCTGATTAATTATTGGTTTTTAAAAATTCCAATAAAAAAGAGCCTCGTCATATGATGAGGCTCTTTTTTTTTTGATAAAAAATTAGTTTTTAATTTTCTTTAGTTTTTGTAGTTTTCAGGCTTGGCCCAAGGATCGATTCTTTTTGAATCATCAGAATAATAAAAGAATTGAGAAGCTCCAAATACTGCTCCAAGGCCACAAAGAGCTGCAGCTATATTAAATCCACCGGATGGTTTGATTAAACCTATATCTGATGGGTGTGGAAGCTGAGTGGCAAAATCAAGAAGGTGAGAAAAATCAATCATTGAGTAAAAAAATTGTTTTTATTGTTAACCCAGGTGGCCACTATGCCAAACCCGTGTTTGAGGATATTACATTAATTTGAGAACTAACATTGAAAAACAAAATTTTCTTAGTCATTTAAAACCCTTTTGGTCGTGATTTCTTCTCAGGAGAGATACCATCATCAATTTTTGCCTTTGGCCTGTAATTTTTTTGAAAAAGATAAAAAACAACTGCTAAAAGACAAACTCCAAGCAGAACAAACCAAATTATTGTTGCTATATAAGGAAGTCCATGAAGGTCTTGTAGCTCAAGTTGTAAAGCAGATTTCATTTTTGATATTTAAATTTTTCTTTAGTATTTCAATGAAAACCTAGTTTAGTCGCGGGTTAAGCCAATTTAAAGAAAAAAAACTTTACTACTTCTGTATAAGACCTTATTACTAATAGTAGTTTTTGAATTGAGCTGCCTGTAAGGTGTGCTCACCGTATTACGCCAAAAATCTTAAATCATGCAGACCTACGGAAACCCGGATGTCACCTATGGTTGGTGGGCTGGAAACGCTGGGGTTACTAACAAATCTGGTAAATTCATTGCTGCTCACATTGCGCATACTGGGCTAATAGCCTTTGCAGCAGGTGGAAGTACTCTTTGGGAATTAGCAAGATATAACCCTGAGATCCCCATGGGTCATCAGAGTTCTATCTTTCTTGCTCATTTAGCTTCAATTGGTATCGGCTTTGATGAGGCTGGTGCTTGGACCGGTGTAGGAGTCGCTTCTATTGCCATCGTTCATTTGGTTCTTTCCATGGTTTATGGAGCCGGTGGTTTATTGCATTCAGTGCTATTCGTTGGCGATATGCAAGATTCAGAGGTTCCACAAGCTAGAAAGTTCAAGCTTGAGTGGGACAACCCCGATAATCAGACTTTTATCCTTGGTCACCATTTGATTTTCTTTGGTGTTGCATGTATATGGTTTGTTGAGTGGGCCCGAATTCATGGTATTTACGATCCTGCCTTAGGAGCTGTCCGACAAGTTGAGTACAACCTTAACTTGACCAATATTTGGAACCATCAGTTTGATTTCTTGGCTATCGATAGTCTTGAGGATGTTATGGGTGGTCATGCATTCTTAGCATTTGTTGAGATCACAGGTGGAGCTTTCCATATTGCTACCAAGCAAGTTGGTGAATATACCAAATTCAAAGGAGCTGGTCTTCTTTCAGCAGAATCAATTCTTTCATTCTCTTGTGCAGGTATTGGTTGGATGGCTGTAGTAGCTGCTTTTTGGTGTGCTCAGAACACAACAGTTTATCCTGAAGCTTGGTACGGAGAAGCTTTGATCTTGAAGTTTGGTGTTGCTCCTTATTGGATTGATAGCGTTGATCTTTCAGGAGGCCCTGCTTTCTTTGGTCATACAACCAGGGCTGCTCTAGCAAATGTTCATTATTACTTTGGATTTTTCTTCCTTCAAGGTCATCTATGGCATGCTTTAAGGGCTATGGGATTTGACTTTAAGAAAGTTCTTAAAGAGCCTCTTCCAGCTCAGCTTTATTGATTTAATCAAAACCAAAATAATTTTTAAAGAGGAGTTTTATCTCCTCTTTTTTTTTTGCAATTTTTTTCTTTTAATTTCGATCGATTTAAAAAAAAAAATTATTCGGTTTACAACGTTGAAATTTTTTTATCAAATATCGTTAGATCTTGTGGATTGAGCTTTTTTGAATGATTAGCCGAGAATTTCGAGTATTTAAATTAAGCTATAACTAGACTTTTGAAGATTTTCACCATCTCCTTGAGACAATATCTCAGCTTCTATAAAATTGTTTTAATTATTGAAATGGGAAAAAATAGTCAAACTAAATAACGACCTCTAACTATTTTGCACATATCATTTCAGCAGCGTGTAATCTGCACGCATATTTCGCCTGTATCGCTTAAAAAATTATGCAGAGCTATGGAAATCCAGATGTTACCTATGATTGGTGGGCTGGTAATTCTGTGGTCACCAACCGCTCAGGCCGATTTATAGCCTCCCATATAGGGCATACAGGCTTGATCGCGTTTGCGGCTGGTGGAAGCACACTTTGGGAGCTTGCCCGCTACAACCCTGAGATCCCAATGGGGCATCAGAGCTCACTATTCTTGGCTCATTTGGCTTCAATTGGAATTGGTTTCAATGAGGCAGGTGCATGGACAGGTGTAGGAGTAGCTGCAATAGCTATTGTTCATTTGGTCTTGTCAATGGTTTATGGAGGAGGAGCTCTCTTGCATGCAGTCTATTTTGAGGCTGATGTTGAAGAAAGCGAAGTGCCTCGCGCTAGAAAATTCAAACTTGAATGGGAAAACCCTGATAATCAAACTTTTATTCTTGGTCACCATTTGTTTTTCTTTGGTGTCGCATGTATATGGTTTGTTGAATGGGCGAGGATACATGGCATATACGATCCTGCGATAGGTGCAGTTCGTCAGGTTAATTACAACCTTGACTTGACAATGATTTGGAATCGACAGTTCGATTTCATTGAAATTGATAGTCTTGAAGATGTTATGGGTGGACATGCTTTCCTGGCTTTTGCTGAACTGACTGGAGCAACTATTCATATGGTTGCTGGTTCAACTCAATGGGAAAACAAGAGACTTGGAGAATGGAGTAAATTCAAAGGAGCTGAATTACTCTCAGCGGAAGCAGTTCTTTCATGGTCTCTCGCAGGTATTGGTTGGATGGCAATTGTGGCTGCTTTCTGGGCTGCAACTAATACAACCGTATATCCAACAGAGTGGTTTGGTGAACCATTAAAATTACAATTCACTGTAGCCCCCTACTGGATTGATACTGGAGACCTTTCTGATTCCACAGCATTCTTTGGACACTCAACTAGAGCAGCTTTAGTTAATGTTCATTACTACTTTGGTTTCTTCTTTTTGCAAGGTCATTTCTGGCATGCTCTTCGAGCTTTAGGATTTGATTTCAAGAAAGTTGCTGATGCTATTGGTAACAGCGAAGGAGCAACTGTTAGAGTTGAAGGCGCAGGTTTCAACGGAAGAGCACCAAGATAAATTCAAATTAGAATAAAAAAATACCTCCCTTTTGGGGGGTATTTTTTTTGGTTTTTTCTGAAAAAAAGTGTTTTTTTGGTAAAAAAAGACAGATACCTATAAAGACCTCTAACTATTCTGGTAAAAACAATTCCAATAAGTGTATGGTATCCAAAATTTCGACTTTAATTCCTTAATTATGCAGACCTACGGAAATCCAGACGTCACCTATGGGTGGTGGGTTGGTAATTCTGTGGTGACCAATCGCGCAGGTCGATTCATAGGGTCACATATAGGCCATACAGGTCTTATTTGCTTTGCAGCAGGTGGAAGCACTCTTTGGGAGCTTGCTCGCTACAACCCAGAAATACCAATGGGACATCAAAGTTCCATATTCCTTGCTCATTTAGCTTCTCTTGGTATTGGCTTTGATGAAGCTGGTGTATGGACAGGAGCTGGTGTGGCAACAATTGCTATTTTCCATTTAATTTTTTCAGCTGTGTATGGAACAGCTGGATTAGCTCATTCACTCTTATTTGATCCGGACTTGAAAGATGGTCCTATCCCTACCACTAAGAAATTCAAATTAGAATGGGACAATCCAGATAATTTGACATTCATTCTTGGACATCATTTGATTTTCTTTGGTGTTGCAAATATTTGGTTCGTTGAGTGGGCAAGATGGCATGGGATTTACGACCCTGCTATAGGTGAAATCAGAACAATCTTCCCTGGATATGGTGATTTTGGAATGGTTTACGGACATCAGTTCGACTTCCTAACTATTGACAGCCTTGAAGAAGTAATGAGCGGACATGCATTCTTAGCATTCGTTCAAATAAGTGGTGGTGCATGGCACATAGCTACAAAACAACTAGGGGAATACACTGAATTCAAAGGAAAAGGATTGCTTTCAGCAGAAGCAGTTCTTTCATGGTCTCTTGCTGGTATTGGCTGGATGGCAATTGTTGCTGCATTCTGGTGTGCACAAAACACAACTGTTTATCCAATTGATTGGTATGGAGAGCCTTTAGCTTTGAAATTTGGAATTTCTCCTTATTGGGTAGACACAGGAGATGTCTCTGATAGCACAGCGTTTTTAGGTCATACAACTAGAGCTGCATTGTCAAATGTTCACTATTACTTTGGATTTTTCTTTATTCAAGGTCATATCTGGCATGCTCTTAGAGCTATGGGCTTTGATTTCCGTCGTGTTGTTGGATCAGTAGCTTCTCTAGCAACAACTGAGAGTTAGTAGATTCAATCTCAAATTTCAATCAAAAAGCCTCATCAAATTTGATGAGGCTTTTTTTTGATATAAATCTCTAATTAAAAATCACTCTGTTTTTATATCAATATTTTCGTCATTAATTGAATCTTCAGAAGGATTTACGGATTCGATAGTTGGGAAAGCTTCAGGCTCAGCAGTTACTTCAGGCTCAGCAGTTACTTCAGGCTCAGCAGTTACTTCAGTTTTTGACTCGGTTGATTCATCTTTCAGTTGAGTTGGTTCTTGATCTAATTTTGATTGAATTAGATTTTTAACTATCAAAAAAAGCTTTTTAAAGTTTGAGAAGAGTTCTTTGAAGTTTTCATATATATCTTTGAGGATACTTTTTATTTCTTGAGCTTTTACCCCTTTGTTGAAGAAAAGTACTCCAGATATAATTAATAATGAAATGCATATGAAAATTAATAGTGCTCCCATTAGTTTGTTTGGTTAGATATCGTTAAGATCGCTCTTTATTTGCTTGCTATCAAGTGTTTATTTACATTGAACAACGAAAATAGTTTTGCGTCCTTTCTTTAAGGGCTTTTTAGAATATTTAACTTTTTCATGAAAACGGTCAAATTGACTATTCTTTTTTATGGAGGTTGTCCATTATGCAAAAAAGAGATTAATTTCTTACGATCAAGAAATTATTAGGGTAATTTAAAATTTATTGATATTAATAGCTCTTATTCAACCCTATAGGCTCAATATGGTATTCCTTATAGAGAAGTGATAGACAGAATCCACGATATAAAAAATAATGGTTTTGTTATTAAGGATATTAACGTGTTTCAGTAAGCTTATAATTTAATCCATTTGAGCTGGGTTTAGGCACCATAAAAATTACCAATAATTAATAAAATAATAGAGCTTTTCTATAAATTGTGGGCAAGATATAGATTCTAAATAAACTTTAGTCCCTGACTTGAGAAACTATTTGATAGATAAGCTTTTGCTTGGTATTTATTAATAGAAAATAATATATCTAAGTTAATTTAATCAAAATTATAACTTTGGCTTCAAATCATTGTTTCTCCTATCCAAATGTTGAATTATTGAATCCCCAGTGTGATGCTTTAACATCACTAAATTCAATATATATTCTATCTGGTTCTATGTTGGTTTTAGATGAAACAAGTTCGCACAAAGATTCACTCATTGATGATGGCTTAAGCGATCCAATTGATTTTAGATTGATAAAGCAACATGGTTCATCAGATCCAGCAAATGTCATCTGAGAATCTGATTTTATGATTGTCATTACATAACTTTCTGGCTTTCCTGTTAGTTTAGATATAAGTTTTGAAACCTCTTTTTGCAAAGAATCACTTTCAATTACACTTTTAACCGAGGTGCTGATTTGAATTAAGGGCATTAAGTCACTTATTTTTAAAGATATTAGTACTTAAATTGAATATGATTTTTAAATTTTAGAAAAGTCAAGCTTTTTTTGTCTATCTTCGAAAACGGAGTTGGCTTTTCAATTCTTAAAAAAATAGAAAGATCCTGTTAATTCTCTTGTGAGAGCCTCTTATCTCTTTATTTTCTAGTACCTTAGTCAGGTGTTAAAAAACAAAATGAACCAGAATTTACAAACTTTAGTGCAAGACTCTGTCGATAATACTGCTTCAAATAGTCAAACCATTCTGTTGGGAGGGACTTTAGTTTTCCTGAATTTGTTTGTGATGCTGTTCGTAGGGCTATATTGGATGAATCCAGTCTTGCATGAATTCATTTCAGGAAGACCACTTTTATAGTTAATTCCGTATGATTTATCCATACACATTAATTTGTCTTATCAATGGTCATAAATTTCTTAAATAAGGTAGATAATTGCATTATTCAGATGGCACATCATCCTTGGTCATGAAATTAGATCTAATCACCTCGAAAATATTCAAATATATACTAAGTCTGCTGATAATACTTTTTGGGATTTCTCCTGTATTTGCAGGTGCAAATGTCGCAACTAAGGGACAAGGAGATGAAGTCCCAAGTTATGTTCGTTCTGACATAACAGGATTTGATTTTCACGGAGAAGATTTGCATTTGTCTTCAATAGCAGGAGCGGTTGCGAGGGATGCTGACTTTAGTAATGTTGATTTGCATGGCACAACATTAACTTTGTCAGATCTCAAAGGCTCCAATCTCAATGGAATTGATCTGACTGATACGCTTTCAGATAGGGTGAATTTCCAAAAAACAGAT
Organism: Prochlorococcus sp. AG-402-P16; assembly: GCA_003216295.1. GTDB lineage: Bacteria > Cyanobacteriota > Cyanobacteriia > PCC-6307 > Cyanobiaceae > Prochlorococcus_B. The sequence goes on along the minus strand of QCJB01000009.1, from coordinate 38,010 downwards.
TTAAGGAATGCGGTTCTCATAAATATGATTGCCTCAGGAAGTAGCTTCGCTGGCGCTCAGATTGACGGTGCTGATTTCACATTTGCCATCCTTGATAGTGAAGATCAAAGAAATCTTTGCAAAATAGCCGATGGAGTTAATCCAACAACAGGAGTTTCAACTCGTGATAGTCTTGAATGCGTAGGAGATAAAGATGTATATAAACCTGCAATGCCATCTGCTTAGATTCTTAAATTAGTTAAAAGAATAATTGTAATAAAACAAATAAATTAGTTGCAATTTTTTATTTCTTGGTTTTCTTAAGAAAAGAATTCAAATTAATTTTGAAAAGTTTTTGGCCACGTCGTTCAGAAGCAAAAGGTTTTTCAATTGAAAACCTTGCGCGTAGATATCGTGAAAGGATATCTAGCACCTCTTCATCTGAGACTTTAAGTGAATTAGTGGATGATAGAAAATTAAAATCACTTGAGGAGGTGATTACAAATAAACAAATTCCAACTTCTTCATTAAAGAGGGTTCATTGGGCAAATCGGGATTTTTCAGAATATAGAGAGGTTGCTTGAAATTTATTTTTTGGAAGAAAGTTTTTTTATTTCTTGTATATTTTTAGTAAGAGGAATTGTTGATAGAACAAATGAGATTACAAACAATAAAGTAATACCAACAAGACTCCAAAATGTTAGGTTGGAAAGTTCAAGCTCTCCAAAAGATACAGTTAGGTATAAATTCAAATTAATTAAATGTTATTTCTAAATATTTTAACAAGATACTATCATATATGTATTTTAAGTTTTTGTATTTAAGATTTAAACATATTTTTTCTTACCATCTTCAGATATTTTGTATATACCTCCTTTTGGACCTACGAATAACATTTCTCCATTCATTTTTGACTTGCCAAATTTGCTTAACCTGGCTCTATGAATATCTGCTTTTTCTCTTAGCTCATTTTCTGAGTACCATGTTCCTAAAGGAATATTCTTATCTGGATCAAGTAAAAGCGAGTTTGTAAATTCCTCAGTTATTCTTTTTCTACGAATATTTATGTTTTTAAATCTTTGCTTAAATCTTCCTAGTAGTCCCTTTCTATTAACAAAGTTTTTTTTTCTTCTCGAAATTATATAGTTGCATAAAAAAATTATTATTAATAAGATTGAGATTAATTTCACTATGTTTAGCATGAATCTATCCTGATTAAAGCAAATTCTTAGAAATAAAGCTATTTAATTGTTAGAGATTAACTTATGCTTATAAGAATTTTAGCTTCTTTCATTTTCTTTTGATTATTAAATCAAACCCTAAATTGCTTCCTTTCGAAAGTATTTCTTTTTTAAAAATGCCTTTTTTGAATAAGCTGAGAATTATTTTTATTGACTCTAAGAAAATAGATATAGTTGACAAAACCAGGATTATAAAATTACTTGTAATCGAATTTTTATTTTCTATTGAAGAGATCTCAGCAACTTTTTTTGACATCTTAATAAGGCCCGTAATGTGTTGAGCATTCCGCCCCGCAATATGCTCCTATTCTAATGGCTTTATCAAGACTCAGCTTCGCTGAAAGAGATGCAGTAACTGCTCCCGCAAAGCAGTCCCCACAACCATAACTATCAATTTCTTCCGAGCTTGGTTTAATTGATTTGTATTTATATTCTTTGGGATAAATTTTCCCCCCTGATTTCCCCTCAGTTGAAATGTATATATCTGGTTTAGGTGTTAGCTCTTTATAATTTATTTTTTCACCAGGATCAAGACCACTCCCAATTAATGCATTCAGTTTTACTTTTGAATTAATCAAAGTATTTGTTCCAATTCTTGGCGTAGCGCTAAGGAATTTAGTCTTTCTTGCAAGTCTGATTCCTTCTTCATCTGTTGCGGTCAGAAAAATCCCATCATAATCTTTCATTTTGCTCCAAGGAAGATCGTCTGTGCCAATAGGTTGTAATCTTTCTCCAATAACAGTAATAGCTCTCTCTCCACCTGTGCTAATCAAACTAATTCCTTTTCTTGTCGGCTTGTCTCTCCATGCTACATATAAATTTAGACCGAGCTTAGTAAGTCTTTCGTAACATTTTTCACCATATGTGTCTTTGCCCAATGATGTAATTAAGTCAACTGGCCCATTAATTAACTTAGACATTTGAAAAGCAGTAACTGCCGCACCTCCCGCTGCTTCTTCAAAATAATCTTTCGCATGAGAAATTTCGCCTGCGATTGGGAGCCTATCAACTTTTAGGAATGTTACCCATTCTACGTGGCCAATAACAGCTAAATTCAGTTTAGGTAATTTAAATATTTTATTAGGTACGAAATCATTCATTCTGTTTAATTATATTATTACTAATGTGTTTTTACTTTTATAGTTGATTATATATCATATTTTTTTTATAAAATTCAAAGAATTCTTAATGGCTCTGATATATTATTTCAAATTAATAACTATTTCATGATCAACCAGGCTAACTTCTTGAAATGGATTTACTTGTTTTTGGCATTGTTGGGTGGTGCTTTACCTACTCTTGCTAATGTTGAATTCGTTCAAAATTATGGCCCATCTTTTGATATACAATTATTTATTGAACTAGCAAATAATAATCCTGCCTCTAAGTCCTTATCTAGAGATCTTTTTATAGGTTCAACTGCAGTTTTTGTTTGGATATTTTCTGAATCAAGGAGGTTAGAGATGAAAAATCTTTGGATTGTTATACTCACTACATTTACTATCGCTTTTGCCTTCTCTGCTCCTCTTTTTTTATATTTAAGAGAGTTGAGAATTGAAGAGATGAATAGAAATAAATAGTTAAGTTGATTTTCAATATTCTTATTTAATATTCTTGCAAATAGGTATGAGTAATATGCAAAAGATAATAACTATTAACCATAATTCAATAGCTGTGTCGTAATTATCAATTAATTTACCTGCTAGCCAAGGAACAATTAATGCACTAACTCCAAAGCATTGCGAATATAGTGCTATTGCGGAACCTTGAAAGTTACTCGGAGATGATTTTATAATTGCATCTGATGCTGATGGTAGAAATATGCAAAGAGAAATTGTTAGAGGTATAAAAGACAATAAGATTAATAAGTAACCATTTATTAATAAAGTGGAAAAGGATAAAAGAATAAAACCTAATATTAATGAGATTAAACAACATTTAAATTTATAAAATGAACTTTTATTTCTTATGATATAACCAATTGGCCATTGAAAAATTGCTAGTGCAATAAGTTTAATTGTTACTAATGTGGCAACACTTTGCTCTGTTAATGGAGGCCTGCGTAGGCCTCCATTTGCTAAATCTAATGGTAATATATTTTGAAGTAAAGTCATAACACCAGTTATAAATAGTGTTAGAGATAGCAATGGAATTAAACTTAAAATTAATTTTTTAATAGATATTTTGTTTTTTTCTTTGTAAGAGCTATCTTCGTTTGTATTGTTCTTTATATTTTCAATACCTTCAAAGAAATTTATTCTATTTATTAGAATTGAAAATATATAAAACATACAAATAAAATCTATAATATATATTATTCTTGTGTATTCAAAATAAGTTCCAATTGTTCCTATTAGGACTCCTAAAGTAACTCCAATTGCATCAGCACTTCTTGCAAGTGCATATCCTTCACTTGAGTTTACTCTTTTACAGTTTAATGGAATTGCTAATTCCACAGAAGGCCAATAAATTCCAGCAGCGGCGCCTAAAAGCAACTGACCAAAAATGTAACCTAAATAATTTTGGGTATAATAAAAAATAAAATCAGATAGTATTGCAATTAAACAAGCAACCTTAATTGAATTTCTATAGCTATATTTTTTATCAAGGAAATAACCAGTACAAAACCTCGTTGTTATTCCCGCAAAAGCGGCTGCAGTAATACCACTTCCAATCTGTTCGGCTGTAAAACCTAAGCTGTTGAAAATTAAGGGATTTAAATACAATACACCGCCTGCTCCTATTGATGTCCATAATCGAACCTTTATGATTACCCTTAGGGATACAGGGAATTTGTCCCAATAATTACTTATACGAGAAGTTGAGATCAAATTCATTCATCAAAAAATTAGTTGTTCTTGGAACTGTTGGAAGTTTAGTTTTTCCTAACCTTATTTATTTAAAGCTTCATGCAGCAGAGAGATTTGAAATTCATTTTGATGGAATGTCCATACCAATATCCATAAAAGAATTGATTGATTGGAGTAATGGCGAGGAGGGAAATAGTTCAGAATTAGCTAATTGGCTCAATTTACTTGGCTTTAAAGATAGGAAGGGTTTAACAAAGTTTTTAAATACCCCTTTAGTCAGAGATAAAAGTATGGCAAGACAAATCTTGAGAAGTTGGTCTGGTAGGAAATTACTCGATGAAGTTAGTGATCTAATTCTTATGGATGAAGACAGTTCTGGTGAGAGTGTTTTGGATACTTTGGAGAATCTTTTAAATGAAAAAGATGAGGTAACAACTTTTGATCTGCTTAATTCACTTGCTGTTAAAGCAATACATATTGATTTGGATGGTTGGATTGAAGTAGCTAATAATTGGAGGCGTGAATTAAAAAAACAACAAAAACTCATATCTGACTTGGCTTTATTGAAAGAAATATCAGGCTCAAGAGAAGAGAGAAAACTTTCTAATTTTATGATTCAGGAGAATGAATATGAATTGATTCCTTTGGTTGTTTCCCATCGAAATCAACCTTTATTATTAGAAGTTTGGAATCCTTCTATTAGAGAAAAAAATAGAAGAAATTGGGTTTTGTTAATGCCAGGTTTAGGTGGGGATAGAAATCATTTTACTTGGCTTGCCAGAAGTCTTAGCCACAATGGTTGGCCTGTCGTGGTTCTTGATCATCCTGGGAGTGATTCCGAGGCTTTAGAAGCATTAGTGAAAGGAAGACTTCCTCTTCCTGGCGCTGAAGTTATTCCTGATCGAATAAATGATTTGCATAGTGTTCTTCAAGCTAAAAGGTTAGGCAAGATTGATTTTTCAGCGGAAAACCTTGTTCTGATGGGGCATTCTTTAGGTGCTCTTACTGCTATCTTGGCTTCGGGTGCCAAGATAGAGGATCAACTTGAGAATAGATGTATAAAAGTACTTGATAATCTTTCCCTGACTAATTTATCTGCACTTTTGCAGTGTCAGTTAATAGATATAAATTTGTCAGAAAGAAAAAATGTGAAAAACCTTTCAGCTATTGTTGGCATTAATAGTTTTGGAAGTTTCTTATGGCAAAAAAATATAGAAAATCAAATTAATACTCCTCTCTTTCTGACTGGAGGGACTTTTGATTTGGTTACACCATCTATTAGCGAACAACTTGGCTTGTTGGTCTCTTTAAGTTCAAGCCCATTGAGTAGAGTTCTTTTAATAGAAGGAGCGAGTCATTTTTCACCTATTAGAGTTGAAGGTCAAATGGATCAGTCTAAAGGTGAGGATTTATTTAATCTAGGTGAATCAATTGTGGGCTACCATCCACTATCTGTTCAGAGCTTATTGGCTTTTGAGATAATAACTTTTTTAGAGAACTTAGAGAAACAAAAGTCAATCATACCTGAAACAAATATAACTAAAGATGAGCTGAAATTTCATATTTTAGATAGAGATATTATTGAAAAACTTATAAAAGCTCAATAGCTAACTCTTGGGTCAATATATGCAATGGCGATATCTATTGCGATACTAAGTATTACAACTAGGCTTGATATTATTACTACTATTCCTTGAACAACTGGATAATCTCTTTGATTAATTGCTTCTTGAAGACCTAAAGCAATTCCAGGCCATGAAAATGTTATTTCAATTAAAAGTGCTCCCCCAATTAAAGAAGAAGCTGTTAACCCCGTAATAGTTAATATCGGAAGGAGTGTATTTGGTAAAGCATGTTTTAAAAATATTCTTGATTCTTTTATTCCTCTACTTTTAGCTGCTTCAATATAATCTTTACTTAGGATTTCCTCTAGATTTAATCTTATTGTTCTACTAAATATTCCGCTTAATAGTATACCTAGAGTGAGAGAAGGCAATATTAAATGTATAAATGTTCCATAAACCATATGAATATTAGTATTTAAAATACTATCAAAAAGTAAGAAACCAGTAACTAGGGGAGGGGAGCTCATCCCAGGTGGGTATCTTCCACCAATTGGAAACCAACCTAGTAATACTGCAAAAATGATTTGTGTTAGCATTGCTGCCCAAAAAGGAGGGAGAGCATATGTGCCAATCCCGAAAATCCTTCCAAAAAGATCTATTTTACCCTCTGGTTTTACTGCTCCTAAAAAACCAATTGAATAACCAATTATTGATGCTACTAATATTGCACATATTGCTAATTCTATACTTGCAGGAAGAGCTTTAGAAATAATCACCTTTACAGGCTCTTGTGTGTTTAGGGACATTCCTAAATCGCCATGCAATAAATTATTTAGATATTCAAAGTATTGATTAATTAAGGGTTTATCTAGTCCAAGTTTAATCCTTAATGTTTCACGAGCAAACTCATTAGCTCGCGTGCCAAGGATTGCATCTACTGGGTCACCGGGTGCGATTCTTAACAATATAAAAACTAAGCTTGAAATGATCCAAAGCATAATTGGCAATAAAAATAATCTGGAAAGGATATATTTAAAAAGTTCTTTTTTACTTGACATTATTTAGTTTCTTTTTAAGTTTTTTAGAATGATTAACCCATTTGTTGAGAATTCTGGTTTACTTATATTTTTTAAAGACCATGCCTTAGGCTTTACTAGCCAAACGGGTAAATAAGCATTTCCTTTTGAGGCATAATATTCAACTTCCTTTAAAGACTGAAGTCTATTCTCTCCCTCTAACTCTTCACTTATATCTAATAGTTCTTGTACTTTATTATTTGCCCAAAAACTACCACTAAAAACAGCTTCTCCTTTAAGGCAAGTATTATTTTCGATCTCGCTACAACTTAATAAGGGAGTTAAATATGCTTCAGGGTCAGGATATGCACCAGTCCAATCTAAAATGACTGCCTCAAAAGCACCTTCGGGAAGTTGTTTATATACAGTTGTTGATTCAATGCCATTTAGGGTTATCTTTATACAATCAGACAAATCTCTTTTTATTTGGTCTTTCCATGTAAGAGCTAATAATTTATCAGCCGGAACATTAGATCTAAATGTTAATGGAATGGTAAGTATTTTTGTTTTGCAGTAACCTTCTCTCTTTAATAAAGTTCTTGCGAGATTAGGTTTGTATGTTGGCCAAGGTGCGAATTGGTTTTTATGAAATTGAGGAGGGACTATTGATCTTAAAGGCTCTCTAGTCCCAAAACTTACTTGCTGACTAATTAGTTCTCTATCTATTGAGTATGAAAGAGCTTCCCTAATAATATTATTATTTAAAGGTAATTTATTGCTTTTAAATGTGATAAATCCAATCTCTATTGGATTCCCCTCTCCTGAGTTTAATTTGTCTTGATTGACCATATTATTTAATGCAACACGTTGCATATCATCTATCGAATTTGATATGAGAACATCAACTTCTTTTGTTCGTAGAGCACCAAAAAGTGTACTGGAATTGCTGAGGTTTATATAGTCTATCCCTTTGTTAAGTGGCTTCTTGCCCCAATAATTATTGAATGATCTTATTGTTTGTTGATTTGTATCGAAACTTTCCAGGATATATGGACCAGTTCCTACAAACTCTTTATTGTTGAATTTCTCTTTATAGTTTATGTATGAATTAGGAGATACAGGAGTTAAATTTATTGATGTTAAAAGGCTTTTAATTGAGTTGGAGGGCTTTTTTAGCTTTATTCTTATTATGAATTCATCTTTAATTTCAACATCTTCAATTTTTTCATTTAAGAGGTAATTTAAAGTACCTATTTTCATGAAACGCCTAAGGCTAAATTCCATAGCTTTTGCATTAAAGATTGTTCCATCATGAAATAAAATATTTTCCCTTAGTGGAATATCTAAAAACAAACCATTCTTGCTTACTTTTGGTAAATCTTTAGCTAAGACTGGATAAAGATTTCCTTCCTTATTTATTTTGTATAAAGTATCTCCTAGAGCACTTAATAATTGTAATGTCCTGAGTGTATTTGCCTGAGCAGGATCAAGTGATTCAATCTTCCCTGCGCTCGCAACAATAATATTTTCTCTTTGTCTCTGTTGAGCACAAGACAACTGAAATGATATCAAGAAAACCCCTAAAGTTTTTAATAAAATCTTTAAGTTCTTGCGTTTTAACATTAGTATTAAATTTAAAAATTTTAAATTAACTATTTATCTGATTTGAGGATACTTGTTTAATTGATATTTCGAAAACTGGAGATCCATTGGAAGTCAGTGGCCATTCCCTGACCCAGCATTTTTCATAAGCATTATCTATTCCTAGTACTTGGAATAGCTCATCTTGATTCTTTAAGTAAACGCAATCACCTTGATTAATATTCTTTGGTATTTCTTTTCTTGTTTCTTCAATTATGTTTTTGGTAGATGTCATAGTTTAGTTTCGAATAGAAATTAAAACTAAATTTTTATTTTTAATATATTCTTATAATTAGCAACTTAATTTAGATTTGACTAGTCTTCGTTAGCTAAAGACAACCCATCGTTGCGGCAATTCTTTTTACTTGATGTAAATTTTTAATATCTAATAGTGCATCTTTAAGAAAACCTTGCTTGATCTTATGGGTAATAACTACTATTTCCGCTTCACTTTCGCTGGCATCAAATTGAACAATTGACTCAATAGATATTTTTCTCTGTCCAAAAATAGTTCCTATTTGACCAATTACTCCAGGAGTATCTTCAGCAATAAGGCGTATATAGTTTTTTTTCGAGATTTCTTGCTGTTCAGCTACGTGACAACTCCTCCAGCTTTTCGCTGATAGAAGAGGATCTAAGTTAGAGCTTTTGTCTTCACTCATCAATTGAATACCTGCAATATTAAGTATGTCTGCGACAACAGCTGAGGCGGTAGGCCCTGATCCAGCACCTGGTCCAAAAAACATTACTTGGCCAATAGGATTGCCTTCTACAAAGATTGCATTGTTGACTCCATTTACGCCTGCCAATGGATGGTCTTCGGGGACTAATGTTGGCTCAACCCATACAGATAGAGGCTGACTCTTTTGACTTTGTGATTCAATCTTGTCCTTTTCAGATATTGCTAAAAGCTTAATTGCGTATCCAAGTTCTTTGGCATAATTAACATCTATAGATTGCAATTGGTTTATTCCAGTAGTTGGAATGTCAGCTCGATTAATTGCTCCCCCAAAAGCAAGGCCACTTAGGATTGCAATTTTGTCTGCTGCATCGGCTCCTTCTACATCTGCAGCGGGATCAGCTTCTGCGTATCCAAGATCTTGGGCGTCTTTTAAAACTTCATCATAATTAGCTCCCTCTTTATCCATTCTGGAAAGGATGTAATTAGTTGTTCCATTTATTATTCCGCTTACTTTGGTTATTTGATTGCCTCCCAATGATTGTTTTAAAGGTTCAATTATTGGGATACCCCCTCCTACTGCTGCTTCTATGAGGACATAAACTCCTGCAGCTTTTGCTTCATTTGCAATTTCTTCACCATGCCTAGCAATGACAGCTTTATTAGCCGTTACTACAGATTTACCTTTCCTTATTGCCTCGATGATTAATGATCTTGCTGGTTCTATACCTCCAATTACTTCTACAACTATTTGAATATTTGGATTGTTAACTATCTCTAATGCGTTGGTGGTAAGGATTGACTCTGGGAGTGATATATCTCTTGACTTTTGTAGATTCTTTACGGCTACACCTACAAGTTCAAGTTCTCCAACTAATGGATGTCTATCATTTGGGTTGCTAATAATATTTGCAACTCCTTGTCCCACAGTGCCTAGGCCAAGTAAGCCAATACCAATTTTTTTCATGTTTTTATTAAACAGCAATTTTTTTTCATACTTTTTTTAAGTAGAGCTTGATGATGAAAGATCTTTCGCTTGAGCTTTCATTTTTAGGAATATGTTCAGAAAGCCATTAGCTCTTGATGGGGTCAAGCTTTTGGCGAGCCCTGTCATTTCAATGAATCTTTCATCTATAGAGATTACTTCAGAAGGGGTTAAATTATTTAATCCTTTTATGAGAAAAGCAAGCAATCCTTTGGTTATTAGTGCATCTGAATATCCTTTCCATTGGATCTTTCCATCAAGAAGAATTCCAAGAACATACACCTCGGAAATGCACCCTTTTACTTTTGTCGTCTCTAGGTGAAGATCTTTAGTTAAATTTGGTAAGCTTTTTGCTAGCCATAAAATATATTCGTAGCGCCGTTTAGGATCTGAAGTTGATTGTAGACGCTCAACAAGGTTGTCTAATGAATCACTTCCGTAAGTATTGATGAAAGATTTTTCTTTGATTTGTGTCACCTCAGATCAAATAATTTTTATATCCTAAACCCTAGCTAATTATTTAAGTGCTTCAATTTGATGAAGACCTTTTTCGCTAATCCAACCATTAAATGGTAAGTCCCATTTATCTCGAGGCAAGGGAATATTTGATATGCAATTATCGCTGATAACTACAAATGATGGGATTGAACTCCACATCTCTTTTTGACGAAGACGATCAAAATATCCTCCTCCGTAGCCTAATCTGTACCCTTCTTTATCCATAGCTATTCCTGGCACTAAAAGTATAGAAATTTTACTAGGGTGAATACTTTGCTCTCTTAGGGGAGCGGGGATTCCATTTGAATCCGGTTCTAGGTTGTTTTTTGACCATTCATGGTACTTCATACCATTTTTTTTTGAGCTTAAAGGTAAAGCAATTTTTTGATTTTGAAGGTCTTTTAGAAATCTTATGTCTACTTCTCCTTTGAGCGGCCAATAAATCCCAATATATTTACCACTTCCTTGATATTTTTTTAAAAGGATATGTAATGCTATCTTCACATTAGTCCTAATTCTTTCATGTATTGAGGTTGAATTTGAATAACGAATTAAATTGTACTTTCTTCTTATAATTTCTTTTTCTGATTTAATAATTTTACTCATTTTTTAAATTTTTTATCTAAAGAAGATAGATTCCAGTTAGTGCAATTGCTAAGGCATCTGCAGCATCATCTGGTTTTGGTGGTGAGGAAATATTAAGTTCATTCATAACAGATTTTAAAACCTCATTTTTATCTGAATGGCCAAAACCAGTAACAGCAAGTTTGATTTGCATTGGTGGAAATTCTTTAATTGATAGATCATATTTTCCTAAGATCATCATTATTACCCCACGAGCTTGAACAACACTTATTGTTGAACTGGAACGATAGAAAAAAAACTTTTCAACTGCTGCAGAGTCAGGGTTCCATCTTTTTATGATTGAGCTTAAGTCGTTAGAAATTTCTAATAGTCTTTTTTCTTCTTTTTGTGTTGATTTTGTCTCTATAATTCCGCAATCTAGCATTTTCTTCTTACCTTCTATTTCATCAATTATTCCATAACCTACCCTTGCAAGTCCCGGATCTATTCCTATTATTCTCACTTAATTTGTTGTAGAAAGTTCAAATTCAGAAACGTCATTAGTTTCACTTCTTTCAAATACTTTGCAAAAAGCTTTGATTACTCTATCTCCAGAATCGACTTGCTCAAGTGGATCTTTCCGAAGCCTATGCCTTAAAGCTGTTGAGACAACACGGGCAATATCTTCTTCCGTTACTTCTTTTCTTCCTTCAAATGCGGCGAGTGCTCTAGCAGCCCTATTAGTAACAATATCTCCTCTAAGCCCATCAACATCAAGTTCACCACAAACGGCAGATATTCTTAATCTCAGGTCTTCATCGATATTGACTTCATTAAGCAAATTTTGAGCATTAACGACTTTTTGTTGAAGCGAGTCCTGATTTTCCTGGACTGAATCGCTGAAAGCATCTGGATTATTATCAAATGCTGTACGTTGATCAACAACTTGAACGCGAAGCTTAGCTTCTCTTACTGTTCTTACCTCAACACTCATTCCAAAACGATCAAGTAACTGTGGTCTTAATTCGCCTTCTTCTGGGTTTCCTGAACCAATAAGTACAAACCTTGCTGGATGGCGTATAGAAATTCCTTCACGTTCAACGGTATTCCATCCTGAGGCTGCTGAGTCGAGTAGGACGTCAACAAGATGATCATCTAACAGGTTAACTTCATCAACATAAAGCAAACCTCTATTTGCTTTAGCGAGAAGACCTGGTTCGAAAGCCCTAACACCTTCACTAAGAGCCTTTTCAATATCAATAGTTCCACAGAGCCTATCCTCTGTCGCTCCTAAAGGCAGATCGATCATTGGTACTTGTTTTTCTCCTTTTTGTATATCATTGCCACTTTCTATTCGCTCTCTGACATCATTACTTTGCAGGTCCGGATCATCAAGCGAGCTGTTGTAGGGATCGCCTTCAACTACTTCTATAGCAGGAAGAAGATCAGCAAGTGCTCGAATGGTTGTGGATTTCCCAGTACCCCTATCTCCCATTATCATTACACCGCCAATTCTCGGGTCAATAACATTTAGAAGAAGTGCTAGCTTCATTTCCTCTTGTCCAATCACTGAAGTGAAGGGAAAAACTCTGCGTTTTCTTGTTGAGCTCACTTTCTTAGTACTAGTAACAAGATTGTTTCATAAGCAGGTCTCTTTAGATTGATAAAGTTCAAAAAAAAAATGATAATGAAAGGCTATTTTTTTAACTTGCTGACTAAAGCTTCTAATTTACCGTATGCTATTTTTTAGCTTGCTCTAAAAAAGGTATTAATTGTTCGGATAATTTCCTTATCAACTCGGGTGACCTTGGATCATTAAATGGACCTTTGACTATAAAACTTGCAATTGCTCTTGAGTTTTGAGGAGTTTGAATCAAGCCAATATCTGAATATGAGATACCAATGTCACCGGTTTTGTTGTAAACCGTATAACCTTTGAGGGATAAATGATAGTCAATATCTTCTGCTTCCTTGCCTAGGCCTCTTAAAATTCCAGAAGGAATTAATGTGTTTGTTTTTGAATTTCTCATTATCTCTCTAAAAATATCTCTGGAACGACTACTGAGAAGATAACCATTATCAACTAAAGTCATTGCAATTATTAAATCCTTTGAAGAAGTTATATTGGTGCCTTTTAGATCAGGAAGATAGTTATTTATTTTAGTATTTTTCAACCCTAGTTGCTTGAATTTTTTGTTAATCAGATTTATACCTCCTAGTCTTTTGATTAACAGATTTGTTGCTGTATTGTCACTCACTCTAATCATTTCTGATGCAACTTCGAAAATAGGAAACTTTACTCCAAGTTTTTCATAAGCCATCCATCCAGATCCACTACCTAGTGAATCCTCTGTAAGAATTAATTCTTCATTCCATAATATTTCTTTACTATCGATCATTGTTAGTAAAACAATGAGAATAGGCACTTTTATACTACTTGCGGCAGGTAAATTAATCTCAGAGTTTATTTCTGCATAAGCCTTATCATCTATTGACAAGAAAAAACAACTTACTTCTAAATCAGGATTCTGGCTTATCAAAGATTCCCATAAAATATTTAATTCTTCTAATTTTCTAAAACCATCTAACTTATTTGATAATAATGATTGTGAATCAATTTTTGCAGATTCTTTCTCATTGATCTTTCTTAATTCCCCTACGATATTGATTTTTCTATTTTCTTTATTAATTTGATGAATAGGACCAACAATTTTAAGGAAAGTTCCAAGCCCCACAGATAAGCTGATACTTGTTAAAATTATATTAGTGATTACTTTGAAATGATTTTTCACTTTTCTCAATAAAAAAATATATATATTTATTTTTTTATTCTAGCTTTTAATCTTAATTAATCATTTTTATTTTTAATTGCCCACCTGACTTGGCTGATTATCCCTCTAATTAATGCAACTTCTTCATCTTTAATCTCTGCTCTTAAAAGTAATTTCTTAACTTTTGCCATCTTAGCTGTATATGTATGTTTCATTAAGAAACCAATATCTAGCAATAGCCTTCCCGCATCATTAATACAATCTTCTAATTTAATTAAATTTGCAGGATGTCTTGTTGTTGCATTGGTTTTCAATACCTCAAGATGATTAAAGTCATTTAATTGATGAAGAACAATTGCTACTGCATGAGAAAGATTAAGTGATGGATAATTTTTATTTGTATTAAGGCTGATTACTTTATTTGCTTTTAGAAGCTCTTCATTAGATAAGCCTCGGTTTTCTCTTCCAAAAACCAAAGCAATTGTCTCTTTCTTGTTTGCTTGTAATGCCCAGCGAAGCGCATCTTTATTGGAGTGAAGAGGAATTTCTCCATGATCTTTTCTTCCACAAGTAGCAATAATTCTGGAGCAATCTATGAGTGCCGAATTTAGGTTTTTGTATATACTCGCTTCTTCAAGGATTTTTAGTCCCCTTACTGCCATTTTTTTTGTTTCTGGAGCTAAATGATCACATTTAGGACAAACTAGTCTTAATTCCTCAATCCCAAAGTTTTCACATAGTCTTGCTACGCTTCCAACATTGATTGTCCCTGCGGGTTCAACAAGAACCACTTTTAATGTTTTTTTTAAATACACTTTTAGTTTAATGAATGCATGTATGCCAGTAGGTCAGCCATTGATTTTGGTTCGATTTCAAAGCTTGGCATTGGTGGAGTTAGACCTTTAATGACTTGGTTAACAATTTTTTTATCACTTAATTCCTTTGTTACTTCGTGGAGGTCTGGACCGACAAGACCTTGAGCTGAAATACCATGGCAACCAACACAATTGATTTTGAACAATTTGCTACCAGACAAAACGTCACCATTAATAGATAATGTTTCAGTTATAAAAGGATCATTGTGAAAGCTTCCTAGGGTCCAAAGCAAAATTAACGAAGCAATAGTGGCCAAAGATAAAAAGAAAATTCTCCAAGAGCTAATCTTTTGACTTTGATTTATTAATGATTTTGATGACGGGGTATTCACTAAACCTCTCCGACATGAAAGAATTGTTTTAATAGTTTAAAAAATTTTAGCCAATGATTGAGCCTCTCCTTTGTGGGATTGTTCTTGGATTAGTTCCCATTACATTGTTAGGTCTTTTTGTCAGTGCATGGAATCAGTATCGTCGAAGCAGCTCAATGCCTGATTGGGAGTAAGAAACATAAGAGAAGTATTCCCATAATTTTTTTCTTTATTTAATTTCCATCCATTATGTATCTCTGGCTGTGATTTTGACGAATATTCGCATATTAAGGTTGATGATTTTTTGATCCATTCTTTTGATAACAAATACTTTTGACAAAGTTCATAAATCCCTGAGTCGTAAGGAGGGTCGAGAAAAATAAAATCAAATTTTTGATCTTTATTCGGAAAATCTTGAAGGAATTTGATTTTTTTGTTCTTAGGTCCCTTTTTTAGAAATGAAATTACATCATCGCAAATTAATTCAACGTTAACTTGGGGGTTAAGTTTAGAGGAAATATCTGTCAAATTAAGTTTACATATTTGAGCTGTGGCTCTCTTCTTTTCAATGGCAAGAATTCTTTTTAAACCTTTCTGAAGAGCCTCGCATGCCATGACTCCACTTCCACTGCAAAGGTCTAGCCAAGAAGCATCTTCAAGATCTTTGCCAAGAATATTAATTATTGCCTCTCTAACTTTTGAAGTAGTAGGCCTAGTAAGGTTGTTTAAAGGACTTCGAATCCTTATTCCGGAAATAAGTTTTAGGTTTCCTCGCAAATTAGTATTTTGATTTTTTTAACCAATTAATCCAATTAAAAAGCAATCTCTCTCCTGCTAGGCCAGATTTTTCAGGGTGAAATTGGCAGGCACCCGTATTTTTATGCCAAACAACAGAAGAAATATCGCTAGTACCATATTTTGTTACGGCTGCTATATTTTTTTCTTCTAAAGGGTATGCCGAATAGGAATGAACAAAATACATCCAATTACTGTCAGAATCATTTTCGAAAATAGGGCATTCATTTGTTTTTGATATTAAAGACCAACCAATATGAGGAATTCTTTCATTTTTTTCTTGAGGTAGTCTTCTGATTTGCCCTTTTATTACTCCCAAGCCATTTAGAGTCCCTTCATCACTGCCTTCAAATAAGAGTTGCAGACCCAAGCAAATACCAAGCAAAGGTTTACCATTATTAACCCAATCTATTATTGAAGGTATTAGATCTGTATTTTGTAAATTAATCATTGCAGGATCAAAAGCTCCTACACCAGGGAGAATTAAGGCATCGCAAGTTTTTAAAGCATTTAAATTACTAACAATATCCAAAGGTTGTTTAAGTCTTTTGAATGCTTGCTGAACTGAAAACAGATTACCCATCCCGTAATCAATTAATCCAATTTTCGTCAATGCATTTACCTAGTAATAATCTGGTAGGCATTTAAAACTAATCATTGAAATTATATTAAAGGTGCTTAGAGATAGTTCCTGAGAGAGTTGCTTTAGGTACTGCCCCAACAACAGTATCTACTTTTTGCCCCCCTTTGAAAATCATCAATGTAGGAATGCTTCTAATTCCATATTGACTAGCAACATTTGGGTTCTCGTCAGTGTTTAATTTGAAAACTTTTATTTTGTCTTCAAAATCTTTGGAGATCTCTTCAACGATTGGTGCAACCATTCTGCAGGGGCCGCACCAAGGAGCCCAAAAATCAACCAAAACAGGAACGTCACTCTGGAGGACTTCTTTCTCGAAGGAAGAATCAGTTACAGCAGAAGCAGTGGACATACCTTAAAAGTTTTAAGAACTTGATCATAACAATAGTATTTTGCTTGTTAATAGTTTTTCTGCCACTTTTAAATGAAGTTTGAATATTGGTCTTTATTCTTTCAATAAGAAAAACCCGAACGAGTCGGGCATTTTTGTGTGTGAGGAGTGTGAAAGCAAAGGCTCTCACTACTCAATTCTAACCGCTGTATTGAATTCTGAAATCTTTCAGCATCTTTATTTACCCATCCCTAGTTGTTGCGCTTTTTGGTAAACCTTTCCTTCTGTTAACAAAGAAGGTGCCACGACAACTTCAACTTTTTGCATTTCTTTGATATTTGTAGCTCCAAGTGTTCCCATAGAGGTTTTTATAGCTCCCAATAAGTTGTGAGTACCATCATCAAGAATCGCAGGGCCACAAAGAATACTTTTTAAACTTCCTGTGGTTCCAACTTTAATTCTTGTCCCTCTGGGAAGAACTGGACTTGGAGTCGCCATGCCCCAATGAAAACCTTTCCCAGGAGCTTCATTAGATCTTGCTATGGGAGATCCAATCATTACAGAATCGGCTCCACAAGCCAGGCATTTACAAATATCTCCACCTGTAATAATTCCTCCATCAGCAATAATTGGAACATATTTACCGCTTTCCTTTTGATAGGCATCCCTTGCCGCAGCACAATCAGAAATTGATGTTGCTTGTGGAATGCCCACACCCAATACACCTCTGGAAGTACATGCTGCGCCAGGACCTATTCCAACCATTACAGCCGCTGCCCCTGCTCTCATTAATTTCAAAGAAACTTCATAAGTAACACAATTACCAACTGCAACTGGTATCCCTAGGTTTTTGCAAAGTTCAAAAAGATCTAGATTTTGGTTTCCTTCTTTGCCTATATGTTCTGTTGAAACTACTGTTGCTTGAAGAAAAAATAAATCTGCTTCTGATTCTTTTATTACATTTCTGTATCTTATAGCAGCTAATGGGGTTCCACTTACAGCTGCGATACCACCTCTTTGTGTAATTTCTTGTATTCTTTTTAAAATTAGTTCTTCCTTTATCGGCTGTTTATAAATTTCCTGCATTAGAGGAACAAAGTTCTCCTTACCAGTTGAGCAGATTTTATTTAAAACGGGTTCTGGATCCTCATACCTGGTTTGAACTCCTTCTAGATTTAAAACACCTAGAGCCCCCATCTTTGATAATTCGACGGCCATATTTACATCGACAACTCCATCCATTGCACTTGCGATGATTGGAATATCTCTTTCAATACTTCCGATTTTCCAATTTGTGTTTGTGATTTCAGGATCAACTGTTCGGCTGCCCGGTACCAATGCAATTTCATCGATTCCGTAGGCTCTTCTGACAGTTTTGGTGCGTCCTAGTTGAATATTCACACCTAAATTTTATAAGTTGTCGTCAAACTACCAACTGGTGGGCCAAATTGAGCAATTGTTCGGAATATATAATCAAGATTTGCTGAATTTTTATTAAACTCAACCACTTTTTACTAGACGTTTTGAATCAAATCCGTTTCATTTTGAAGTGAGCGGTGATTTGCTGATTTGTGATTTAAGTTCCTTTATATGGTTATTTACTTTTAAAGGTTACTTAATGCTCAGATCTTCTTATAATTGGTAAAACCCTTATACATGGCTGATCCATTGGGACCTAATAACACTGGTCCCGGGAAATCCGATGATCGGATCATCCAGACAGACTTGAGAAACGAGATGTCGCGTTCCTATTTGGAATACGCGATGAGTGTGATTGTTGGCAGAGCTCTACCTGATTCAAGAGATGGACTCAAGCCAGTTCATCGTCGGATACTTTATGCGATGTATGAGCTTGGTCTAACTAGCGATAGACCGTATAGAAAATGTGCTCGTGTTGTTGGAGAAGTTTTAGGTAAATACCATCCGCATGGAGATACGGCCGTTTATGACGCTCTAGTTCGAATGGCTCAAGATTTCTCAATGCAAATGCCTTTAATCGATGGTCATGGCAATTTTGGATCTGTTGACAATGATCCTCCTGCAGCAATGAGATATACGGAATCCAGATTAAAATCATTAACTACAGATAGCTTGCTTGAAGATATTGAATCTGAAACTGTTGATTTTGCCGATAATTTTGATGGATCTCAGCAAGAGCCAACTGTATTACCAGCGAGAATACCTCAATTATTGCTTAATGGTTCCTCTGGAATAGCTGTAGGTATGGCAACAAACATACCTCCCCATAATTTGATTGAATTGATTGATGGATTGATGGCTTTGATTTCAAATCCTCAATTAGACGATAAAGAGTTAATGAATATAATCAAAGGCCCAGACTTTCCCACTGGAGGGCAGATTCTTGGTCGAAATGGAATTAAGGAGACCTATCTAAGTGGGAGGGGCTCAATAACTATGCGTGGAGTTGCTGAAATTGAGACCATTGAGAATCCAGGAAGGCCAGACAGAGATGCTGTAATAATCACTGAGCTTCCTTATCAAACTAATAAAGCAGCATTGATTGAGAGAATTGCTGACATGGTTAACGATAAAAAACTTGAGGGTATTTCAGATATAAGAGATGAAAGTGATAGAGATGGAATGAGGATTGTTGTTGAATTGAGAAGAGATTCATATCCACAAGTCGTTTTAAATAATTTGTTTAAATTGACTCCTTTACAAACTAATTTTAGTGCAAATATGCTCTCTCTGGTAAATGGGGAACCAGTTATATTACCACTCAGAAAGATGTTAGAAGTTTTCTTAGAATTCAGAGTAGAAACTATTGAAAAAAGAACAAAATATCTTCTTAAAAAAGCAGAGAATAGAGATCACATATTATTAGGACTTTTACTGGCTTTAGATCAATTAGATGAGATAATTAGTCTTATCCGATCAGCCCCAGATTCAGCAACTGCTAAGAAAAACTTGCAAGATCATCATGGTTTAACAGATGTCCAATCTGATGCAATTCTGCAAATGCAGTTAAGACGACTTACTGCTTTAGAGGCAGATAAAATAAGACATGAACATGAGGAATTAGTCGCAAAAATAATTGATTTAAAAGATATTTTAAATAGAAAGGAAAGGGTATTTGAAATAACAAAAATAGAATTAAATGAATTAAAAGAGAAATATAATTCTCCAAGAAGAACGAAAATACTTGATTTAGGCGGAGGCCTCGAAGATATTGATTTGATTGCAAACGAAAGATCGGTGGTTTTGCTGACTGAAACCGGATACCTGAAGAGAATGCCTGTCAATGAGTTTGAAGCTACGAGTAGAGGAACTAGAGGTAAGGCTGGTACACGTAGTCAAGGGGAAGAAGAAGTTAAGAAATTTATAAGCTGTAATGATCATGACAGCCTTCTTCTATTTAGTGATAGAGGAGTAGCTTATGCAATCCCAGCCTACAGAGTGCCTCAATGTAGCAGGACTGCAAAAGGCACTCCCATAGTTCAACTCCTCCCTATTCCAAGAGAAGAATCTATAACTTCATTGCTTTCTGTAAGCTCTTTCGATGATGAGAATTATTTATTAATGCTTACTAGGGGCGGTTTCATAAAAAGGACACCTCTATCAGCTTTTAGTAAAATCAGAGCAAATGGATTAATTGCTATTGGTTTAGAGGATGGAGATGCTTTGACCTGGGTTCGCCTTGCAGAATCTGGAGATAGTGTTTTGATTGGTTCCAAAAATGGAATGACAATACATTTCAGATTAAATGATTCTGAATTACGTTCTTTAGGAAGAACAGCAAGAGGGGTTAGATCAATGAATCTTAAAGCTGGAGACTCTCTCGTTAGTATGGATGTCCTTTCAACTGAGTTGGCTGATCATGTAGATAAAAGTGAAGAAGAAGAACTTGAGGATGAAGTATCAGTTTCAGAAGGTCCTTGGGTACTTGTGGCCTCTGCAAGTGGTCTAGGAAAAAGAGTTCCAGTAACTCAGTTTCGTTTGCAAAAAAGGGCAGGGATGGGATTGAGAGCAATAAAATTCAGAAAAGATGGAGATGTATTAGTTGGCTTAAGGGTTTTAGGCAAAGGCGAGGAATTATTATTAGTAAGTGAAAAGGGTGTAATTGTAAGAACTAGTGCAGATAAGATATCTCAGCAATCAAGAGCAGCAACTGGTGTAAGGATCCAGAAACTTGATGATGGTGACAAATTATCCGAAGTTGTTTTAGTCCCTCCTGATCAAACAAATTATGAAGAAGGAAAAGAATTATCATCATCTGATCAACAAATAAAGACTGATCCAATTTCAAAAAATTGAAATCAATTAATTGTGCTGATGTTTTAGTTATGGGAGCAGGACCTGCTGCTCTTTGTATTACTGCAGAATTAGTGCAAGAAGGACTTGATGTTCAAGCTATAGCTTCTAAGTCCCCGTTGGAACCTTGGCCAAATACATATGGAATATGGGTCTCAGAACTTGAGTCTTTGAATATGCAGAAACTTTTAAAATATAGATGGAAAGATACTGTTAGTTTTTTTGGAGATGGTACAAGTCACAAAGAAGATAAATTTACAAGGCATTGCCTTGATTATGGACTGTTTAATCTAAATAATTTTCAGGAGGCTTTACTTGATAGATGTAATGGTCTGTCTTGGCAAATTGAAACTGTTGAAAAAATTGATTTTAGCGAAAAACAAACAGCTGTAATTTGTTCTTCGGGGGAAAAATATCTTGCCAGAGTGGTAATAGATGCGAGTGGTCATAATACACCTTTTGTTCGAAGACCATTTAAAGCTCAAATTGCCAAGCAGGCTGCGTATGGAGTGGTTGGAAAATTTAGTTATCCACCAGTTGAAAAGAATCGTTTTGTATTAATGGATTTCAGACCGGATCATTTAAATCAAATTCAATTAAAAGAGCCTCCTTCTTTTCTATATGCTATGGACTTGGGAGATGGAAGTTATTTTGTCGAGGAAACATCGTTGGCCTGTTCCCCTCCAGTTTCGTTTGAATTACTGAAAGATAGGTTGAATACTCGTTTAGCTCATAAAGGAATACAAATTGAGGAAATAATTCATGAAGAACATTGTCTTTTCCCAATGAATTTGCCATTGCCTCTAAGAGATCAACCTCTTTTAGCATTTGGAGGTTCAGCCAGTATGGTTCACCCTGCTTCTGGATATCTCATAGGGTCTCTCTTGAGAAGAGCTCCTTCTTTGGCAAAGGAGATTGCAAAAGCCATTAAGGATGATCCACTTATGCCTACATCTCAGATAGCAAGAAGAGGATGGAAAACTCTTTGGACCAATGAATTAGTTCAAAGACATCGTCTTTATCAGTTTGGATTGCAACGATTAATGAGCTTTGATGAATCTCTTTTAAGATCTTTTTTCGATACTTTTTTTAAATTGCCTAGAAATGATTGGTATGGATATTTAACTAATACTCTGCCTTTACCTCGCCTTTTTATTGTCATGCTGAAATTATTCTCTATTGCTCCTTCAAATGTAAGACTTGGAATGATTGGTTTAGTACTAAAAAAGAAAGAAAATACTTAAACTTTTGTTTTCCAATCAGTTGGTGAAATCAAAGGAAAAATACAATCCTCTTTTTCAATTTCTTCTAGAAAAGATGGATTGGAAATTTTATTATTTTTAATCGAATCTATAAGCATCCAAAATCTTTTCAAATGTAAATCTATTCTTTCTCTGGCAAGTTCTGTTGTTGTTCCTGCTCTAAGAATGAAACTCCAATCAGAAGATTGTGATAAGAGAAGTTCTCTTCCTGCTTGTTCAATTATTCTTATATCTGAGTCACTTTTTAATCCTTTTGAGCAGATAGTTATCATTTCTCTTCCTGCTTTACTCCATTGATGAACAATCCATGCATTGGATTCATTTAACCAATAATTGTGAAAGCCGCCTTGCCCCCAGCTAGATGGAGAAGGGTTGCACAATTGAATTTGTGGATTTTTTTGCAGAGCCTCTTTAAGGGTAATGAATTGAATACCCTCTTTTTTTGATTGACTAAACAGTTGGGAGAGAAATAGAGGGCCTTCAAACCACCAATGTCCAAAAAGTTCCGCATCAAAAGGAGCTATTAGCAACGGATCTATTTTTATGGAATTCTCTAGTTCAAGAAGTTGTTTTTTTCTATCAATTAAATAATTTTTTGCATCTTTTTTAACACTTTTTTCAGCAGATTCAGGGTCATATTTTTCTTTATTTTCTAATGAAGTCTTTTGAGATGTGATTTTAAATAATTTAATCCCAAGAGGTCTTTTTTCATTTATTCCAATTTTTTCAAGTTCTTTGTTAGATAAATCCCAACCTAGGTCTCTATGGAATTCTCTATAGTTTGGATTCCCTGGATATCCATCCCTCGCAGACCAAACTGGAAGAGTGGATTCACTATCTCTACCAAAAAAAGCTACTCCCTTTTTTGTGCAAATTGGGGCATATAAGCCATATCTCGGTCTTGGATTTGCATTCAATAAGCCATGTCCATCTAGCACGGCATATCTAAGACCCGATTCAAGCATTAGCTCGTCCAAGCCTTCGTAATAGGCGCATTCCGGCAACCAAATTCCCAAAGGTGCGATTTTAAAAAGGCGCTTATGCTCTCTAACTGCTGTTTTTAACTGAGCTCTTACTGCTTCTGGATTTTCTCTTAAAAGAGGAAGATATCCATGCGTGGCAGCACAGGTGAGAATGTCAATTACTGCTGAAGTCTGAAGTTGTTCAAATCTTCCTATTAAATCACCCCCAAATTTTTGCCAACTAGCTAGTTGATGATTTAAATGATTTATAAGATGAATAGTAGCCTTTTCATTATTTGTTTTTAGAGAATTTAGAAGTTTTAATCTTAAATCTATCCATTTTGCAAAGCGATTTTTTAAGACTTCATCTTCTAATAGAGAAAGTAAGGTAGGAGATAAACCTATTGTGATTTTTGGCTTTTGATCATTTGATCTAAGTGCTTTTTCAAGAGTTTCCAACAGTGGTAAGTAGCATTCCACTAGAGCTTGAAAGAACCAATCCTCTTCAAGAGACCCAGGTTCTTTAGATCTTACGTAAGGTAGATGAGCATGTAGGACTATGGCCAAATTGCCTTTAGTCATTTAAGCGTCCAGATTGTTGGATTTAACCTTGGATACTTATACTCTTTTCCCGCGCAATAAAAGATAATCTTTAAGTTTATAGGTGAATCTAGTAAAATTAGATACTGAAAAAATTTTTTTTAATATCTAATTCTTTTCAATTTAAAATTTCACATTTTGACAATTTTTATTAGTCTTAAAATTAAAAAATGTACAAATTTCAAATTGAATATTATATAAATTTATTATTTTTTAGAAATTTGTGGGCTTCATACTATAATTAATTCAAATCCCAATAATCGTTCAGGGACTATTTTCTTTTAAGTATTTAATTCTATGGCCAAAGATCCAGGCCGAGTTTTAATTTTTGATACGACCTTAAGGGATGGAGAGCAATCGCCTGGGGCAAGCCTCAATTTAGAGGAAAAGTTGGCCATAGCTCAACAACTAGCAAGATTGGGAGTTGATGTAATTGAGGCAGGATTCCCTTTCGCTAGTCAAGGAGATTTTGCTGCAGTTCAAAAGATTTCCGAGCATGTAGGGGGAGAAGAAGGACCTATTATTTGTGGACTTTCAAGGGCATCCAAGCCCGATATTAAAGCTTGCGCTGAAGCTATTGCGCCAGCCCCAAAAAAAAGGATTCATACTTTCATAGCAACTAGTGATATTCATCTTGAACACAAATTAAGAAAATCAAGAAAAGAAGTTCTTGGGATTGTTCCTGATATGGTTAGCTATGCGAAAGGATTTGTTGATGATGTAGAATTTTCTTGTGAGGATGCAGCTAGAAGTGATTTAGATTTTTTGTACCAAGTAATTGAGTTAGCAATATCCTCAGGTGCTAATACAATAAATATTCCAGACACTGTTGGTTATACAACCCCTTCTGAATTTGGTGCTCTGATAGAAAACATTAATAAAAATGTTCCAAATATCAATGAAGCTGTTTTATCAGTACATGGTCATAATGATCTTGGGCTTGCTGTGGCAAACTTCCTCGAGGCTGTGAAGAAAGGGGCTAGGCAACTTGAATGTACGATAAATGGGATTGGGGAAAGAGCCGGTAATGCTGCTCTAGAAGAATTAATTATGGCTTTACATGTAAGAAGATCTTATTTTAATCCTTTTTTCGGGAGGTCTCCAGATTCTCCTACCCCTTTGACAGCTATAAGAACAGAGGAGATAACTAAGACTTCTAGATTAGTTTCTAATTTAACTGGAATGGTAGTTCAACCGAATAAAGCCATTGTTGGAGCAAATGCTTTTGCTCATGAATCTGGAATTCATCAAGATGGTGTTTTAAAAAATAGATTAACCTATGAAATTATCGATGCAAGAACAGTTGGGTTGTCAGATAATAAAATTTCTTTAGGGAAATTGAGTGGTAGGAGTGCGGTTAGAGCAAGATTAGAGGACCTTGGATATGATCTAAATAGAGAAGATCTTAATGATGCATTTGCAAGGTTTAAGGACTTAGCAGATAGGAAAAGAGAAATAACTGATCGTGACTTAGAGGCCATAGTTAGCGAGCAAGTTCAACTGCCAGAAGCCTTATTTCAATTGAAATTGGTACAAGTTAGTTGTGGTACATCTTTGAAACCGACTGCTACTGTTACTGTTGTTGGGGAAGATGGAGAAGAAAAAACTTCTGTCTCTTTAGGAACGGGACCTGTCGATGCAGTCGTGAGAGCTTTGGATTCACTCACAGAAGAGCCAAATGAGTTGATTGAATTCTCAGTAAAGTCAGTTACAGAAGGTATTGATGCGCTGGGAGAAGTAACTATTCGAATTAGAAGAAATGGCAATCTTTTTTCTGGCCACTCTGCGGATACAGATGTAGTTGTTGCTGCTGCTCAAGCATATATAAACGCTCTTAATAGGCTAATTGCTGCAGAAGGTAGAAAATCTCTTCATCCTCAACACGATTTGGTAGGTAGATAATTATAGAGGTCAAAATGAAAAGAGAAGCTTGAAAAAATGCACAAACTTTCTTTTTTGATTTTGTTCGGTAAATTTTTTTTAGAAAGTTGATTTAATGTATTGTTTAAGGTCTAATATGCATTGTGACGATTTGATATGTGAACATAAATGGCTTTAGCTGAAAATCTTTACAGGCTGGTTGGACTAGATGGGACTCCTCATCCAGTATTGGACGCTCCTTATGAAAGTATTGATGCAGCTATTGTGGCCGCAAAGGTTTGGTGTAATGGGCAAGGAATGACTTGTACGATTAAAGAGAAAGGTATAGGAGTTGAAGTGCTTGTTGCAAATGGAACTTGGAGAACCGTTTGTTACCCCTCTAATTGTTTGAAAATATCTTTTGCATAAAATTATTTTTGATACCTTTTCCAATTTTTAGTTAATAAATAACTTTTTTAGTAAAATACAGAGTGTTGAAAAAATTTATAATAATTGAATAATTTTTTCATTCAAATTTAAGATTATTACTTTAAGTTTTTATTGAGTTTAAATATTTCAATACAAAAAAACCTTGTAATTTATTTAATCATTTTGTCTTTAATTGCTTTCTTTTGTAAGAGAATAAAAGTTTAAAAATGGGATAAGGCATGCGTGGCTACTGGACGCTAACTTGTTTTGGGCTTGTTTCAAATACACTTGCGATTCCTTTTATTGCTTTTGTTGTTCGTTCAGGACCTCCTCTTCAAGTAGCCAATATTACTCTTGCCATTAGTCTTGGTTGGCCAGCAGCGGTAACAGGAATTGTTGCTTCTGCGGGATTATTCGCACAAAGGGGATGGGGGGTAATCCTTTCAATAGTTGCTTTGTCAATGACACTCGCAGGAACTTTGCCATATGGAATAATTAGGTTGATTAGAGTTGGAGATCTATTTGGTATTAGCGGCTTAACATTATTTATTGCGATATTAAATTTATTTGCATTACTTTATTGGTGTAAACGTGGGCATAGAAGGATAAGACTTTGATCTATTGAATATTTGGTTTCTTATATTTTTTATCTTTGATTAAAACTTGGATATTTCAATCGTCTGTGACGCATTCTTCTCCATACAGATACAAATGCTCTTAGAACTAATTCTATTTCTGCTCTAGTCAAACTACTTTCTTTTAATTGACCATCAAGTTGACGTGATTGAATTATTTTTCTAACTGTTTTGCAAGCTTCAAAATCTGATGATGAGGACTCCATTGATCTCAATGCTGCTTCGCAACCATCTGCAAGCATAAGAATGCCTGTCTCTTTTGAACGTGGAATAGGACCTTTATAACGAAAACGTTTTTCAGAGGCAGAAGGATCACTTTCTCTTGCTTTATGAAGGAAATATCCCATTTTTAGTGTACCTTGATGCTCAGGTATGAAATCAGCGATTGGCGAGGGGAGTCGATATCTTCGTGCAAGTTTTAAGCCTTCGTCTACATGAGCTTGAAGAATATCTGCACTTTTATATGGGTTTTTGATTTCTTCATGTGGGTTAAATCCATCTTGCTGATTTTCGATAAACCAGTTTGGGGCATGAAGTTTCCCCACGTCGTGGTAAAGAGCTCCCGTTCTTATTAAATCAATATCCGCTCCAATAACTCTAGCCCCCTCCTCTGCGAGACTTAAGATTGTTAGAGTATGTTCAAAAGTGCCAGGCGCTTCTCTGGATAAGCGTCGAAGTAAAGGTCTTTCTTGATCAGCAAGTTCCATTAACCTTGCTTTGGTAAGTAACCCAAATGTATTTTCCAAGATAGGTATAATTAATATCGTAATCATTAACATTAAACTTATAATAATTGTTTCATTAAAAAGAGAATTAGGATCAAAAGATAGATTATTAAAATTTATATTATCTGCTTTAATTATTTGATTAAAAATAAATCCTTGCGCTAAAAGTGCTCCAAATGGAATAAATACAGCAATTTGGAGCACTTGCGCTCTGCTTCTCATTCGCCTACCTAAAAATGCAATCAATGAACCAGCTATAAAAGCAATTATTAGTCGAATTTCGTCTAATCCATTAAGAGATGATGGCCAAATAAGACTAGCTGAAGCTATCCAAGCTAGCGATGATGTTGTTCCTATCCCTTGAGAGAGAAGAAGTGTGGGAGGCAATATTAATTGCAATGGTGTTGCTAATGGCCCCAACCAATCTTTTGTTAGTTGAACTACTAACAATAAAGTTAATGAAAGTAATGCTTGCCTGGCTTGAAGTCGAGGCTTTTCTCTTCTCATGATCATAAGAAGTATTCCACAACTTCCTAAAGCTTTAGTGAAATATATCAACCAACTTGCTGGCCTAGGACTTCGACTTACTTTGTTAAAATGTTCAAGAACATCAAATTCTTGTGAGCTTATAGATTGCCCTTTTTTTGTTATCAGACTTCCTTTCTTAACTTTTATTGTATTAATGTCTTCTTTGTTTATTAAGTCCTCCCATAATTGAGTAGTTCTAACCGGATCGATTTTTAAATTATTCTTTTTATAAAAACTAGTAGATAATATCTTTTTACCTAATGATCTTTCTGGAGACTCTTCTTCACCTAGATCTATCAATTGCAATGATGCGGCCTCATTTAATTGATCAAAAGCAAGATTATTAATAAGTCCTTGTGAGAGCATTTTTTTTGAGGCCTTTTTTATTTCTTCTTTCCATAATTGCCAATCAGTCTCTGAAATGTTTTCTATCCAATTCTTTTCTAAATTAGTCAGAGTGATTTTTTTTATACCTTCTTCAACCCGAGTATTTTTTAGATTAGTTAGTAATTTAATTTCTTCTGCAACTGTTTTTTCTAGATTTTCAGTTTCTTGTTTGTCTATGATTTGAATAAAATTTTCTTTTAATCCTTGTCTTTTTTCTTTTAATGCCTGAGTGTCAACTACCTTTGCATCCTTTGGAGCTATTTCATTGAAGGGCGCAATATCTCCTGGTTTGAGATCTGGAACAGCTAGTAACTTATAACTTGAAAATATTGCTACTAATAGGCAAACCATTAGAAGACCTAACTTATCAGTAGATGACCATCGAAGTATTGGGCGCCTAGGAGATTGACTTCCTAGCCATATTCTCCAGATCTTTTTTAGACTGGGTATTTTAGCCAAAGACTTTTTCACCTAAACATAAAGCCAGGTTTATTGGCTTGATTTAACAAAACTGAATTCATTCTATTTATGCCTAACATTTTAGATGGGAAAAAACTTGCTCAGGAGATTGAGTTAATACTGAAACAGACCATCGAATCGGGATTAAAAGCCTGTAAACGACCTCCTGGACTTGCCGTCATAAGAGTTGGTAACGACCCTGCAAGCGGAGTTTATGTCAGTTATAAGGAAAAAGCATGCCATCGAGTTGGTGTTAGAAGTTTTTCACACCATTTAAAGGAGGATATTTCGGAAAAAGAACTTATAGAAATAATAAAAGTTTTGAATTTAGATCAAAATGTTGATGGCATCTTATTGCAACTTCCATTGCCGCCGCACCTTGATGAAAGTATTTTGCTTGGTTCCATTGCGCCTGATAAAGATGCAGATGGATTACATCCTTTAAATCTTGGAAAATTAATCAAAGGTGAAAAAGGTCCAAGATCCTGTACTCCAGCTGGTGTCATGGCTCTTTTAGAACGAAATAAAATCAAAATCGAAGGAAAAAAAGCAGTAGTAGTTGGACGGAGTATTCTTGTTGGTAAGCCAATGGCACTAATGCTTGAATCTGCTAATGCCACAGTTACAGTTGCTCATTCAAAAACTGAAGATTTGCCATCATTAACTAGGCAGGCTGATTTGCTTGTCGTTGCCGCTGGTAAGCCCCATCTGATAGGTGGAATTCATGTCAAAGAGAATTCTGTAGTTATTGATGTTGGTATACACAGACTGCCCTGTGATAAAAATGATTTGAGCGGGAGCAAAAAATTTAAACTTTGTGGAGATGTAAAGACATTGGAGATTGAAGATAAGGTCGCTTCTTTTTCTCCTGTCCCTGGAGGTGTAGGGCCTATGACAGTAACTATGCTTCTCGCAAATACTGTTGATAGATGGCAAGAACATTGTGGATTACCTTTAACTATTAGTCATTTACTTCCATGAATCACAATGTCCTGAGAGAATTGGAGAGAATCGATTTTTTGCATGCAGGAAGCAATCGCTTCTTTTGACTTCGTTGAGTATCTAGATAGATCTAGGACTCTCGTTGAGAATGCGTTAGACGCGTCACTTGGCCCTGAAAAGCCAGTGAAACTTAGGGATTCTATGCGCTATTCTCTTTTAGCAGGTGGTAAAAGGTTAAGGCCAATTCTTTGTCTTGCTGCCTGTGAACTGGCTGGAGGTGAAGTTGAGAAGGCTTTACCTACTGCGGTGGCTCTGGAAATGATTCACACAATGTCACTTATTCATGACGACCTTCCATCAATGGATAATGATGACCTTCGTAGAGGGAGACCCACTAATCATAAAGTCTATGGAGATGCTGTAGCGATTCTGGCTGGAGATGCACTTTTGACTAGAGCATTTGAGATGGTCTCTTTAAGAACTAAAGGAGTCTCTTCAGAGAGACTCTTGAAAGTCGTTGGTGAGCTCTCATTGGTTGCTGGAGCCCCTGGATTGGTTGGAGGACAAGTTGTTGATTTAGATTGTGAAGGGAAAGAAGTTGATCTCGAGACTCTGGAGTATATTCATCTTCATAAAACAGGAGCTTTGCTTAAAGCCTGTGTCACTTGCGGAGCTTTAATTGGTGGAGCTGATGAGAGGCTTCTATCTGCATTAAGCGTATATGCCAGAGGGATTGGCTTGGCATTTCAAATAATTGATGACATTCTTGATGTAACTGCAAGCAGTGAAATATTGGGTAAAACAGCAGGAAAAGATTTAATTGCTGACAAGACTACTTATCCAAAATTACTTGGTTTAGATGAATCAAGGAGGAGGGCAGATGATTTAGTTGCTGAAGCGAAAAATGCTTTGGAACCTTGGTCGAAAAATTCAAAACCGCTTCTTGCATTGGCCGATTACATTACAAGTAGAGATAGATGAATATTCATTCAGCCTCAGAAGTTCAACTTATATATATTCTTGATAATGCTGTTTTGGCTTGGGGATTGGCTGCATGTGGCATTGCCCAATTTTCTAAATTAATATTTGAATTGATTTCTAATAAGAAGTGGCGTCCTGGAGTATTAATAGAGACTGGAGGAATGCCATCTAGTCATTCTGCCTTGGTAACTGGAACAGCTGCAGGAGTTGGACTTCAACTTGGCTTTAATGATCCAATATTTGCTTTGGCTTCAACAATTGCTTTTATTGTGATGTATGACGCCAGCGGAATAAGAAGATCAGCTGGATTAACAGCAGCGAAAGTAAATCAAATTTCAAAAGAAAATATTCAAAATTTCTCAGCTGAAACCAGATTAAAAGAATCTTTAGGTCACACAAAAATAGAAGTATTGGTTGGAAGTATTCTTGGACCATCAATAGCTTTACCAGGTATTTTATTTATTGGATCCCCTTTGCATCTTTTGCAAATCCTTGGATTGGTTTCTGTGTGAAAGAAGTAGAAAGAAAAGAAGATAGTTTCGTTTTAACTAAAGATCAAAAAAAATCTCTTGAACTTTTTTGTGACTGGCTAAGCACTCCATATTCTTTCAAACCTTTTGTAATGCAAGGCTATGCAGGGAGTGGAAAAACATACTTATCTATGAAATTTTTAGAGAAGGTTGATGAGTTGGGATTGTGTTGGACAGTGGTTGCTCCCACTCATAAAGCTTTAGGGGTTTTAAGAGAGGCTTTAAAAAGTCAATGTATTGAACCAACATGGTTCCCTTCTACGATTCATCGCTTGCTTCGCTTGAAATTAAAAAGGAAAGCAGATCTAGAACTATTTGAAAAGACAGATCAAACTGAGAGCTCTTTGGAGAATTTGGGACTTGTCTTGATTGATGAAGCATCGATGATCAGCTCAAAATTATTGGAAATTATTCTTGAATGTGCAAGATGTAACTCAACACGTTTGATTTTTGTTGGTGACCCTGCTCAACTTCCTCCGGTGGGTGAGTCCTTTAGTTCGGTTTTTTTAATGAAAAGAGCCACAAATACTAAACTGAAGGAGGTGGTTCGCCATCAAGGACCTGTTCTGAAATTGGCCAAAAGTATTAGAAATGGCTTGATACCATGTAATCAACCCCCGATTTTGTCAATTATCAGTACTAAAAAAGGCAATGTAGGGATATTAGAAAGAAACAAATGGCTTGAAAAAGCCAAATCAAGCTTGAATTTAGCATCAATGGATGATGATTACGACAGTGCGAGAATTTTGTGCTATACAAATCGAATCGTTGATAATTTAGTCCCCCACGCAAGGAGAGCTGTTCATGGTGATATGGCTGATCAATATCAAGTTTTACCTGGTGAGGTTTTAATTAGTAGAAAAGCAGTAATGGTAAATGCATCTACAAATAATGAGGAGGCGGGAGAAGAACCAGATGTTCTGATTAGTTCTAATAGAGAAATGATGGTTGAAGATGTAATACCAAATAGTTTTAATTTGGCTACTACTGATATCAATCAAGATCTTGAATATTCGTTTCCTATTATTGAAACTCAGATAGCCAAAGTGAGATGTGATCAGAAAGAATTCTCTTTGAGATTGATGCCTCAATTAGGATCTAAATCTCGTAAGGAGCTAGATATTGCCTTAAATGAATTAAGTAATTTAGCAAGAGAGAAAGGAAAGAAAAATAGTTCCTCAATATGGAGGCTTTTCTTCTTTATAAGAGATTCATTTGCTTCTTTAGGTCCAGCTTCTGTGCTTACGATTCACAGAAGTCAAGGAAGTACTTTTGGAGATGTTTTTATAACCTCTGATGTGTTCTGGCCTAAAGATATTGAATTCAAAAGGCGTCTTGTGTATGTAGCTGTAAGTCGAGCAAGTAAAGGAGTATGGATTGTTGGTGATAGTAATAACACATCAAATAAGGACCTTTTAAAGAAAATATTAATTGAATAAAATTGAAAAATTAATTGAGATTTGTTTTTAAAGAGAATTTAATAACACTTCTGCTCCAGTTTTGAATAATCTCAGGTGAGCTTGCCCAATGGAGATGAATCCAGCTTGCATGAATTAAATGATTACAAAATCCTTCATTCTTTCTATTAATATTCCATCCTTTAATATCCCAGATGGGATTAATGTCTGAATTATATTTTTCATTAATTAACTCCCAGCGATGAAATTCATGTCCTATTAATTTATCGCCTTTTTTTGTGATAGGACTTGAATTTTTACTGATTGTTTCTCTATACCCTATCTTTAAGCTTCCTTCTTTTGCTTTGAAAGGTAATATTCCAGCCATTTTATATTCTTTTCCTTCTAAATCAAAGATGCTTTTACCTAATAACATCATTCCTCCACATTCAGCATAGATAGGAAATTTCCTTGAAAATAGCTTGATTGATTTTAAACTTATTTTTGAATTACTTAATTCTTTTGCATGCTGTTCAGGAAAACCACCAGGGATTATTAACCCTTTGGCTTCTTTCGGGATCTCTTTATTTTCAAGTGGTTTCCATTTAATAGTTGGCATTCCATTTTGTTCCAATAATTCTTTTGTTTCTTGATATCTGAAATGGAAAGATTCGTCTTCAGCTATTGCAATTGGATGAATTAATCCTGAGTCGTTTTTTTGTACAAAGTTAATAGTTTTATCTTCATGCTTGGATGATTTTAAAAGGTCTTTAAAACTTTCAATATCTAAATAATTTTTGGCTATTGATGCCCATTTTTTAACTTTGATTTCTAAGTTTTGGATCTCATGAGCCGGAGCCAACCCAAGATGTCTAGATGGAAGATATAAGTCTTCGCAATGAGGAAGGCAACCTAATGATTTTATATTTATTTGATCAAGAACTTCTAATAGAATTTTTTCATGTCTAGCAGTTTGAACATTGTTTAGAACAATTCCTGCAATTTTCAATTCCTTATCATGTTCTTTGAAGCCTTTTATTAATGCTGCCAGTGACGCTGCCTTGCCCCTTGCATCAACAATAAGGACTATTGGCAGACGTAAAACCTTTGCTAGTTCAGCTGTGCTTCCTTTTGAACTACTGCCAATGCCATCAAATAATCCCATTACTCCCTCAACAAGAGAGAAATCAGTTAATCTTCTAAAGTGAATAAAACTTTCTTTTACCCATTTTTCACCGGAGAGAATTAAATCAAGATTCCGACAAGCATTTTTTGATACTGCGCTGAGTTGTTGAGGGTCTAGATAATCTGGCCCAACTTTAAAAGTTTGAACCGATTTATTAATACTTTTTACCCAAGAAATTAAAAGAAGACTTAAAAGTGTTTTCCCACTATTACTTGATGTAGATGAAATTACGCATGCCATTTAGTAACTAAATTTATTCGGACTGATTCACTAAATTAAGGATTTCTGTGGCTATTGGAGTTGCACTTGCCAGCAAAGGACTTGTATTACCTCTACTGCTGGAGAGCAAACGGGCAACATCATTTTCTAAAGTGCTTTTTTGAATGGGAACGACTTGCTCAATAAGTTCCATTCTTGCCATACCCCCAGCTTCTAATCTCATGCATTCTCCAGACTCCGAAGCGAGAATTACACAAATATCATTTTTTTGTTTGTTTTTGTCTCTTGCTATTAACCTCAGACCTACTATTTGACCAGGATTAATGCTTGGGTTCCCTATTGGTAGAGAAGTCAAACTAACTCCAACCAGGGTCTTGTCAGGACGAATAAAATTTACTTTTATGAGATCTTTTTTTGATGAGACGCAATTTTTTAATTTCCAATTGAGACGATCTGCAATCCATGCAGCGAGTAATAGTCCTTGAACAGATTGATTCCCTTCAATATCAATATCAATTTTTTCTATATTATCAAGTGCATTTCTTCTTTGAAGTGGATCAAATACCATTGCTAATGTTTCTCTCCAACCTCTTAAACGAAGCCAATTAAGATCGTTTACAGCTTGCCCTGATTTAATCCTTTGGAGTAATAAGTTCAGGCAGTCTGTTGGTTCTCCTAAGGCAGTATCAATAATTAATCTTCGATTTGGCAGGGCTAGAGCCTTAAGGAATTCAGGGGCCTCATCAATTCTTCCATTCCACCACAACCATGAAGGAAGTTCATCAGGAACGAGAGTCTCTACAATTTCAAGTCCATCATTAATTGCAGTTTTATTCCCCCTCAAAACAATAACGTCACCACAAGCTGTTTTACCTCCTCCTTCTTCTGGGAGAGGGCAATATGCAGCTACTAAAGTTTCTAAATTATTTTCTTTTTCAATTGTTGGTGCAATTGTTATTAATCTTCTGGGCTGCAAATTACTAATTGAAGTGTCAATGTGTTGTCCCCTTAGATCTTCCACCTCTCTGATAGATTCTTCAGTCTTAATTAAAGATTGAACTCTAAAATCAAGTGGCGAAGTGCTGTTAGGAAGATCTCCTTCTAAAATAATTTTTCTTGCAGCCTCTATAAGATCAATTCTCTGACTCCCAACTATGGGGCCTGATAGTTTTCCACTTTTAACGAGTTTTTGTTCGATCCATGCTGGTTGCCATATGATTAAACAAAAAGTGTTAGCTCCTTTATCTCCTCTTTCATCATGAGACCACAGTTGATCAAGATAAGTGGGAATTTCAGATGGAGGTAATTGAAGAGGTGTTTGAAGAGTTAATTGAGGAGACATCTAATTTGGTTTGAATAAAAAATTCTGATTTGATTTGTTCAAGGTCGTCTCCATAAAAGTTGATCTTTTCCCATTAGCAAATCTGACTCAGTTGGCCCCCATGTTCTTGATTCATATTGATAGACAGGTAATTCCCATGGAGCATCCTCAATTATCTCAAGCAGCGGTGTATATAAACGCCAAGCAGCCTCTACTTCATCACTTCGAGTAAACAATGTTGGATCTCCAAGCATTGCATCTGCAAGAAGTCTTACATAACCTTCGTCTGAAGGTTCTCCAAAGGATTCATCATAGGAAAATTCCATATTGACAGGTCTGCTTCTCATCCCTGATCCAGGAGATTTTACTTCGAAACTAAATTCAGCCCCCTCGTTGGGTTGAATCCTGAGAATTAATTGATTTGAAGTAGGACATCCTCCTGCTGCATCGAAAAGATGAACAGGAGCTTCTCTGAAAGTTAGGACCACCTCACTAAGCCTTTTTGCTAGTCGTTTTCCTGTTCTTACATAAAAAGGAACTCCCTGCCATCTCCAATTATCTATGAATAGTTTCATTGCTACATAAGTTTCTGTTGTGCTGTTTGGATTTACTCCTTGCTCCTCTCTATACCCAAGGAGTGGGTCTTCATTACTGCCTCCCTTTGAGTACTGTCCTCTGACACAACATTCCCAAGGTTTTTCTTCATTAGCAAGCTTGGCTGCTTGAAGAACTTTGGCTTTTTCATTCCTTATGGCTTCTGGATCAAAGTGACCAGGGGGTTCCATTGCTGTTAAGGCAAGCATTTGTGTCAAATGGTTTTGCACCATGTCTCTTAGTGCTCCAGAAGATTCGTAATACCCAGCTCTATCTTCAACTCCAACTGTTTCGGAACTAGTAATTTGAACATTGGAAATGTAATTTCTATTCCAAATAGGTTCAAAAATAGTATTAGCAAATCTAAGAACAAGAATATTTTGAACAGTTTCTTTGCCTAAATAATGGTCTATTCGAAATATTTGACTTTCTTGGGCACACCCTTGAACGAGAGAATTGAGTGACTGTGCACTATTGAAGTCTCTTCCAAAAGGTTTTTCAATAACAATCCGACTGCGTTTAGGATCTTTCAATAATCCCGCGGCAGCTAAAGCTCTACAGCCACTTCCGTAAAATTTGGGAGATACTGAAAGGTAAAAAGTTCTATTACCGTGTGTCGCTCGTAATTTATCTATTACTTCAAGCCTTTCTCCCAGTTTTATTAGGTGATCTGGTTGTTGGAGGTCTACAGGCTCATAGAAAAGATTTTGAGCAAATAATTCCCATTCTTTTGGACTTTCTTTTATCTGAGAAGAAAGAGCTTTTTCCATCTTGTCTTTAAATATTTCATCTGTCCAAGGTCTTCTAGCGCAGCCTAAGACGGCAAATTCGCTTGGTAATCTTCTTTGTTTAAAGAGTTCAAATAAAGCAGGAACAAGTTTTCTGTGTGTTAGATCTCCAGAAGCCCCAAAAATAACTAGACATTGAGGAGGAACTACCCGCTCTTGGCGAAGACCTATTCTAAGTGGGTTTGTCGCTGTCATGCTCATTAATACTTTCCTTGCCAATCAAATGAGAAATATTTAATCCAAATTGCTTTTTATTATCCCAGAATTTTTAGTTGTGGGATGCAAAACAAAATTGATTTTGATCAATTAAATATAGAAAAAATATTTCTAAAAGTAATTAATAATTATCGCTTTCCAGACTTTTTATTTATCTAGTAAGTTTCAGCATGCCATCTGCCTGCTTTTCTAAGTTTAGGTCTAAGTTCCGACCAATCAAGACCTTTTGCTGCCGCAGCGGTTGTCATTGCCTCATCTATTCCAGGCTCCATTCCTTTTAAACCACATAAATAAATATGAGTTTTAGGATTCTCGATCATGTTAAATATTTCTTCAGCATGTTCAAGAACTCTATCTTGAATATACATTCTGCCACCTTTTGTATTTTTCTGTTCTCTGCTTATTGCCTTTGTATATCTAAGATTTTCTGGGAATTTTGATAAGTAGTGTTCAAAATCTGAGTCATAAAGCAAGTTTGCTGTTTTTGGTGCACCCATAAACAACCAAGCCTTGCCTTTGAAATTCCACTGATGTTTTTCTATTTCAGTAGGTTCAAACATTCTTCTTAAATATGCTCTCATCGGGGCTATCCCAGTACCAGTCGCAAGCATTATGATGTTTGAATCTTCTTCTTCAGGAAGAAGCATTTCTTTTCCTACAGGCCCACTAATTTTTACTTTATCT
The DNA here is from genome assembly GCA_003216295.1 of Prochlorococcus sp. AG-402-P16. Taxonomy (GTDB): domain Bacteria; phylum Cyanobacteriota; class Cyanobacteriia; order PCC-6307; family Cyanobiaceae; genus Prochlorococcus_B. Next base: position 332 of record QCJB01000009.1, on the reverse strand, counting down.
CCAGGAGAAAGATTACATAAATATGTTGAACAAACACCATTAATTGTTTCTCCATCTTTTTCGTACTGAAGTTGGCGAACGCACAAAGATAGTGTGTTCCCTGCGAAATTATCTCCATATCTTGTACTTGCTATTGAATAAAGTCTTGGCCTATGTGGTTTACCTTTTGCATCTTCTCCTGCTGCAAGAATTCCACAACTTTGACCTTCAACATATTTAAAATTTGGATCTGCACCAGATAGATCAAATGTTATGTGCTGAACTTTCCCAATGGCACCTTCCTTCAGGGCTGAATAATTTTCAGTTACTGTGCCGATGAAAGGAGCTTTTGG
>QCJB01000008.1 GCA_003216295.1 Prochlorococcus sp. AG-402-P16 | reverse complement strand
AGAAAATTGACCTTGTGGCAAGGCAGATGCATGGTTCATGAAACATTTAATGAAGCATCCTTAATAAAGTTAAAGATAAAGCATCCAACCGCAGAAGTTCTTGCTCATCCTGAATGTCAGGAGAGTTTATTAGATTTGGCTGACTTCATTGGTTCAACAAGCAAATTGCTCAATTACTCTCAAAACAGCAATAGAGACAAGTTCATCGTTCTCACTGAGCCTGGGATAATCCATCAAATGAGATTGAAAAATCCACTAAAACAATATTTAGAAGTACCTGGAATAGATGGTTGCAGTTGTAATGAATGTCCCTATATGAGAATGAATACTCTTGAAAAAGTATATAACTGCCTAAAAGAAATGAATCCAGAATTAAAGATGGATGAAGAACTTAGATCAATGGCTTATAAGCCATTAAAAAGAATGCTGGACATGAGTAACTAATTAATAGTTATGTGTTTATCCCTTTTTATTGTTGTATTAGGGGGAAGAAGCTTAAAAAGCAATGTGGAGATTCATGATGTCCGTTGGGTTTTAGGTGAAACAATTGAAGACACATTCCCTGAGCTTCGAAAACAATGGATTGGCAAGAATAATGGACTTCATATTGATAGTTATAAATGTATTAAATATATAGATGGATATAAAATAGTTATATCAAAAAACAAGAAAGACAATTCAAAAGAATTTCCAACATCAGAGGAATCTCTTTGGTTTATAAACTTAGGTGGATATAATCCCCAAAAAATGTATGAAGAGCACGAATTTAGCTTAGTTGTAGCAAAAGAAGCAAAAGATGCTAAGAAAAAGGCAAAAATAAATTGGAAATCAAATTTAAATAAAAAACACAATGATGACTACTCAGGAATTAAAAATTTTGAACAATTTGATGATATTCATTCTATTAAAAAAATAAAAAGTTGGGTAATCACGCTAATACCGGACAAAAAGAAAAGAAATCAAGAACTTAATCCTGATTGGTACGGATATATGCGGATTGATAAGTCTTAGGAATTTTTCTTAGAGCAAAATTTACATTAGATTTTGTAGGATTGAAGGTATAATTTTCGCTTTCTGATTTATATTTTTCAATCAAAATCCTTTCAGCTACTATATACTGACTATCATTTACGGTTCCTAAATCTGAATTAGTTAGTTTAATATTATTGTTTAATAATAGATCAGCCCTTATATCAGGTTCAATTCCATTTTCATTAATATCCTTACCACTAGGTGTTAAATATTTAGCGACAGTAACTGTCAAACCAGAGCCATCAGAAAGAGATCTTACTGATTGAACAAGGCCCTTACCAAAAGTTTTTCTACCAACAAGAATCCCTCTATTGTTATCCTTAATCGCACCAGAGAGGATCTCACTGGCACTTGCTGATCCTTCATCAATAAGAACCACTACTGGTCTGCTTGTTAAAGCCCTAGTCCTTGCTCTTCTTACATCTGTAATACCATCTTTTGTTTTAGTACTCACGATAATTCCATTATTTATCCATTGCCTAGCGATTTCAATGCTTGCCTCAAGCAATCCTCCTGGATTACTTCTAAGGTCTAATACATACCCGAACGGTTTTTGTTTTTCTAAATTTTTTATTGACGAACTCATTTCCTTTGGTGATTTAGCATTGAATTGTTTTAATCTTAAATAACCTATTTTAGCTCCTGAAACTGTATTATTTATTCGACTATTTACTACATTAATTTCTATTTTATCTCTTATAAGTGACACTTTCAAAAAATCATCACCTCTGAGTATTCCCAATTCAACCTTTGTACCTTTTTTGCCTCTAATAAGTTTAACAGTACTATCGATACTTAACCCTTCAATTTTTTTTCCATCAATTGATACGATAATATCTTTAGGCTTAATCCCTGCAAAAAATGCTGGGGTACCCTCTATCGGAGAAACTACAACAATTTCATTAGTTACTTTATCAAGTGAAATTTGAATACCTACCCCCATTAATTCTCCTGTTGTATCAATCCTCATTTCATTAAAATCTTTAGGATCCAAAAATCTTGTATAAGGATCATCCAATTTTGATAACATATCCTTTATGGTGTCATAAGCATCATTGCTATTATTATATTTAATAGAAAGTATTTCCTTCCTTAATTTTATCCATTCATCTTCATCATATTTGCCAGAATAGTCCAAAAATTCTCTATAGATTATTTGCCAAACCTGATCAATAATCTCCTTAGGGTTATCTGTTATTAAAGTAGAGGAATTAGCTTGAAAAGAAAAAGAAGGAGAAGAAAATATAGCTATTGTTAAACTTATTCTTAAAAATCTTTTCAACATAATTATTAAATAATTTAGTAAAATGATACGCACATATTAATGACTATATTTACGGATCAACCCATTTGCCATCTTCTTTTATCAATTCAACCAAGGCCTGAACGCCATCTTCCTCAGGGACTCTTCTAATCTCATCTCTATTCCTATAAAGTGCAATGGTTCCAACACCTTTACCTACATAACCATAGTCAGCATCTGCCATCTCTCCAGGTCCATTAACGATACAACCCATCACCGCAATATCTAAACCCGTTAAATGTTGGGTCGCATCTCTAACTTTTGCTACTACTTCCTCTAGATTAAATAATGTTCTCCCACAACTGGGACAACTAATATATTCGACCATAGTTTTTCTCAATCCAACCGCTTGTAGAATTGAATATGCAACTGGAATTTCTTTTTCAGGTGCCTCTGTTAGAGAGACTCTTATAGTATCTCCAATACCTTCAGACAATAATGTACCTATACCTACTGTACTTTTAATTCTTCCATAGTCTCCATCACCTGCTTCCGTAACCCCTAAGTGCAATGGATAATTAAACCCCTCCTTATCCATTGTGTCAGCCATCATTCTATAAGCAGCAAGCATAACTGGTGCTCGAGAAGCCTTCATTGAAATTACAATATTGTGGAAATCTAAAGAATGACATATTCGAATAAATTCCATTGCTGATTCAACCATTCCAAAAGGAGTATCTCCATAAGCAAATAACATTCTCTCTGACAAAGACCCATGGTTTACTCCAATTCTGAGTGCCTTATTTTGCTTTTTTAAAGTATTAACGATTGGTTCGAATTTTTGTATGATTTTTTGTTTGACTACATTAATCTCATCTTGAGTAAATTCAGTTCTATTAGGATCTGGTTTTTCAAACACAAATAATCCAGGATTTATACGCACTTTATCTACATGCTTAGCCACCTCTAATGCTATTTTCATGCCATTATGATGAACATCAGCGACCAATGGAACTGGCATATAAGAACTGGCTAGAAGCTTCTTGATTTCCCCTACAGCTTTTGCACTCGCAAGGGTGGGAACCGTTAATCTGACGATCTCACATCCAACTTCATGCAATCGCCTTATTGCTGCTGTGGAACCCTCAATATCCATCGTATCTTCATTAATCATTGACTGAACCCGAACTGGATTATCGCCTCCTATACCAATATCTCCCACCATTACAGTCCTGGTATCTCTACGGATAATTCTGGTGCTGTATCGCTGTGAGAGATTATTTTCTTCCATATTCTTTTCCAGGGTCGCAATCATGAGTTAACAATTGAGCCTCTTTAATTAATAAGAATGACATATTTAAGGGCTATTATAAAAAATCAATTTTTTCTTTGATTTTTAGGAAATCAGAATTAGTCAGACTCATCGGTTTACCTTCCTCTTTTGATGGATTCCTAAGTAAATAAGATGGATGAAAAACAGGCATAACAAGTCTGTCCTCCCAATCGATCCATTTCCCCCTGAGGATAGTAATACGAGACTTGATTTTCAAAATCGCTTCTAGTGCTGTTGCTCCAACTAGAACTATTACCCTGGGATTTACAAGTTTTATTTGTTGATATAACCAGGGAAGATTTTCTTGGATTTCAGCCTTTGTTGGGCGTCTATTTTGGGGTGGTCTACATTTGACCACGTTGCAAAAATAAACATCCTGGTTGATATCAATTCCTACATTTCGAAGCAATTTATCAAGTAATTTTCCAGACCTTCCTACAAAAGGTTCTCCCAACTCCTCCTCCTTTGCTCCTGGGGCCTCTCCAATAATCATCAACTTAGCTAGAGGGTTGCCCCTAGATACAACAAGTTTGTTTACAGAATTGCTTAAATTACAAACTTCAGAGAAGCCTTGATCAGGGGCGCTATCTTTAATCACATCAGAGCATCCAAATCTGATCCTTTTGAAAGGTACGGCACTAAAATCAAGAATTTATTACCTTCTGGATCAAGAATCCATTGCTCAGCTCCAAAGCTTGCCAATTTTGGTATGCCCATAACACTACCTCCTATTTTTAATATCTCAGAAATCCACCTTTCAATCATTTTAGATGGATCTTCAGAAGGTTCACCTTGAAAACATAATGAGGTTGAATTTCCTTTCCTTTGCCATTCATGATTCTCATTAGGTCGATAAAAATGTATTTTGGATCGATTATTTATTGAAATAAAATAATGAGTTGCATTAAAACCTTTATTTGCCTTGTCAGATTTGACCTTGGCATAAAATTCAGACAATTCTTTAGGGTTTTCAGAAGCAATTACAAAGTTTATGTTCATCAAAGGCATGCAAGTATCTGATTAAGTAGTAAGTTTGTAATTAGATCAATTCACTTTAAAAGTGAATCTAAGAAAAACATTTTGAAGTTATGCTTCGAAGATGACTGAAAAATCACAGATATCTAAAAGAGCTCTCTCAATAAAACCTTCTCTAACTCTTGAGATCAGCGCAAAAGCTAAGGCTTTAAAAGCTGAAGGAAAAAACATTTGTAGTTTAAGCGCTGGAGAACCTGATTTCGATACCCCAGAATTTATTATCGATGCCACTCTAAAAGCACTAAAAGATGGAAAAACTCGTTATGGACCTGCGGCTGGAGATCCAGAATTAAGAGAAGCCATTGCCCAAAAGCAATCAAATATTAATAAAGTTCCCACAAAAACAGACAATGTTTTGGTAACAAATGGAGGGAAGCAAGCAATCTACAATTTATTTCAAGTAGTTTTAAATCCTGGAGATGAAGTCCTCATACCTGCACCATATTGGCTTAGTTATCCAGAGATAACCCTTTTAGCTGGTGCCAAGCCAATTAAAATTAAATCTTCAACTAAAGATAATTTCAAAATAGATATCAATTCTCTAGAAGAAAACGTAACTGAAAAAACAAGGTTATTAATTATTAACTCTCCAAGTAATCCAACAGGCTGCGTTTTAACCGAGCAAGAAATGAATACTATTTCTGAGTTTTTAAGAAGACATCCAAGAATTTTTTTAATGAGTGATGAAATTTATGAATTTCTTATTTCTCCAAATCAAGTTCATCACAGTTTCGCAAAAATAGCACCAGATTTAAAAAATAGAATTTTCACAGTCAACGGTTTTGCCAAGGCTTGGGCAATGACTGGCTGGAGGATTGGATACCTAACAGGAAATACAGAGGTAATAAAGAAAGCCATTGCTTTACAAAGTCAAAGTACAAGCAATGTATGTAGTTTTGCTCAAAAAGGAGCTATTGCCGCACTTCAGGGCTCAAAAGATTGCGTTCATGAAATGGCAGAAATTTATAACAAAAGGAGGTTATTGATAACAGAAAGACTAAAAAAAATAAAAAATATTTCTTTTGTCCCTCCTACTGGAGCTTTCTATGTTTTCCCAGAAATTAATCTAGAGGATATCGATTCAATAAGTTTCTGTAAATTGGCACTAGAAAAGGTTGGCCTAGCAATAGTTCCAGGGATTGCTTTTGGAGATGACAAATGCATAAGAATCTCATATGCATCATCAAATAAAATGATCAACGATGGAGTTGATAGGCTAGAAAAACTATTAAATGGTTTTTAAATCCAAAAAAAGAATCAAGCGGCAAAAATGATCAAGTTCACGAAAATAATTATTGCTCTTTTATCAATATTTAATTTATCTAATATTGGTTCATTAAAAGCAGAGGAAATACTTCGCATTGGGGCGATACCAGATCAAAACCCAGAGCACCTGAATCGTTTATATAAAGTATTATCCTCTGAATTAAGCGAGCAGCTCAATCTTCAAGTCCGTTACATACCAGTTACTAATTATGCTGCAGCTGTAACAGCTTTTAGGACCGGGAATTTAGATTTAGTATGGTTCGGTGCTTTAACGGGTGTACAAGCAAGACTTCAAAGCAAAGGATCCAAGGTGATAGCACAAAGAGATATTGATGAAAAATTCCATAGTATTTTTATTGCAAACAAGAAAAGTTCAATACAAAAAATAAATAACATAAATGACTTAAAAACACTAAAAGGCAAGCGTTTTACTTTTGGCTCTGAAAGTTCAACATCAGGAAGATTGATGCCACAATATTTTTTAAACAAAGCAGGTGTTCAATCTAAAGATTTCAAAGGTGCAAGCCCAGGCTTTAGTGGTAGCCACGATGCAACATTAATGCTTGTGCAAAGTGGTTCATATGAGGCAGGTGCTCTTAGCGAAGAAGTATGGAAGAGAAATCTTGACAGAGGACGTGTGGACCCCTCAAAAGTCTTTGTGATTTGGAAGACTCCTTCTTATCATAATTATCATTGGCTTGCTCAAGGAAACCTAGATAAAAAATTCAAAAAAGGTTTTACGAAAGAACTTACAAATGTATTTTTACGTTTCAATGAAAAGTCAAAAAAGCAAAAACAAATTCTCGGATTATTTAGCACAAAGAAATTTATAATATCAAAAAACGAGAATTATAATAAAATAGAAAAGATAGGTAGAAAAATTGGAAAGATTAAGTGACTAAGTTACTAGAATTAAAGAATATAAGCCATAGCAGTAAAGAAAGTATTAGAGTAAAAGATATTAATTTAATAATAAATCAAGGTGAGAAGATAGCGCTTATTGGCAAGAGTGGCTCTGGGAAAAGTACATTAATCTCGATCGCGAATGGATCACTAATCCCAAATGAAGGGGATGTAATATGGAAAGGTTCTCACATTAACAATATCTCAAATATTGAGTCATCAAAAATAGGAACTATATGGCAGGATTTATATTTGATAGAAGAGCTAAATGTCGCTCAGAATATAAACTGCGGTGCACTAGGTAAACACAATTTCATATGGGCTTTAAAAAATCTCCTAGGAGTCTTAGATAAAGGTTTATGCCAAGAATGCCTAGCAGCAGTCTCTCTGCCTAAAAAAACTATTTATTCCTATATAAATAAACTTTCTGGTGGGCAAAAAAAAAGAATAGCAATTGCACGTCTTTTAAGACAAGAACCAGAGCTTTTTCTTGGAGACGAACCTTTCTCAAATTTAGACCCTCTATTATCAAAAAATATCTTAAATTTATTTATTAATCAAAAAAATTATCTTAGAATTAAAATCCCTGAGACGATACTTATAAGTCTTCACCAAATAAATCTAATAAATAATTTCAATAGAGTTATTGGGTTAAAAAATGGAGAGATTGTAATAGATAGAAAAATCAATAATATTAATCAATCAGAGTTTGATTGGCTATTTTAATTCATAATGAAATTAATAAAACCAGTATCAACTTTATTAACATTAATCCCATCAATAGCCTACATTCCCATTCTAATAGAAATCATCAAAGGATTTCATATTGGGGGTCTAAATATCATATTTCTATTCATAAGCTCAGCAATAAAACCATCGTTCAATCAAGAAGTAGTTAAAAGCGCATGGGAAGGACTTCAAATAACAATTGCTACTGCTTTAACTAGCTGGGTTATAAGTATGCTTATTGGAATTCTTTTAGGTGTACTATCTACAGATTTATTTTGGAAAAGTATTCCTAAATTTTCTTATTTAGGTAAATTCATAAAATACTCATTAGCAATTCCAAGATCAATACATGAAGTAGTGTGGGGCTTGCTATTTTTACAAATTTTAGGTTTGAATATTTGGGTGGCAATTATATCTATAGTCATTCCCTATTCAGCCTTAACAGCAAGAGTGATTTCAGAACAATTAGATAGTTTTGACATACAACCTCTAATAGCAATTAAGCAAACTGGATCTAATTTTATGAGCTCATTTATAACTATACTACTACCAAAGTTAATACCTATCGTATCTACATATGGAAGTTACAGATTTGAATGTGCAATTAGAGGTGTAACATTACTTGGAATATTTGGATTAGGAGGTATAGGAACAGAACTATATTTAACTTTAAAATCCTTTGAGTTTAATGAAATGTGGACTTGTTTGTGGATGCTTTGGTTAGTAATGATTTTATTAGAAAAATTTATAAGATTTTCAAGAAGTTATTTATCTGAAAATATTAGTTTAAAAAATTTTTTCTTTATTTCAATCTCAATATTTTCACTATCACTATCGTTAGGTATTAGTTGGCTTTATAGTCTAAATTTTGAGATATTTAATCCATTAAGCTTTTCGTATTTAAATTTACCTTCATTCGTAGAGATAAGAAATGGATTTAATACCTTACCTCTGTTTAAACTAATCATTACAACAATTTTAATAACTTTTTTCGCGTCTGGGATTGCAATAGGGACACCTCCACTTTTAATAGTATTATTCCCAGGTAAATTCTCTCTAAAAATTCAAAATCTTATTTGGATCTTCTTTAGATTGATACCTCCTCCATTGACCACTATACTTATCCTTCTTTTTACTAATCCTAATATATCTGTAGCCGCATTATCACTAGGAATTACACATATGGGTGTCATGGGAAGATTACTTACAGATAACATACTAAATCAAGAAAAAAGTATTTATCGAGCAATTAAAAGCAATGGTTCAAGCAAGAAATCAGCAACACTTTATGGAATATTAGCCCCCCAAAGTAATAGTTACTTAGCTTATGGAGCATATAGAAGTGACGTAATACTAAAGGAAACAGCAATTATAGGTGCAGTCGGAGGAGTAGGATTAGGATGGCAATTACAGGAATCACTGAGCTCTTTCGATTGGGCACAAGTCATTATAATAATTGCTACTTTCTCCTTATTAACAATCTCAGGAGAATTTTTATTTAACACTTCTCAAAATTATTGGTTAAAGAATTCAACCAACAATTTCATTAGTTAGTCATTTTATTCAACATATCGACTTATGACTAAATATCAGAAAAAATTAATCATAATTGGAGATAGTGGGGTTTACGGATGGGGAGATCTAGAAGGAGGGGGATGGTCTGAGAGATTAAGACAAAACTGGTTAAATTTAGATGGTGCACCTATCATTTATTCTCTTGGAGTAAGAGGAGATGGATTAGAAAAAGTTGCTATAAGATATAAGAATGAGTGGGCAACAAGGGGAGAGTTAAGGAGAAAAGTTCCTGAAGGTATTTTGCTATCAATTGGATTAAATGATACAGCTAGAATTGGAAGAAAAGATGGCAGGCCCCAACTTTCCGAAGATGCTTTTAAATTTGGCTTAAAACAATTAGTAAACGAGATCAAGAATGAAGTACATATAATGGTTCTTGGATTAACACCTGTTAATGAAGACTCAATGCCTTTCGCAGAATGTCTTTGGTATTCAAATCAAGCTTGTTCTAAATATGAAAATAAAATTGAAGAAACTTGCTTAGAATTAAATGTTCCGTTTTTATCTATACATGAGAAAATGATCAACCTATTATCATTTAAAGAATTACTCTCATCAGATGGAATACATCTAAATACTAAGGGGCATAAATGGATTTATGACCAAATTAGCGAATGGCCAGCACTGAACAATTGGGCTGATTTAAAATAAATATTTCAAACAAACTTCAAATATAAAAAGATAGAAATAATAGCGGCTATAGATGTCTGGATAGAATTAACTAATTCATTAGTCATCCAATCAATCTTATTTTGAACTACTGCTCCAATATAACTTTCCAAAAAAGTTGCTAAATAACCAGAGAAGAAGACTATAAAAGCAACAGATAGTCCAGAGATAATCGATAGATTAAGCATAAACACAGTCATAATAAAACTTCCTAACAAACCAGCAATAGAACCTTCGATGCTTATTGCCCCCTCTGTTCCTGGTGAGACTGGCTTTAAAGTCGTAATTAGAAAAGTTCTTTTACCAAATCTTTTGCCAATTTCACTTGAAAAAGTATCAGAAAGTTTTGCACTGAAACTTGAAGCAAAACCTACCATGAATAAATTTAAAAAATTTGGCCAAAGACAACTTAATAAGGAGAGTGAGCAACCTGTTGCTGCAGACCCCCATACATTTTCAGGGCCACGTTGACCACCTCTGGCTTCAGCAATCCCTCGGGAAGCTTTATTTTTGTATCCAATTTTTGTAACTAAAGTTCCCAACAAGAGATATACAAAAACTGATATCCAACCATTCCAGCCAATGGATCCTAGTAAAAGTGTTCCAAGTATTCCAGCATGAATCCAACCTTTCTTAGTTAAAAATGGAAGCCTATGTCCCAAAAATATCAACAAGAAATTAATCAAAAAAGCATTAATCCAAGTGACGCTAATAAAAGAGAAGTTAGCCATCGTTCCTAATCAGCATACCTGTCTCTAAACAATAGACGGTTTTATGATCAAAAATATTCAATCTTAAAGGGATGATTTAAGTCGTCTCCATGAAGTCATCAGCTGACAGGCACTTACGGCAGCTGTTGATGTCCTTAAAATAGTTTTCCCCATAGACACCCCAGATAAGCCAGAGTTAAAGGCTAATTCCTCTTCATCTTTATTCCAGCCTCCCTCAGGGCCAACTACCACCCAAATTTGATTGACTTTATGTGGTGTTTCTTTTAACCAATTCACACAATCATGCAAGTTTTGAATACGTGTTGTTGCAAATCCGATTTGAGCTTCGGAAGGCAAATCATTTATCCAATTTGGAAATGTCAATGCCTGCATTAGTTCTGGGCTCCAGAGTCTTTCAGATTGCTCAACGGCTTCATGAATAATTTTTTGGAATCTAATAATTTTTTCGTTATTGCATTCTCTAACTACTGATCGTTTTGAAATTAATGGTTGAATAATATCAACTCCTATCTCACAACTCATTTGCAAAAAGTTTTCAAACCCCTTTTTAGGAATAACTACAGCAATGCCTATTAATGGTCTCTCTCTTGAAACGACTTGAAGAGGGTTGTCAAAACCATTAGTAAGTTTTATAGCTTTTTTTTCAATAATTTTTGCGTTCCAAAGATGACCTTGTCCATCAATAACCTCTAAAAGATCTTCCGATCTCATCCTCATAACCCTAAATAAATAATGTGATTCATCAGAGGTCAAGATCAACTCTCCATTTAAATCGATTTCATCACTTAATCGATTTGGGTTTATAAATAATCTTCTCTTCTCAGCCATGGAAAATTACTCTGTTGAAGAAAAAACTGCATCAGGATGTTCTTCTACTGGCCAATCTTGATTTACTCCTCCAATAATTAGTTCCTCTATTTTCACAACATCAACATCCATTTGTTTTAGTACATTTATCAAAATATCAATTGCGATGAGATCAGAAGTACCTAAATCTACCCAACATCTAGCCCAACACTCATTAAATTCAAATTCTCCAAGATTATGCATTAATGATGGAAGACTAGAGGAATTAACGTCATTTTCATAGCTCATCCAACTGACATCAGAACCCATTTCGTGCGTTTGCAAATTTTCAGAATTAAATCCACCAAGTCTGCCTAGCACATACCAAGAATCAAAAATACCATCTACGTATTCTTTTTCTCCCTTACTTGGGATATCTGAATATCTAAGCCATATCCAACAATTGAAAGGATCAACTTCACGAAATCGAACTTCCATAAACAATAGATCTTAAAAAAGAAAAACTAAAAGATATCAAACATAATCTAATGTAAATTGATTAAAGAAAATTGAAAAATCTTTATTTAATTGATCAAAGCCTCAATACAAAAGAATGCTTAGTTTAAAAAATATTTATTACCATCCCTCAACAGCAGAGGAACCAATCCTTAGAGATTTGTGTTTAAAATCAAATAATGGGAAGATAACAATAGTTAGAGGACCCAGTGGAAGTGGAAAAACAACATTGCTAGAAATCATTAGCGGTCTATCGGGATATCAAAAAGGAGAGATAACATGGTTCAGCAAAACTCTAAATGCACGACAGCGCAGGTGGTTATGTGGATTAGTTTTTCAATTTCCAGAAAGATATTTTCTTGGATTATCGGTAGCTCAAGAATTACGTCTTGGTCATAAGAAGTTAACGACTGAACAACAAATTTCAGCTCTCACAAAAGTGGGGTTGATCAACTTAGATTTAAAGAAGCCGCCAGAATCTCTTAGTGGAGGACAACAACGACGACTAGCTATTGCTGTTCAACTATTAAGGAGTCCAAAAGTACTTTTATTGGACGAGCCAACAGCAGGTTTAGATTGGTCAGTAAGATACGAAATTATAGAATTACTCGCAAAGCTTAAAGACAAGCAAACTATTCTAATAGTTACACATGAACCCGAACTTTTTAAAAATTTCAATACCGACAATTATGAATTGCACAATGGTCAACTTATCCCTGGGTAAACAATTCAACTAATTAATGACAGATTTACTAGTTAGAGCTACTGCTGCGAAAGGAGGGATCAGGCTAGTCGCGGTATCAACAACTGAATCAACGAAAGAAGCAAAAGAAAGACATTCTCTTTCATATTTAACTTCTGCAATTGTAGGTAGAGCCATGAGTGCAAGCCTCTTGCTTGCAAGCTCAATGAAAGTAAATCATGGGAGGGTGACTTTGAGGGTAAGCTCAAATGGACCACTTAAAGGATTAACTATTGATGCAGGTAGAGATGGAAGTGTGAGAGGTTACGTTGGCGATCCAAGTCTTGAATTAGACCTAATTAAAAATAAAAGCAATCACTATACATTTGATTTTAAAAAAGCTACAGGTATTGGCTATCTTCACGTTATTAGAGACGATGGAAAAGGAGAGCCACACAACAGCACAGTTGAATTAATTAATGGAGGGATAGGTGAAGACATAGCTTCCTATTTATTACATTCTGAACAAACTCCATCAGCTGTGTTTGTTGGAGAAAGAATTAATCAGGATGGAATAGTTTGTAGCGGAGGACTTTTAGCACAAATACTACCCAAAGCAGAACGAGACTATTCATTGATAGCCCTACTTGAAGATCGATGTAAAGAAATCAACTCTTTTAGTGAATTATTAAACAAAAAAGGGAACAACCTTATTTCTCTAATTGAAGAAATTTTTCCTGATCTTGATCAATCACATTCAGATATTATTAACACATCTCAAGAAGTTCGTTTTAAATGTAGATGCTCAAGAGAAAGAAGCCTATCAGCATTGAAGATATTGGGAAAAAAAGAGCTTCAAGAAATGATAAAGGAGGATGGGAAAGCAGAACTTACATGTCAATTCTGCAAAAATGTTTATCTTGTTAACGAGGACGAATTGATTTCTTTAATCGATTAAAGAATTAATCAAGGAAAACCACTCCTAACCAAAGTAAAAATACTGCTGGTATCGCCTCAAATTTTTCTGAAGACAATGATCCAGAGTTATCAATAAATGATTGAGCACCACCTAAAAGTAATGCACCAGATAGAAGTCCAATACAAAGAAGAAGAATGCACCAGAGGATAGAGGAAAAGAAAGGCCTACCTCTACGAGACTGACTAATGAATAAAGCTATTGTTGAGAATGAAAGTATTAATTCAACACTTTCAGAAGGCACAATTAAAACAAGTACAAAAGCCAATACTCCAAGAGAAATCCTTATGTTTAATTCTTGTCCAGAGGGCAACTCTAAGCTTGGTAAAAAATTAGATTTTGATGCCTCGTATTTAGGAAGATTTAAATTTTTCAACCTAGTCAGAAGAGAACCAGCAGGTCCAGTGTCGCCAACTTTCTTTGCTTCATTTTCTTTCTTTGATGCAGTTACTGCCTCGTTACTTGCATTACCAAGTTGTCTTGACTTAAGACTTACCATTAGCAACGAATCATAAGCAGCTTCTATTTTTGCTTTAGTGATTTGGTCTTCTCCTGCGTCAATTAATTTTTTGTCCCTTGCTTCTTGAATAGCATCAAAACTTGCACCCTTATTTATTCCAAGTATCAAATATGGATCTTGTGAGTTTGAATTTGATTGTGAATTAGTACCAGGATCCATAGATTTTCAAAAAAAAGATTTATGAACTTCTTTATTAATTAGATATTAATCTACTTTAAAGGGAAACAGGATCAACACCACTGACAACCGGAGCAACTGAGTTTAATTCCATTTCAGGATGATCTTCCTTTAACTGATTTAGATTCCATTCATTTTTAAAAAGCAGTACTGGTCTAAGCCAAGCATCCTGAACCGTTTTGCAATTAAAAATTCTCCCAACCTCCTCTAAAGCCGGCCATCCACCTTTTACCCATCTAGCAACTTGAAAACCCATTGGTTCAAGCCTAGTTTCCACTCCATATTCACTGGCAAGTCGATGTTGTACTACTTCAAGCTGAAGCTGACCAACTGCTGCCAAAATTGGATCTCTTTTGCTTTGATCTTTATCATAAAGAATCTGGACTGCTCCCTCCTCTCTTAATTCATTTACACCTTTTCTAAAGTTCTTAAAAGTTGAAGGATTTGGATTTCTTAACCAGCTAAATATCTCGGGGCTAAAACATGGAATCCCCTCAAATTCAACTCTAGATCCAATATATAATGTATCTCCAATCGAAAACATCCCTGGATTATTCAAACCAATAACATCCCCAGGGTAAGCATCCTCAACCACGGCCCTATCTTGACCAAAAATCTTTTGAGGCCTTGAGAGCCTGATTTGTTTACCCGTCCTAGCATGTTGAACTGTCATATCTTTTTGAAACCTCCCACTACAAACCCTCACAAAGGCAACTCTATCTCTATGTTTTGGATCCATATTTGCTTGTAATTTAAATACAAATCCACTAAATGATTCTCTTGTTGGAACGATTGGTCCATCAAAACTATTTCTAGCAACTGGTCCCTGAGAAAGCTCAAGAAAATTATCTAAAAATGGCCTAACCCCGAAGTTGGTCATTGCAGAACCAAAAAACACAGGAGTTAGTTCACCAGATAATATTAATTCATGATTTAAGTCACAACCTGCCTCATCAAGAATCTCAATCTCTTCAAGTGCTTTTGTTAATAGTTCTTCTTCTACTAAATTTTTAAGTTCCGGATCATTAATTTTCAACCTTATTTCACTAGATTGCTTTCCTCTTTCCGCTCGAGAAAATAAAACAACTTCATTGGTTGCACGCTCAACAACACCTCTAAAAAGCTCACCACTTCCTATTGGCCAATTGACTGCAAAGGTTGATAATCCTAATTCAGACTCAATCTCATCTAATAATTCAAGCGGTTCTTGACCTGGCCTATCCATTTTATTAATGAAAGTAAAAATTGGTATTTGACGCATTCTGCAAACCTCAAAAAGTTTTCTTGTTTGAGGTTCAAGTCCTTTCGCTGCATCTTCAAGCATCACAGCATTATCAGCAGCGGCAAGTGTCCTATAAGTATCTTCCGAAAAATCTTGGTGACCAGGGGTATCTAATAAATTAATGGTCTTATCTTTATAAGCAAATTGTAAAACAGTTGATGTGATTGATATGCCTCTTTGTTTTTCAAGCTCCATCCAGTCAGAAGTAACTTTTCTCTGCTCTCCTCTTGCTTTTACTGCTCCTGCTTGTTGAATAGCTCCACCATAAAGTAAAAGTTTTTCTGTTAAAGTGGTTTTCCCTGCATCAGGGTGGGAAATAATCGCAAAATTTCTTCTTTTACCAACCTCCGTACTTAAAGATATAGTTAGTTCTTCTTCTAAATTTGGATCTAAATTAGTTTTGTCTTGGGGAGTTGATTTCATTATAGTTTTTGATTGTTCAATTGTTCTGGGGAAAGATTAAATACACCCAATAATCTCAAAATAAAGTTCATCAACTTGAAAAACCTCTAATTGAGATAACCCTGCATCGACTACCTGCTGAGATACTTCCTCAACTGTAAATGATGCCTTGAGAGATGCATAAAAATCCTTTTTTAGAATTTCTGGAGAATTTGAAAGATGTTTTTCTTTTAGCTCAAATGCTTTTTCAACAGAAGCAGGCCTTATTAAATCACGATGAATATGAATACACTTCGTTTTACCAAGTTTTTTTAATGCACCCCAAAAGCAAAAAGGATCGTGAAAATGATGCAAGGCACTGTTACTTACTAAGACATCAGCTTTAAAAGGAAAATGTATATCACCTGACGCTATCGAATTAATATCAATCAATTCATAAGAAAGATTCTTCATAAGATTGTCTAAAAGTCTGTTTTCTGCTTCATTCAACATTTCCTTTGAGCCATCAATTCCTACAACATTCACAAAAGGCCAATTCTTCGCAATTCTCTCTGCAATATTTCCGGGCCCACATGCCATATCAAAAATCAAATCATTTTTATTAAGAGTTCTTCCTGCTTTTTTTAAATATTTTTCAAGCGATTTAACAACCATAGAATCACTCCTAGAGAAATCAGCATCCGCATAAGCCCTTACCTGAGAAGGGATTTGCATAAGTTCTTTTTCAGGTGTTCTAAGCATTACTAAAAGAAAAAATTTGTTTTTTTCTTTGGAGCCCTGTAGATGGTGTTAAAAAAACTTGCTAACGCTATACATGGCGTTACCGTAGTACTTACCAAAGGGATACAAAGATTTTGACAATCGCAACAAGCCAGCCCGAAACCAATAATTCAGCATCGGGTAAAAAAAATGTTACAACTGATTTTCCAATAACTGCACCTGCAGCTAATCCTGTCTTTTATAGAACATATAGCAGGAAACTTCCAACCGGTCGTGAAAGCTGGGAGCAAGTAAACAAGAGAAATCTTGGTGGATTGAAAAAACTTGGTGGACTTAACGAAGAAGAAATAAATTTAATGAAAAGAATGCAACAGGAGAAAAAAGCTCTTCCCTCTGGTCGATGGCTTTGGATAGGCGGAACAGAATGGATTGAGAAAGAGAAGAATTTTTCTGGAGCCTACAACTGCACCTCAACAAATCTTGTTGATTGGCAAGCCTTTGGACTCATGATGGATTTAGCCATGATGGGCTGTGGAACAGGCGCAATAATTGAACCTCACTTGATCGACCAACTGCCCAAAGTTATAAATGAAATTAAAATTGTAAGTGTTTCAGATATCGGACAGACACCTGCAGAAGACAGAAATGAAACAACCACATTTTCTATTAAAGATAATAATGTATTAATAAAAGTTGGAGATAGTAGACGTGGCTGGGTAGACAGCTACCAAAAAGTTCTTGAACTAAGTAGTGATAATAGCTTTAGCTCTAATATAATTAATGTCTCTATTGATCTAAAAGATGTAAGGCCAGCAGGTGAATCACTTAAAGGGTTTGGGGGTATGGCAAACCCCGTAAAATTAAAAGATTTATACCCACGATTAACAAATCTATTAAATAAAGCAATAGGCAGGAAACTAACCTCAATAGAATGTTGTCTACTTATAGATGAAGCAGCAGTAACAATTGTTGCTGGCAATATCAGAAGAAGTGCCGGAATGCGTCAGTTCTCTTCAGATGATTATGCCGCCGCGGGTGCAAAAGAAAATCTATGGAAACAAGACTCTCATGGGAATTGGAGCATTGATCCGGAAAAGGATGCTTTGAGGATGGCTAATCACACGAGGGTATATCACACCAAGCCTGAGCTAGAAGTACTTATTGATGCAGTTACGAAACAATTTCATTCAGGAGAAGGTGCTATTCAATTTGCACCAGAAGCAATTGCGCGTTCAAATGCTGATATTCTCACAACACCAGAATTAAGAAATGAATTTATCGAAATTTATTGCGACCAAGGAAAAGAAGAAGCTTCTAAGTGGATTCAAACGAATTACGGGCCATTTGATAACAAAGAACTTTTTCATAGGCTAAGTAGATATGGCCTAAACCCATGTGGTGAAATATTGGGCTCAGACTTTCATTGTAATCTTGCAGAAATCCACCTTAATCAAATAGATCCATTAGATATAAATCAGCAAGAGGATGCCTTCAAAGCAGCTGCCTTGTCAGTCGCTTGCCTACTTAATCATAGATTTGAAGTAGAAAGATACAGAAAAAGTCGAGAATGGGATCCTATTGTAGGGGTAAGTTTCACAGGCTTATTCGACTTTTTTGTTCATGCTTTTGGTACTCCTTGGCTTCAGTGGTGGGAAGCAGGGAGACCTGAAACAAAAGAAGGAAAGAATTTTAAAGTTCAAGAAGCTACTTTTTTAAGTCGATGGAGAAAAATCGTCAACGATACAGTATTTGAATATTGCGATCGCCATAACATTCGTCGTCCAAGTCGTTGCACAACAGTTCAACCTGCAGGAACAAAAAGTCTTCTTACTGGAGCATCACCAGGCTGGCATCCTCCAAAAGCTCAGAGATTTATAAGAAGAATTACTTTTCGTAAGAACGATCCTGTTGCATTAGCCTGCATGGACTATGGATACACAATTGTTCCCTCTCAATCAGATAAGGACGAAGATGGGAAACTCCTAGATAACCCTTTCGATCCAAGATGTACTGAATGGCTTGTTGAGATACCAACTGAGGTGAGTTGGGCAAACATACCAGGAGCTGATCAAATCAATATCAATAATTTTTCTGCTCTTGCCCAATTTGATTTTTATATGCAAGTACAGACCAATTACACTGACCACAATACATCTGCCACTATCGAATTTAGAGAGAATGAAATAGAAGGCCTAGCAAAGGAATTGCATAGCTCAATAAAAGAAAATAAAGGATATATTTCAGCAGCCTTACTCGCAAGATTTGATGCGAATGCAACCTTCCCTAGACTTCCTTTTGAACCTATTGATGAAGAATTCTATTCAAAACTTCAGGCAGAGGTAATAGAGAGAAGGAAAAATTGTGATTTCTTTGAAGCTCTTAGTAAATATGATCAAGGCGAACTTACTGAAGCTGGTCCAGCTGGTTGCGATTCAGATAAATGTCTACTACCACTAGCAAAGCCATCATAAAAACCATGATGAAGATCTAATATTATTGATTCTCACTAGTTGTCCATAAAAAATAATCAGAAATTTTACAGCTGTCAGATTTGAAAGAAGTTGTAAAAATAATTGTCCGAATTAAAAAAAATGGCTAAATGTTTAATAGGTCAAAATATTTTGAATACTAGAATGACTACCACTAACAAACCAACCAAAATAATTGGGAAAAGTGCTAACGATGCATTAATTGATCAGCTAAGAGCCTGCCAAAATAGCGAAGAAATATTAGAGTTCGAAAAATGGTTCAATAGAAATATAGATTCTGATAAACTTTACAAAATAATTTGTGAACTATTAAAAAATAGAAGTATTTCCAGAACTTTGGCATCAAAATGGCTTGTAACCCTTATTGAAAATAGAGATAAAATAATCAGTAATATTCCAGTCAAATAATCTTTGCTTTAAATTTACTCCTTTAAAGAATCTAAAATTCCAATCCCTGTTAAAAAGGGAATGGACCTGAAGAGCCACTTGAAGCAGTAAAGCCTGATAGGGCCCAAATTCCAAATGAGAATAGAGCGCATCCTATAAAAAACATCAAATGAGCTACATAACGATATTTTTCTTTTTGACTAATGCCTCCCTCCATTGGAAGGTCTCCAAGGAATCGAGATTGAGCACTCTTTTTGCTTGCCATGAATGTTATTTAACAATGCAAAAATTATCGCACAGATAATCTCATTGGAATTTATAAAAAGGAATTATCTATAGGTTCTGAAATTTTTGGAAGCTAATAAGACATTCATCTCTTCATATCCAGGAAAACTAAAGTCGAAAGAATTATTTTGGGAATGTATTGAACATAATTCATAGACTATTTAGGGTTATTTTTTAACAAGCTTTGCATGTATACTTTGTTGCCATTGCAATTAAGAGCATAACAGCAACCAAAAGACAACAAAAAAACTAACCTAGAATACAGTCTGCAGCTTAAGTGATCGAATATATTTTAACTGAAAGTATAAAGTTTAAAAATATCCTAGAGACCCTAATTACTTACTTCAATTACTATTAAAAAGATATTCTAAACCATTTCGAGCCAGGCAAAAGCTTAAACAAGCAAACAAAATCAACATTAAAATCAATCAATGGCTATGGAGTTTCATTGTCAAAAAAAGCTTCGCCACAACCATAAGGAGAACTAGCGATAAGCACTAATCACTATTGTAATTTCGTAGCATCTAATACAAAATTACAACCCTTAAAGGAATGGAGGATGCTTAATGTCTATTCAAGGACCCTTCCACATCAGTCCCCGTGGTGGCTCAATTCTTTGCTTGGAGAGTTTTACAGGAAGAATATATAGAGCTTGTTATGCAAATCACTGCAAATATACTAAAAGCTTATATCAAGCTAAATCTTTCATAAACTTTGTAGAAAGTAAAAATATAAAGCTTCTCTCTGCCTCGATTAATAAAAATAATGTTTCAGCTCAGAGAAAGACAACATTAAAATGGAACAACGACGGAAGTCTCTCTTCCATTGATATGGCAAGAATATTAGATCGCCTTCAGAAGCAAAGTTTGGTTAAGTGTGAACTTTCTTGTGAATGGAACTGTTGACTGTTGATGAGCCTAAATTTTTATCTATTTATTGGCTTGATAACTGATCAAGTCTATGAAGATAGTTCTTAATTAGTGATCATATAGCTTAGAAATCCTTCTGGAACAATTAGAAAGCAAAAGACTAGAATTAACATTTTCACTAAAATTGATTCCTTAGAATAATCAGATAAATACTGCCATCATTAGAGTCTGAGCAGTTTTTCAGGCTGTTAAACGATATCAATTTGTAAAGGCAATTAATGATTCATTCAGGGGAACATTCAGTTTAAAGCGGAGAAAATATGAATCAATGTCAGTTGAACAGTCAAAAAGTGTTATTCCCCATGGGTCGGTTGATGTAGGGCTTTCCCGTTCGGCTTAGGTTATTTTGTGTACCAATCCCCTTGGGACTTTCGACAATTTTAATTTTTTAGAGAGAGAAGTTGGAAAATCTTGAGGATAATAAGGTAAAATTTTAAGCGGAGAGTTGGTCGAGTGGTTTATGGCTCTAGTCTTGAAAACTAGCATGGGGGCAACTCCATCGGGGGTTCGAATCCCCCACTCTCCGTTCTTTATTGGAGGGTGGGGACGCATATATTAATATTTTCATCCTCTTACTTTAAAAATAATTTCAAAAAGTTAAATAGCTGATTTTAAACTTAAAATGAAAAATTAACAGGAAAGAACTATAATTTTCAACATTCAAATAAGTGCTTAAGCAGAAAACAAAAAATTAAAAAGTTCTTATTTTTTTGTCATAAAATATAAGAAGATTAAATATTTAGTAAGAATAAAAAATAAAAAACTCATGATTTTTTTATTTTTTCGTTAAAGTGATTTTATGGAAATTTTAATTTTATCGGAATAATTTGGCAGCAAACCTTTCAAGTCACTTGAAACAATAGGTTTACAGCTTGTCTTCATTTATCAGAAAAATTAAAATTTATTTAACAAGTTTCCATTACCCCCCTTAAACCATACATAACAAACTCAAACACAATGAAAGAAGAGCGTTATTTAAAGGACAGAGAAGCCATAGTGAGAGCTGACATTTGGAAAGAAATCACCTCCTCTTGTAAAGGTCTGAGAACGGAACTTGGATACACAAATATACAAATCGTAGAATTCTTGAAAGAAATAACTAAAACATTTGAAAGAGACCAACTCTGAAATATTGAAATAATTATTTAATTTTATGAAATACTATTTTATAACTTCAATCGTTAATACCTTTTAATTATTTAACTGCATTTTTTAAAGCCTTTGGAACACTTTTTAAAGACGAAGACAATCTAGTCAAGTCACCTCCCAAAACCCCACTCGTATCACCTAAAGCTTTCAATACGATATTTTTATTTTGAGAAAAAGCAATATCAGCTATCTTTGAGGCTTTCCAGGGATTCCAAGAAGCTAGGTTCACAACACTTCTATATGCACTTGGCCATGGGTTATCGGGAATAAGATTCTCTAACTTCTCTAGATGGATATCAGCTTCATAAGGTCTATTAGACAAAATCATTAAAAGAGATAACGTCCATAAAGCCTCTTTATTTTTAGGATCAGAAATTATTTTTGATAAAGCCTCGTCTTTAACCCTTTGTTGATAATTAAAATGTCCATCAATCATGTGATGGATAGCTATTTCGTCAAAAATCAATTTAACTCCCGAAGGCCCTTTTTCCATTCCATTAGCAAGTTCAATAAATCGATTATAAAAATTTCCCGATTTAGGCGCTGACGAATTTCGTTTCCACAAGGAATAGCTACCCCCTTCTTTTCGAGGAAATTCTCGAATTTTTTCAAAGAACCCACTCGCTCTAATAGCCTGATCAAGAGCTATAGAGTTTTTAGGAACTGAACCTTGATTTCCTTCTGCCAAAACAATCCAATTCGACTGATTAAGAACCGCTTGTTTGTGCGAAAGAGATTGCCCAAGTTGTCTTCCTAAAATATTTCCACCTTTCATTCTTCCAAAATAACTTACATTATGTTGGTTCAGCTCAGGGGTACTTGGTACAACTATAACAGTATCTTTTTTATATTTATCTTGTCTTGATTTTACTTCAGAAATAATTTCATTTACAGGATAATATTTGCTTTGTAATGGTACAAAGACACCAAACATTTCAAAAATGTATAAAAATGAAAATCCAATCGATGAAACTAATAATAGGCTATTAAATTTAAATTTAAATTGCAAATTAATCCAATGTCCCCATTCATAAAATCCAAGAGCAAAAAGTAAAATAATCAATGGTATTGTGGATGAGATATATCTTATATCCTTATTAGGAATTAAGGTTGTCAAAATCCAGGTAGTAGACAAATTAAAAACAATCCAACTCCATTTATAATTATTAATAGCAAAAATATTTTTAAAATTAATAGGAAATTTTAAAGATCTTATATAACCTAAAATTATTAATACTAATCCAGAAATTCCTATAAAGAAAATAATGTTTCCAAATTGAATATTCAAAAAAGGAAAATACCAAAAAATACTCTTAAAATCAAATATAGAAGGATCTCCCTCTAATCTTGCAGACTCAAATACTGCTCTATAAGTTCCACTTAATGTCATGATCCAGTTATGATAAAACCAAGGTAATATAGTAAATAAGTTAATACAGGCAAAGAAAAAAAGTTGTAATCGGAATATATTATTTCTTTTGAAAGAAACAATAAAAACAAAGACGATTGAAGGAAATATGACCAATAATGAACTTTGCTTAATCAACAATGAAGCCGCGCAAGCAATTGAAGAAATGATTACTTGAATCCATTTACCACCGGAATAAGGAGAACTCCATCGCCCAAAATGAAACAAGTAAAAAGTAGTAGCTGAAATGAGCGGTAATTCCAAAACATAATCAGTTCTAAGTTGGAATAAAAAAGGAGATAATGAAGTAATAAGAACACAGATAAAACTATATCTTTTCCCTTTCAAATAAAGTCCCCAACAGGCCATATTAAAAATCAAAAAGCCATTCCAAAGACTTAAGGACCAAGCAGCCTTATGAGGAGTATCACCAAAGAAACTAATTACTAGTCCATTTAATATTGAAGCCAAAGGAGGAATTTTGGGAGACAAATCAAGTAAAGACTTAAATCCAAATGGTTCACCTCCTTCGACAAGAGACAAAGCACGTGCGTGGTCAAGTGCGCTATTCAGATAGTCAGCCTGATCCCATGAAGGGGTCGTGCTAAAGAAATTCCACCAAATCCGATCAACTAATGTAGAGATCAACCATATTGATAAGATTAACGTCCAAAAATTCTTTTTAGATTGAAGAATATTTTTAAGGCTCATTATTTTTTCAGATTTTTAAAATATAAAAAAAACTATTAATCACAGTCTAAAGTTTCACTCGTCATCCTATTTGTAATAGTGTTTTTACCTTTTGCTGTAATGCATAGCTTATTCTGAACATCTTTCGCAATTAGTACATCTGTGAAATCAGCACCATCGATTATTACATTTTCAAATTGTGCATTGTAAGCGAAAGCGCCTTCAAGAATACTGTTTGTAAGATTTGCTCCATTTAGAATGGCTGAGTCCATTGTTACATCTTTCATATTTGCATTACTTAAATTTGCGTCTTGAAGCTTTGCATCAAAAAAACTGGCACCTTGTAGATCACTTCCTGCAAAATTAGCGTCTTGGAGATTTGTTAAATAGAAAGTTGCACCTTTTAAATCAGTATCAGAGAAATCAGCACCTATCAAGGTTTGCTTCCCATAATCTAAAGCTCCAAAAGCAGGCAAACAATAAAAGGTGACCAGCAATGAGCAAGTAAAAGCAAGAAAACGACTCAACATAACTTCCTAGTGGTAAGCAGCCATATATATTTATTTTAAATCAAAAGTGGTTTTAAAGTTAGAGATAAATGAATTTCATATTAAACTGAATATAAATATTTCTTATTAAAAAAAATAGTCAATAAAATGCAATTGATATAAATAATTATTTTTTTGATCTTCAACCTTAAAAATAAAAGCTTATAACTATTAGCTTTAAGAATATTCCCTCTATGATTAGTAAAAACAAAAAATATCTAACATTATTTAAATTAAACGAGAATCTAGCTATTTTTCAACAAGTTGTTTTCCAAGATCATAGAGTTATCAATCAGTCATTACTAATCTATTTATTATCAATTATGAAAAATAAATATTTAAATTCATGCCATTAATGAATTGATTAATTTATGATAATATACGAAATATTTCATAAGCTTGTTAAAACGAATAGTATAATATATTTAAATAGATTTAACATAACATAAAAACTTCTAAAATCCACAAAATTATCTCACTTTAAATGATTCACAAGCCCTATGAAGTGATAATTGTAGGTTCCGGAGCGACAGGGGGAATGGCTGCTCTGACAATGGCTAAGGCTGGCATAAGGGTATTAGTAATAGAGAGAGGACCTGAGCTTGAAATAAAAAAAGCGATTGGGGAAGAACCTTGTAATTCAATGAGAAGAGTTTTAGGTCTTGCAACTGGAAAGTATCAAAGTCAGCCTCAGCATCCAGGTTTCTGGAAATCCAACCCATTGTTGTACGCAGATAAAAAAGCCAATCCTTATTCATTCCCCTCTAATGCTCCATTTATTTGGACTCAAGGGAACCAAGTAGGAGGAAGAAGCCTTACTTGGGGTGGGATAACCTTAAGATTGGGGAATGAGGATTTTGAATCATCAGAAGATAAAAAATATCAATCAAAATGGCCTATCAAATACAATGACCTCGAATCACATTACTCAGAGATAGAAAGCTTTCTAAAAGTTTATGGAAATAAAGATGGCTTGAGCCAACTTCCAGATGGGGAATATATTGACAAAGTACCATTTACAGAAAGTGAAGAAAGATTCTCTTCGAAGATCAAAGAAAATTTAAGTTTTCCATTTATACATTCCAGAGGATTTGGTCCCCATAAAGATAAAACAAAATGGCCTAGGTTTAGTAGTTTAGGAAGTACTATGGGAAAAGCAATTAAGTTAGGCAAAGTAGAAATTCTTTCAAATCATATTGCAGAAAAGTTAATATTAAATGAGGATAGAAAGTCAGCAAGGGGATTAATTGTAGTAAATCAGAAAGATGGAAAACGAAAAAAAATTGAAGGTAAATTAATAATATTATGTTCATCAACAATTCAAACAATTAGATTTCTACTTAGTTCAGAAGAAAAATATAATCCTAATGGCTTAATTGATCCTTCAAAATTATTAGGAATGAATCTAATGGATCACGTTTCAACCTGTAGATTTTTTACCGTTCCTCATGATGAGAAATTCAATGATATTTCAAATCAAAAAAACACTCAAACTTTATCTGGAGCTGGAAGCTTTTTCATCCCCATTGGAAGAGAGCATTCAAATAAAAAAAATTTTGTTGGTGGCTATGGAATCTGGGGAGGAATAGATAGGTTCGAACCACCAGATTTTTTAAAAAAGAATAAAAATACTAAAATTGGTTTTCTTATTGGCCATGGAGAAGTAATTCCAAATAAAAAAAATACAATTACACTTACAAATAAAACAGATCAATTTGATATCCACATACCACATATATCATTTATATGGCGTGAAAATGAAAAGAATATGGTCTCAGAGATGAATAGAGTTATTGAACTTATTATCAATTCTGGTGATGGGACTGTTCTTCCAATAAATAATATTTTAAATATTCCTTTTGCCAAAAAAATTCTGGCTAATTCAGTTGCTATTCAAGATGAAGCTCCACCGCCTGGTTATTACATTCATGAGGTAGGTGGTGCACCAATGGGAAGCAGTAAAGAAAACAGCGTTGTAGATAATTGGAATCGTCTTTGGGAATGTAAAAACGTATTAGTCGTAGATGGTGCTTGTTGGCCTAATTCTTCTTGGCAAAGCCCAACCCTCACAATGATGGCAATAACAAAAAGAGCTTGCGAAAAAGCAATTAACAGCCTGAAAGGTTAAAAATATCATTTAAATATTTTTCTGTAACAGCTCTATCATTAGAACCATTTTGGAAAAGGAAGTTCGCAATGGCAGAGCTAATAAGTTTTGATTGATCCCAATCTTCATTACTACTAATAAAATCCTTCATACCGACGTAAAGTGCTTCTGGAACCTCAGCTTCAAGACTGATAGACATAAAGTCTAGCTCTTTTAGACAAAGAGAATTTTCATCATTTCGATTCTCATTAATACAAGTTTCAATTTGATTAAATTCCATTTCTTACGAAAAACTCAAAATCTATGAGATAAGGATCTTAAATTTTTAATGAAACGTCAAAGATAAAGAAAACATATATCCAATTCCTGAGACACTACTAGACTCATCTAACAAAGAGGGTTCTCATCAAGAGAAGTACAAAATCTTCCTCCAAGAGAGTGAAAGTGTATAAGTGTAAATTACTATTAAAAAATCTTCCGATTACCACAAGTTCTCCTCGAAGACTAGGGTCTTAGTTTTTTTTAAGTGGAAAACCATTCGGTAACTGTGGAAAACTATTGGGGAAAAGTCTTCAAACTAAACATTAAATAATTGTATAAATAACGAGTCCATTGCGTCGCAATCAAGAAAGAGACAAATGAGTCTGTAATACAAACCTATTTTTTTTATATTTCGTTGTTTTTTAAAGAGCGAAGCGTGACAGGGCCTAAAGGATGGCTCGAATGTGGATAAGGAAAATGTTGATGTGAATGAACTGTTAAATGATTTTGGGAGAGACTTTGATTTTCAATTTTGCATTCACAATGTGATCTTCCGCAATCAGGGCAAAGATCTAGGCAACCTTCAACATGATCATGATGACTTATCTGGGCATATCCCACCTCACTTTCAAACCCCAATAAGTTTGAACGATATTTGCATAAAGAACAATTCATAAAATTCTCTCCATTTATAACCTCTTGAATTCTTTCCATAAAAGTATCTATAACTAATTCATGGTTTGATAAGTAACTTGCATTCAAAAACTCAACATCAGGATTCTCCTGAGAAACTCTCCTAGAGTGTTCCAGGACTCTACTAACCAAGACTCCTGAAAAAAGAAAATAAGGTAGAAGAATTATTCTATTAAACCCTAATTTAAGGGCATGCCTGATTCCAGGTTCTACAAGAGGAAATGTTACCCCTGAAAAAACTGTTTCTCCCCAGCCAAATCCAAATCCCTCAACTAGCATCCTGGTTATTTTACAAACATTTGAATTAGCATCCGGGTCAGACGATCCCCGCCCTGCCACAACAAGAAGTGTTTCTGAGAGAGGAAAAATTGGATTACTTTCAATTGTCTCTTTAACTCTTGCCCCTGCGGCTCCAATCATAAGAGAATTTAAACCAAGCTCTCTTGCATACTGAATAACCAATCCATTTTCAGCAGAGTAATTGTTCAATACTGCAGGTATATCATTTTTGGTATGACCTGCAGCGAAAAGCATTGCAGGAAGAGCAATGATCTTCTCAACTCCCATTTCTCTTAATTGGTCTAAAGCAGTTCTAATTATTGGCCTATTAAATTCTAAAAATCCATAAGCAACTGGGATATTGGGTAATCTAGATTTTATTTTGTCTACTAAATCTATAAATTCTTTTACCGCTTTAGGGTCTCTACTCCCATGCCCGCATAAAAGGATGCCCATACTTGATGGAAAATTATTAATAGTTGAAGACAGAGAAATCAAAACAGCTTTTAAATAAAAAAGTAACTCTAATTCAATAAAGTTTTATACAATATCAGCTTACTAAGGTAAGTATAGAAAAAAGGAGGAACTCATTCGAAATCAACTCGCACTTCAAAATAAAATGTCCAATGAAAGTAATATTTATGGCATTTTTGAAGAAGTCAACTCAAACTTATTCGAATTCCTTAGATCGACTAAAAATAATTCCATTCCATTATTGGTAGCGAGTGGAGGCACTACTAGCCGAGCGGCAGCAGACAACCATTGGATATTAGATCTAAGAAAAAACTACCAAAATTTATCTTTTGATTTTGAGAAAAAGCATGTTGAAATAGAAGCTGGTGTAACAATGGGAGATTTATCTAATTTCTTAAGCAAGCATCAAAGAAGTTTTCCTATTGGTTTATCTGGTAAGACTGGAATGGGATATATCTTAACTGGTGGAATAAGTCCACTTAGCAGAAGTACAGGCTTAGCAATTGATCAGATTTTAGAGATTGAAGGTTTTTGGGGTAATGGAACTAAGTTTCATTTATTTCGACCAAACAAAGGACAAGTTTCAAAATCCGAATGGAAAGCCATGTGTGGGGCCGCTATATTTCTTGGCATAGTTACAAAAGTAAAAGTAAAAACTCAACCATTAAGAACATTATTGAGTTGGACAGCAAATATTTCATTCTCTCAACTATCAGAATGTATTAGTCAAGCTGAAATTTGGCCAAATTCACTTAGCTTGCAATGGATTTGGGGCGAAAATATGTTCGCTCATGCAATAGGTGAAATTGTAAATGATGATCAAGAAAAAAAAATAACTTCTTTATTAGAAAAATTGCCCTTCAGTTCTAATCGAATAATCAAGAAAGTTAAAAATATGAACTCATTACCAAATTTGAACTTAGGGGAAAAAGTTAACCTCACTAATCATTCTGAAGTGCTAAGTTTATTGGGTCCTGCCTGGAAAGAGAATAATCTGCACGTATTAAAAATTATTCAGAACTTAATTAATAAAAGACCTAATAACAGTTGTTATATTGCATCTCAACAATTAGGAGGGTTAACTAAATCAAATTATATCGATAGTTCTTTTCAGCATCGAGATGCAATATGGAAACCTTGGATTAATGGATCTTGGCCAGCAAATGACAAAGCTGGGAGAGAGAAAAGCCTAAAATGGATGGAAGAATGCTGGAACAATTTAGAATTTATATGCCCAGGAGTTCATCTTGCTCAAATACACCCTCATTTACCATGGCATCAAAAAGAATTGTCATTAGCTTTTAAAGATTGGCTAACAAATTTAAAAGAAATTAAGGCTATTTATGATCCAGATAATATCATGCCTAAATTAGAATAATAAAAACCAAAGTTAGATCGCTAAAAAAGATATTTCAGAAAATCAATCTAAAATAAAATATATCTATCACAAAAATTTAAACACTTAGGCTTACACGTTGATAACAGAACCATAGCCATTGTTGGAATAGTAAGTTCCTATGTGATCTCCAAGAAGTTTTTGTTTTGAACAAATCAAAATTTTCGGGAGGAGGTACATCACCTCTCTTTTTATCTCTTTCCATCTCTGATTTTATTCTATCGACATTATATTCAGGATGTCCTAAATGCATAAGCTGTCTTTGATCAGGAGTTTCAAATATTGTATATCCAACTTTCTTGCCATGAGCCAATAATCTAAGTCTACCTTTTTCTTGAGCTTGTTCCATCGCCAAATCAGGAAGACCTGCATATCTGCTCTGAGGGCAGAAAAATTCATCATCTTGTGTTCCCATAAGAGAATGTCCAGGGGAAAGGCTCCTCATCGGATAGACACCAAAAAGTTTTTTTTCAAAATTATGTTTTTCTACGCCAGCTAAATAAGCCATTGCGAATCCAGCCCAACATAATCCAAGAGTACTAGCACATTTGCTTCTAGCTTCCTCAATTAAACTTACCAATTCTTTCCAATAATTCACTTCTTCAAAAGGCAAATGTTCAACAGGGGCTCCAGTAATTATCAATCCATCTAAAGGTATTGGTGACATCGCCTCCTCCCAAGAAATATACAAATTTTTCAGATGTTCTAGATCCCAAGTTCTATACGAATGAGATTTTAATCTTATCCAAATAGGTTCTATTTGAAGAGGAGAAAGTCCCAAAGGGTGTAGCAAATTAAATTCATATTGTTTTCCCAAAGGCATAATATTTAGTATCCCAATCCTGAGAGGCCTTATATCTTGTCTTTCCGCTAGTTCGGGCTCTATCCATGAAATATGATTTTTCTCAACTGATTTTATTTTGTGGTAACTTCGAGGAAGTATTAATGCCATCAATATCACTCCGTTAGAAATTAAATTGAATTTAGTGCCTGCTCAAAATCTTCTAAAATATCATCAATATGCTCAATTCCTACAGAAACTCTTACCATAGTAGGAGTTACACCTGCGGATAATTGTTCTTCCGGAGATAATTGTTGATGTGTTGTTGAAGCTGGATGTATTACTAATGTTTTAGCGTCACCCACATTTGCTAAATGGCTGGAAAGTTTCAGGGAGTTGATAAAAGTTACAGCATCATCAAACCCTCCCTTTAGTGAAAAGATCAACATGGAACCTTTTCCTCTTTCAGTCATATAAGAAAAGGCCCTTGAGTAATATTTATCCTTCTTCAATCCTGGATAACTGACATTATCAACTTTCGAATGTTCATCCAGCCATGAGGCTAGTGAAAGAGCATTAGAACAGTGTCTTTCAATTCTCAAACTTAAAGTCTCTAATCCTTGAAGTAATAAAAACGAATTAAACGGACTAATTGCTGGCCCCCAATCTCTTAATCCTTCAAGCCTAGCTCTTAAAGCAAATGCAATATTTCTATCCTCAGGGACACCAAGCATTCCACAAATATCACTTCCAAACCCAAAAGCATCCCAATGAACAAGACCATGATAAGCCGCACTGGGTTGACTCATTAAAGGGAATTTCCCATTTCCCCAATCAAAAGTTCCGGCATCAATAATAACGCCTCCAAGGCTGGTGCCATGACCACCTATCCATTTAGTAGCACTCTGAACAACCACATCAGCTCCGTGCTCTATAGGACGAATTAAAGCACCAGCAGCCCCAAGAGTGTTGTCGACAATTAAAGGAATATTTTTAGATTTAGCAAGCTTAGAAAGTCCATCAAAGTCAGGAATATTAAATCTTGGGTTCCCCATCGATTCTACATAAATTGCTTTAGTAGATGAATCTATTTGAGCTTCAAAACTGCTTGCATCATCACCATCAGCAAACTTTACATTGATACCTAAACGTGGAAATTGAACTTTAAATTGGTTATAGCTTCCACCATATAAAAAAGAAGTTGAAACGAAGCTATCCCCTGCTGTAAGGAAATTGGTAATAGCTATAAATTGTGCAGATTGTCCTGATGCCGTTGCTAATGCAGCAACTCCACCCTCAAGAGCCGCTACTCGTTTTTCAAAAACATCAGTTGTGGGATTCATCAAGCGAGTATAAATATTTCCAAATTCCTTTAAACCGAATAAATTTGCTCCATGGTCTACATCGTTAAAAACATATGAACTGGTCTGGTAAATAGGAACAGCTCTAGAATTTGTTGCAGGATCTGGTACTTGACCTGCATGCAATTGAAGAGTTTCAAAACGTTGGGAAGTCAAATAATTAATTATCTCTATTTTCTTTTTAGCCACACATGTTAAGTATTGGCTACTTAATGTATCCAATCATTAGGAGGTAAAGATTTATCCGTTTCGGCAAGAGAAGGTAAATTGTCTTTAATAAAAGATAAAAGTTTTTCACTCACTTTTTGGCGAAACTCTAGAACACATGATTTATCAATGATTGGGTAATCATGTTTTTTGTCGGTATCGACGTCTCTTAGAGGCCGCCAACTAGAATTGGTTCCATTTGATTTTGCATTAACCAAAACCGATTCAAAGTCAAATTGTATAGTTTTCGTGAATTCTCCATAGATTTCTAACGCTACTTTTACTAAATCTTCTCTGATAGGTGCTATTAATTTAGCTTTGATGGTATCTGGCAAACCTAAGACAGGTTCATAGTAATCAATTATGCGAAGTTCTTCTTCTAGAAAAATTGGCCAAATTCCTCTCATTCCATCTTGTAAATTTTCTTTTGATTCAAATTTATT
This sequence comes from Prochlorococcus sp. AG-402-P16, assembly GCA_003216295.1. GTDB lineage: Bacteria > Cyanobacteriota > Cyanobacteriia > PCC-6307 > Cyanobiaceae > Prochlorococcus_B. Next base: position 38,494 of record QCJB01000008.1, on the reverse strand, counting down.
CATTTCGTCTAAAAAGTACTGAAGCCAGCAATAATAAGATTTCTCCTTAAGTGGTTTTTTAACTGAAACTTTTTTCTTGGAAATCTCAGGCAACAATGATTCTGCCTTCCTTAGGAATTGCCTATCTTCTCTCTCTAAATTAATAGAGCCCCATCTCTGCCTGTAATCCCACAATTCAATATATTTGAATAAATCTTCCTGATTCCAACCTAACTCTTTAAGCTCATTGGCCCTATGGGTTAATTCCTTTGTCACTAGAAAAAATTAATATCGATTTTACTTTAGTGTCAAGAGGCTTTTTCTGAAACCCTAAATAAATGATCTTTCATTTGAAATAATAGATGAGGTTGAGGGTATACCAAGTTGATCAAGAGAACTTGACAGCTCAGTACTTTGGGAAAGGAAGCTACAGAGTAAATGAAATTGGACCTCAGCTCTAAATAAATTATGAGTATAGTAATTCGTTTTAAAATAGATATTAGATTGTAAAAAGTCAGTCAAAAATCTAATAGCTAATTCAAATATAATTACATAAATAAATTCTGGAAGAAGATTAAAAGCGTCAAATTTATTTTTTTCTGAAAGGGAGAAATAACCTTCAAGGAAAGATTGGCAAGAATTAATATCAAAGTGGACTTGAACTAAATCTTCAGGATTCTCACCTGATAGATTACAAATTGAACGAATACAATCAGCTAGATCTGTTAGAATGTATCCAGAAGAAACTGTATCTAAATCGATCAAAGAAGTAACAAATCCATGGTATCTATCAAAGAGAAAATTACTTAATTTTGGATCTCCATGTATAATTTTGTCTTTAATTGAATGGTTCTTGAATTTTTCAAGGAAGAATTGTATATATTTAACATGAAAAGATAAACCACTTGTTAAAGTATCTAATCTTTTTTTAATGGTAATATCTAATTGTTCAAAATTAAAACTTTTTAAATTCATAAGAAATTTATCTATATAGAAATTAGTATTATGAAAATTTTTAATAGTATTTATTATTTTAGAACAATCCAGATCTGAACACATCAGATGAAATTTAGAAAGACCAACTCCAACCTCATAAGCCATTTTTTTATCTTTCAAACAATCAAAACTAGAACTATTATTAATATATGACATAGCTCTCCAAAAATTAGACTCAAAAAAGAAAATAAAAAGATTATTTGAATTACATTTTATTAAACTTGGGACTTGCCATCTATTAAATTGAGGACCAAAATAATTATCATCTAACTTCTTATTTAAATGTTCGGTAACTAATTTATGATTTAAGTTAACTATTTCATGAGATTCAAATATATTACTTAGTCTTTGAAGAATAAATTTAGATTTTCTTCTATTATGCAAGTGCTCAATAATATAAGTCTTATTAATATTTCCTGATTTTACTTCATCTATCTTTAAAACTATGCTCTTAGTAAAGAACTGATGAGATATGAAATTCAATTTATTAAAATCCATATAATCACTTCAGAAATCAAAATTGGTTAGGTAATTTTCAATATAATCCAAAACCCTTTCATAAACTTCTATCTCTTTTTCTTCCAGCGGATTATCAAAAAACAGTTTATTAGAATCTAATAAAACCTTATCTTTTTCCATAAGAGAATTAGTTATATAATCAATAGCATCTTTCAAATGATAATTATCTAATGAATCAGATATTTTTTTACTCTGAAGAGGCTTAACTGATTCTTGGCAGTAATTAGTTAGTTCACGACTCTTTGTCATTACTTTATAAATTTCATCTTTAATTTCAATAGGCCCCATTATACACATATATAACAGATTTATCATTGAGGAATCATGCAAAGGAATCAAATATTTTTTAAGGATAAAGGGCCAATATTTTAAAGAGTTAATGCCCTCTAAAGCACCACGTTTCAGTTCAGATTTTTCACACCATTCAATAAACTCATCAACACTTTCTGGACATCTTTTATATTCAAACATTTTTTTAGCTAAAACTTCACCAGCCTGAAAGTTTCTTGTTGGTCTGCCACTTGCAGGCAACATCATGCTTCCACGAACATCAGCAACCATTGCCGTCAACTGACTAAAAGTATGATCTCTCACTTGTAAAAAATCTCCATTTCTCAATATAGAAGCTTCTATTCGTTGAACGCTATATCCAAGTTCAGTAATAGGGAAAGGTTGTTTATTGTATAAATATTCTCTATCTAATCTTCTCATAGAAACATATGCTGCTTGATCTAAGCATTGATCCAACAATAATGTTAATAAAGTGGGAAGCAGTCCAGGGTTCTTCTTATGAAAAGTATGACCAAAACCCGCTAAAATTGAAGAAATGTTTTTAGCTGCCTTCATATATTGACCTTCAACATTATGAACACCTGCAGAGACTTGAATATTAGGAGAAATTTTATTTAGCAATTTTGCACCTAATATTGCATTCATTGCATCAGGATGACAAAAATTAGCCGTGAAACTATCCAATGGATTACGGAGTGCACCATGTCGATGAAATCCTGAGAAAAAAGCTAAATTATTTAATTTTTCACACAATACAAAAGACTCATTCAAAATATCATCATGACAAAATGAACCCACCAAGCAAGCGATTAAAACATTTTCTCGATTAAGCTCTTTTCTTAATTTAAATGACAAATTGACATCATTTATTATATGTTTACTATTTGAACTTAAAATAACTAATTCACAATTAATTATTAAATCCTTAAGAGTATTATATTTATTTGAGTCAGAATATTTAGAAGTTGCCATACATTCAATTTTATGTTTAATATCCTCATCCATTTTTAAAAGATCATTCTCAGAAAAAGCACCAAAAAGTTTCCTACCAATTCGTGGAGCTAAAAGTATATTTAGGCCATTATTTTGCATCGCACAGTTATATGCAAGAGATGCTGGATACAAGCCGACACTATAAAATCCAACTTTCCCATTCAAAACCTCATCAAGTCTTTTTGATATAGACTCTCTGGTGTAAGGCTCGCTAAAAAAGCTATTAGATAAATTCTTTTCAAACACAGTTTATTAGCGTTCACAAGTATTATAGACAATATTATAAAAACTTTTAAAAAGAGTTTTAAATTAAATCATAAGATGACAATATACTTATTAAGAATAAGAACTAATCAGAAATGGAATAAATTTGATTTAAACTAAAGATATATATGAAGGGTTCTTTGACGAACATGTTGAATAAAAAGGAAGAAGTTATTAAAAAACTTATAAATCATGAGAATATCCTAATAGTTCAAGATCTTGATGGTGTCTGCATTCCTTTAGTTCAAGACCCTATGAAAAGACAGATCAGTAAAGAATATATTTTGGCAGTATCAAAATTAAGAGGAAAATTTTCAGTATTAACATGCGGAGAGCACGAGGGGATTAGAGGAGTTAATCGATTAGTTGAGCGTGCGCTTAACTCTAAAAACAAAGCAAAAGAGGATGGTTTATATTTGCCAGGGCTGGCAGCTTGCGGAGTAGAGTTTCAAGATAGATATAGTAATTTATCCCATCCAGGAATAAATAAAAATGAGATTGATTTTTTAGCAAAAGTCCCAGCAATGATGAGATCAATGCTAACTAATGAATTAAAAATATCACTACCAAGTCTTTCAGAAGATAAGAGGAATAAATTGATTGATGTAGCAATATGTGATACTCGTTTTACTCCCACCTTAAACTTTAATGAAATATTTAGCTATGTAAAAAGTGATTTAGTAAAAATAAATTATTTACAATTAACAATGAAGAAAATAATGGATAATTTACTAGAAAAATCAAAAGATTTCGGCTTAGGAAATTCTTTTTATCTACACATGATGCCAAATCTTGGATTAAATAAAGGCATAGAGATCATGAAGTCATGTTCTGAAAAAGAATTCGGTACAACGGATATTCAGTTTATTATTAAGGGAGCAATAAAAGAGGCAGGCCTTTTAGTCATCCTAAATAAATACATATATTCTAAAAATGGAGATTATCCTTTTGGAGAGAATTTTAATGTTAGAAATGCGCCTAAAAATCTTAATGAATTAGTAAAATTATGCAAAGATAATATCGGTTCTGATCAAATGCCATTACTAATAGGAGTGGGAGATACAGTCACTTCAATAAGAAATGAAAACTCAAACTCATGGCTTAGAGGTGGAAGCGATAGAGGTTTCTTAACTTTGATTCAAAGATTAGGAAAAGCCTATCAAAAAGAAAACCAGATAATATTTGTTAATAGCTGTAATAATGAAGTATCAAGACCAGTTATTCAAGGTTCTGATATGTCAGGAATAAGTGATAATGACGATGAATTGAAATTCAATATGATTTTCAAGAATGGGCCAGATGAATATACAGAGTGGTTTAAAGAGTTAGCTTGTAATCTTAAAAGTAATTAATTAAAAGATTTTATAAAATATTTTCACACATTTATATAACATAACTATAATATTTTCATTATATTATTACTTATGGAAATAAGTAAAACAACATTCCCTGAAATCACAAGAGACAGTCTTGAAACCTTGCAAGTCAATATAGGTTATAAATGCAATCAAGCATGCAGCCATTGCCATGTCAATGCTGGGCCAAATAGAACCGAAATGATGAGTAATGAACTTATAAATCTTATACCTAGAGTTATAAAAGCAAAGAAAATAAAGCTCTTAGATATCACAGGAGGAGCTCCTGAACTCCATCCTAAATTTAAGGATTTAGTAAGTGAAGTACGTAATCTTAATGTTGACGTTATGGATAGATGCAATTTAACGATCCTTAAAGAAGATGGAAATGAAAGCTTAATAAAATTTTTAGCCTCCAATAACGTTCAGATAACAGCATCTCTTCCTTGTTATTTGCAAGATAATGTTGATAAACAAAGGGGTGAAGGTGTTTTCAAAAAAAGCATATTAGCCCTTAAAGATCTCAACTCCTATGGATATGGTATTAAAGATACAGGTCTAATATTAAATCTTGTATATAATCCAAGTCAACCAGTCCTACCACCTTCGCAAAAAGATTTAGAAAATACTTATAGGATTGAACTTAAAGAGAGGTATGGAATTTTCTTCTCAAATTTATTTGTTTTAGCAAATATGCCAATAAATAGATATAAAATGTATTTAAATCAAACAGGTGAACTTAATCAATATAATAAATTATTAAAAGAAAGTTATAACAATCAGAATCTTGAATATGTAATGTGTAAAACAACTCTTAGTGTTGATTGGAAAGGATATCTATATGATTGCGATTTTAATCAACAACTAGGTATGTCAAAAAATGGGACTTTAAAACATTTAAATGATTTATTAACCTCAAGAGAAACATTAAAAAATAATCCCATTAGAATTGCAGATCATTGTTTTGGCTGCACGGCAGGTTCAGGGTCAAGTTGTGGCGGAGAATTAATTTAACAATGTAATATTATTTATTTATACACAATGGGCATATTGCTCTTACATTTAATGATGATTCTAATAATTTAAAGCCTAGATTTTTAGCAGCAACCTCTCCAGCTTTAATAACATCCTTATTTTCAAATTCCTCGGTTCTTCCGCATCGAATGCAAATCAAATGATGATGATCAGGATGATCATGGCTAAGCAACTCAAATCTATTTCCACCTTCACTCAAATCAAGTTCATTTAAAAAAGTCATTTTCACTAAAAGTCTTAAAGTTCTATAAATAGTCGCAAGTGAAACCTTATCTCCAGAGTTTGTCAATTTGGAATGTACTTCTTCTGCACTTAAATGGATTCCAGATCCAATCCCTTCAAATAAGGAAAGCACCTTCTTCCTTTGAGGAGTCATACGTTTACCATCTTGCCTAAGCCCTGACTCCAAAGGCGAAGGATGAGTACGGTAAGAATTTGGGCTAGGCAATATAAAACTTATTTTCTCAATAGCATAGCGTATTGAGAACAGCTTGCAACTTTTTGAAGATTTTGCATAAAGTGATTATTCAGAAATGATGCCTGATTTCTCGAATGATTTATATTTATAGTAGAAAAGTATACATCTTCAAATGGATGAATTTTTAGGCAAACAAGCTCAGAGAGACACTACTAAAAAGTCAACAATAATTGAAGATCAAACATTACTACTTATATTGGATATGCAAAAAAAACTCATAACTCATATTGATAATAATAAACTAATTCTCTTTAATATAAAAAAACTTATAGATACATGTAATTTGTTAAATGTTCATATTGCAATCACTGAGCAAAACCCCTTGAAGCTTGGTCAAACTATTGAATCAATTTCAGAAGGCAAAGAATATCCGAAATTTGAAAAATTAGAATTTAGTTGTAGTAAAAATAAAAATTTTATAGATTATATAAATAAGTATAATTTTAAAAATATAATAATTTGTGGAATTGAAAGTCATATTTGCGTTCTTCAGACATCTATAGAACTTTTACAAAAAGGTTTTAATATTCTAATCCCTAGGGATGCTATAGGGAGTAGAAGTAAATTTGATAATGATACTGCATTTTTAAGACTAGTTTTAGAAGGGGCAGTTGCATCAACCACAGAAAGTTTAATATGTGAATTATGTAAAACATCCAATAGAAAAGAGTTTAAGGAAATTAGTAAAATATTAAAAAAATCATTTTCTAATTAATTAATAAAATATTTATTTAAAAATTAAAGATAATATCTAGACAAATCTTTTTTTTCAGGCAATGTATAGAAAAGTCATATAGTACCATGGATGAATTTTATAAAAACCTCATAATTTCATTACTTACTTTCAGTGTCGGTTGCATAATTTCCTTAGTAAGTCCAAAAATTTTAAAAAAAGTTTTAAGGAAAATAACTTCAGCTACACAAAGTAAAACCGATGACTATATCGCTGCTCTTTTAATTGATACTATTAAGCCTTTAGGCTATATCTTAAGCTTTATAGTTGCATGGAAAGTCTTACTAATTGGTGGAATAGTAGACAAGACCTTAATTGGTATAAGTAAATTTATATCCCTTATTTATATAGTTCGATTTATAAATAGAGTCTTTTTGAAAGTAATACAACGATGGGCAAGCAAGATCAATGATCAATCCATTAGTGAAATGATTCGTTCACTTAGTCCAATGGTTAGAGCCTCAGTATGGAGCATAGGAATTATTTTTTACCTTCAAAATATGGGTGTTCAAATGGCAGCGATATGGGCTCTATTAAGTGCAGGTGGAATTGGAGCAGGTTTAGCCTTAAAAGAACCAGTTCAAGAGTTTTTCGAATACATCACAATACTTCTTGATAAACCATTCCAAAATGGACAGTTCATCCATATTGATGGGATTTGGGCAAAGGTTGAGAGAGTAGGTGTTAGATCAACACGTTTAAGAAGTATCAATGGAGAAGCAATAATAATGAGTAATAGCAGACTCACAAATGGAGTAATTTCAAACTATGCTGAGATGAAGAAAAGAAGACTTGTTCACAAATTGGGAGTAGTTTATGAAACCACCTATGAACAAACAAAATGTATACCTGAATTAATTAAAAATATTGTTGATAAAACTGAAAATGCTATCTTTGATAGATGTCATTTCATAGAATTCGCAAATAGTAGTCTTGATTTTGAACTTGTTTATTACATACCCACAAGTGATTATGTTCTAGCGATGTCAGCCCAACAAGAAATAAATCTTGAAATTATGAAAAAGTTTAAAAGTGAAAAAATTAGTTTTGCATATCCAACACAAACAATTTATTTGAACAATTAGAAATTAATTATTTAATTTTTTCAATCAGAGCTTCAGAAAGCTCCCACAATTTATTAGATAATTCTCTTCTTTGAGCCTCAACACTAATATTTGTTTTTTCAAAAATAAATTTACTAGGTGATATAAGTTTATTACTATAGTAATTAAAACCAGGTTCATTATACATTGATGAACACACTAATTCACTCAGGAGTAAGCCAGCTTTTTCATTTGATGTAGTTATTCTTAAAAGATCTCTAGCTATAAAGGCAAATAATATTTGTCCTAATTGATTGTATTTCCTACTATACCTAAAAAATCCTTGACTATCCTTAGAGATAACTAAGCCAGGTGCCCAGCTTATTACTGGAATAGATACTTTATTTAAATTAAGTCGATTACTTAATTCTATTCCAAATAAAATATTACATAATTTGCTATCTTTATATGCTTTATCTGCATTAAACTGATTTCCATCAATCATTTTAAATTTTGATTTACTTTCTAATCCTGCTAATGTTCCTAAGGTAGCCTTAGCTCCTACCTTCCCTCCAGGACTAGTAGGGTTATGAACTTCTGAGGAAGTAATAATTATTTTAGAATTATTATTTTTATTTAAAAAAGGTAAAAGATTCTTTGTCAAGTAAAAATGTGATAAATGATTAACTGCGAATGTCAATTCAACGCCCTGAGAAGACCATTTAGGTTCTTTTGAACCTGTATATTGAAGACCAGCATTTAAAATTAAGACATCAATCTTAAGTTTCCTCTTTTCAAGATCAGAACAAAGTGAATCAATATTATTTAAATCACAAAGATCCATAATAGGAGTATAAATATTTCCTATATTTGACAAGTTACCTTTTAGATCATTAACAATATTAGTCAATACTTGATTTGCTCTAAGAATATTCCTACATGGTAAAATAATATCATGTCCAAGAGAAATTAATTTCAGTGCTGCTTGATATCCGATACCTGATGAACCACCAGTTAGAAAAATAGTTAAATAATTAGTTTTATTATTTATTATTTTTTTTATCATAAGCTTATTCTTGATAGTATAAAATCATTTAAAAGGACATAAAATAATTTGTTATTTTAATTTAAAAAAAAAGTCTTCAATTATACTTAATCTCACAAAGGATTCATTAGGTTGATAAAAAACATTAATACAATCCATTCTGTATGCCTTCAGGAGCTATTGTTGATTCTATAGGTCGAGGTAATTAAAGTGGTAATTCAGGGAGGTAATCAAATAACTAAATATTATTCCACAAATTTAAGTCCAAATTGTCAAAGGCAATCTCTAGACAATTTGTACCAAGAGGAGCTATGAGCAGTAGTGCATTAAAAGATGCATTAGTACTAGGTTCAGGACCAGGTGCATTAGCGATAGCGGCAGCCTTAGCGAATGAGAATTTAAATATTGAAATTTTATCTGATCAATCTCCAGAGGAACCTTGGCCATTTACATATGGGATTTGGGGTGAAGAGGTTGACGAACTTGGGTTAAGCAATCTCCTTGAACATAGATGGATTAATACTGTCAGTTATTTTGGCGAGGGAGACAAGGATCCAAAGTCAAAGAAAAATGAAGTGACAAATCACAATAGAGACTATGGACTTTTTGATAAAAATAAATTGCAGGCTTACTGGCTAGAGCAATGCAACAAGGCTGAAATCCCATGGCATAGAGGTTCAGCAATAAAATTAGAAACCAAGAATTTAATTAGTACCGTTAAGACCTCAAGTGGCAAGGAACTAAACGCTCGATTAGTAATTGACGCCACTGGTTACAAGCCGGTTTTTGTTAAAGCTCCTTACCAGGGCCCTGTAGCAGTTCAAACTTGTTATGGAATAGTTGGAGAATTCAACGCTCCTCCAGTAGAAAAAGGACAATTTGTCCTAATGGATTATCGATGTGACCATTTGGAACCGGAAGAAAGAAAGGAAGCACCAACATTTTTGTACGCAATGGATATGGGAAATGGAAAGTTTTTCTTAGAGGAAACATCATTAGGCCTATTCCCTCCAGTTTCGCTTGATGAGTTAAAAAGAAGACTTGAAAAAAGATTAAAAAACAGAGGATTAGAAATAAAAAGTCTTCAACATGAGGAGCACGGGTCATACTTGCCAATGAATATGCCTATTCCAGACCTGACACAACCAGTCCTTGGCTTTGGTGGTTCAGCCGGGATGGTTCACCCAGCATCGGGATATATGGTCGGCAGCCTTTTAAGAAGAGCGCCTAAAGTCGCTAAAGCTATTTCATTAGCAATAAAAGACAAAAGAGCATCGTCTGCTTCTTTGGCACAAAAAGGGTGGGAAGTCTTATGGCCAGACGAACTAAAGAGGAAACAAGCTATTTATAAATTTGGATTAGAAAAATTAATGAGATTCGAGGAAAACCTTTTACGTGGTTTTTTTGTTGAATTTTTTAGCTTACCAAATAAAAAATGGTATGGGTTCCTTACAAATACTCTAACCTTCAGGGAATTAATATCAGCAATGTGGCAAATGTTTAAAAAATCACCTTGGTCTATAAAACAAGGATTAATGAGAATGCGAGGAAGGGAATTAAACTTATTGCTAAAAGTATTGATTAGTTAACAATAAATGAGAAAGATTCTTATAAGTGGAGCAAGTAGAGGTATAGGTAAAGCAATTGCCTTAAAATTATATAAAGAAGGACATTCAGTAAGTCTTGGGGTAAGAAATAAGGCAAACTTATTAAATACATTCATAGATCCAAAAATTAATAGTTCTCAAAAAATAGTGCTACATAAATATGATGCATCTAATAACAAATCAGCAGAGGAATGGATAGAAAAAACAGCTAAGACTTTTAAAAGTATTGATACTATTATTCATTGTGCTGGAATTCTTAAGAAAACTAATCTTTTATTTAATGATAATGAAATAAAAGACATAGAGGAACTATGGAAAGTAAATGTATTAGGACCATGGATATTAACAAAAAATGCCTGGAAATATTTATCAAAAAGCAAATCAAGTCGAATTATAGTATTAGTATCGATGAGTGGTAAAAGGTCAAAAAGTAATTTAGCAGGGTATTCAATGAGTAAGTTCGCATTAATGAGCTTATGCCAAACGATGAGAAACGAAGGATGGGATAAAGGGATTAGAGTTACAGCTATTTGTCCAGGCTGGGTAAATACAGATATGGCAAAAAATGTAAAAGACTTTCCTAAAGATAAAATGACTCAACCTGATGATATTGCGAATATCTGTTCAAATATACTAGAACTACCAAATAGTTCAGTACCTTTTGAAATCTCTATAAATTGTAAACTAGAGACAACTAACTTGAGTCAATAAGAGGGTTATATATTAATCAAATGGCATTTGTTGGCTTCTTAAATGTATTTAAAACTGAAATAATTACCTTTCTTAGGTGCCTATGGAAATAATTCCTATAAAAACCACCTATAGCTTTTCCCACTGAAAATGTCCGTTGTATTAGACCAACTATAAAATTAAAAAGCCATAATCCTATCAAAACAGTAAGAGCAAGGGATGCTATTGAGTAAACTTTATTAAGTTGTTCTTGTATTGGCTCAAGAAATTGAAGATAATCAGAAATGTTCATATGGCAAAGTTATTAACCAATATATTTATATATAGCTATCAAACCCAGAATAGGCAATAAGATTTATAGTAATTTATATTAAATATAAACTTATAATTAGTTCAATACTTAAAATTAGAAATCAAATAAAGCATATAAAACATATGAAAACGAGACCATCGAAATAGCAATTAAAAAACCCTTCAATCGATTAGGGACTGTTGAAAAGGCCTTTAGATCATTAACATCATATCCTCCAAAGCTACCAAGAATAGAAAGAGACCACATCGGTAACGAAGCAAAAATGATTGATATAAATAAACTAAAAATGAACATCCTAGTAATGAGAAACGATATAAAAATAGTTAGTATTCCAAATAGCAATGATCCATTTAATCCTATTAGAAACTCATCACTTAAACTTTTCGGCAAATTAGTTTGTCCCTCTAAATGTTTTTTACAATTATCAACTTCAAGCTCTGACAAACGGAAATAATTTGTATCGGGAATTCTTTTTTTCTTATAAAGTTTTAATAATCTTGCATTAAAAGATTTCGGATCGCCAATTTTCAAAGAGGCAATTATTTCACCTGGGCTAAGCTTTCTGGCCTCCGCTTCCAGATTTTTGGCAATACCAAGCTTATATAAATCACCATTTTTCATTAAATAAATAAATTCTGACATGATTTAAATACTCAAAAATGAATCTAAAAATATAGAAACAATAGATTGTTTTTAAAAGAACAATATCATAAAATAGGCATGATAAAAGATATACTTAGCAAGGTATATCTTTTTCACAATCTAAGTAATTGAATAATCATATCTAGTAAAAGATTACAATACGATCTTAACAGGAAAGTTATGAAACACAATATTTTATATAGCTTCAGAAGATGTCCTTATGCAATAAGAGCAAGATGGGCATTGTTCAATACTAATCAAACTGTAGAGTTAAGAGAGGTAGATCTTAAGAATAAGCCCTTTGAATTAATCAAAATTTCAAGTAAAGCAACTGTACCAGTTTTAAAAACCAATCAAAATGAATTAATCGATGAGAGTATAGATATCATGATATGGACTATTAAGAAAGCAAATATGCATGAATTGCTTGGGAACAAAGAAGAAAATAAATCAAAAGAAATTTTTAGACTAATAGAGACAAATGACAAGATTTTCAAATATCATTTAGATCGATTTAAATATGCATCAAGATTTAAGTACCAAGATTTAACATTACATCGTGATTCAGGAATGAAAATACTTATATCATTAAATAATAGATTAAAAGAATTTTCAGATAAAGGCCAATCTCTATTTTTAGTGAATGCAAAAGAAAGTCTAGCTGATTGGGCCATTTGGCCTTTTGTCCGACAATTTAGAATAGCAGATATTAAAAGATTCGATGAATGTGATGAGGTTTCATATTTAAGAAAATGGTTAGACTATTTTCTTAGTCACGAATGTTATCCTATTATTATGAAAAAAAATAAACCTTGGCAGAAAAATAATGAGCCACACCTTTTATAAAATAAAATTTTTAAATCTAAAATTTAAAGTTATTCCGAAGCTCGTCTTTTATCAATAATCCTTGATAATTCTAAAAAATATCCGGCTGTACAGTATTTACCAAGATTTCTATCTCTATTTCCAATATCACTTCTAAACTCTGCAGTTTCTGCCATGACTAAATCCAACTGATCCTGAGGCAACTCATATAAGTCTCTCAATTCCACTTCTTTTCCAAGAAGATGACTTTTAAACCATTTCTCTTTTAATTCCTGAGGCGGAATATCTTTGTATAGTTGTTTGTTCATTTAAAGAAATAAGGAAATTAATTAGGAATGACATTTTAAATCATTCATATCTTGCTGATGGGAATATAGTTTCATGACGCGGCTTTTTTATATGTAGACTGTAAAGATATAGCCAAAGCACATAAAGTAACTGAAATTAAGCTACAAAACTCTGTCCATTCTTTAAGCCCATAGCTACTAATAAATAATGGAGCTATTACAGTAATTAAGCCGCCTGAAAGAAGGGGTTGTAAAAATAATTGCTTAATAGAAAATACAGGCAAAGTATTTGTAGAGTTTCGGGGGTCAGCTAATCGTAAAAGTAATAATCCACTAGCAGCAACACCTGTCGAATTCCCGAACTCTGCAATTGATCTTTCAAACCATTCATCTTTAAAAAATAATCTAGAAAAAAATAACATTCCTGCAAGATTCCAAACTAACCCAGCTATTGCCAAAATACTTATAGGTAGCCAATAATTAGTCAGTAATGGTAGATTCAATCCAGCCATTGCGGTTATAATAAGTAAATCTGTTGCAAGTATTCCTATCTCGCGTTGAAAAAGAGATGATATAAATTTAGTTTTTTCAATTTTTTCCAATACAAATCTTACAAAAAATGATCCTAGTAATGCCAAAGGGAAAACAGGAAAAGCTTTTAATACCTGTTGACTAATATCACCCATATATATAGATGAAGTTCTTAAACAATAGAGCAAGAAAATACCTATCAAAACGGCAACTCCAACAAGAGCAAAATTATATAAAAGTGACTTAAGTTGTTCAAAAGGATTAGATACTAATTCAGATTCATCTAAGTTAATAATGACTTCATTATCCGCTGGAACAATCCATCCAAAAAATCTTCCTATAACTACTAAGAAACTACCTATTAAAGTAGATGCAAGTAAGCCAACAGTTGCCATTGCGAATCCTAAATCCAATCCTTCAGGGAAGCCTAATTTACTAAAACTATCTCCCATTATTGCTGCAGCCCCATGACCACCCTCAAAACCAACTTCAATAATGCATCCCATCAAGGGGTCTACCCCTAGATAAGGAAGTAAAAACGACAACACTATTATTCCTCCAACAATATATTGACCAAAACCAAGTAAAAGCCCAAGCAAAGCCTGAGAGGCTACTGGTTTCCATAAGCCACTTACCTTAGGTATTGGCCTCCCAAGCATTAAACTCGCAAAAACCAAAGTAAGTAATGGCGTTGGCAATTGCATCCAAATATTCATAACTCTCTCTGGCAGCAATGAAAAAGGTCCATAAGGACCTATTAAGAATCCTATTGCTCCAACTAAAAGGGCAATAGGGATACCAAATCGCTCCAACTTCATAGCAGAATCTAATCTTCTTCCAAGAGTGAGAAAAATCCCTACAATACCTAGCAAACCTAATGAGAGGGAAAACGTTGGTATTGCATTAAATTTATATAGGTCTCCAAAGCCTATAAATAATTCATACATATATTCGTTTGTTTAAGATGGCAAATCAGAAACATCTAGATCAGTAATATTAATATTTTATCCCCTCATTAAATTATTTTCTTATTATATCTCAAATAAACCAATTGAGTTTCATATGGAAAATTATTATTCATTTTTCAAGCGAAGAAAAATTAAAAAGTAAACTCATATAATAAATTACTTTTATAAAATCTAAATTAATAAAAGTTAGGTAGCTATATGCAAGAGTAATTCAATAAACCCTTTTTAAATAACAACTCTGATTCATTTCTTACTTAAAGATTTCTCCACTACTAATATAAAAATCATTAGGTTTTGAATTCAAATAAGTCATTTATCAAATCTGTAGAATCCTAATAAAGCGTATACCCAAAAATGAAACCACTCAATAAAAAACCCCGCTAAAGCGGGGCTTTTTATTGTTAAATTAGATACTTTATTTAACTATTTCAAAGAAACTGAAGCAGTATCTAAATTACTTAAAGCATTAGTGACTCGTTTGAAATCGAATCCCATTGCCCTAAGAGCATGCCATAAATGACCTTGGATAAAGAAGAAGCCAAAGTAGTAATGAACATTAGATAACCAAGCCCTAGAGGTATGTGCACCATTAGGAAGATCAACTGTATCTACCCAGTAAGGAGAAATTCCAAACTTGAGTGCCAACGGTTCACCAAACCATTCAACAGGGTAAACAGTAGTATTTTGTGCGCACCAGAATGCTGCAACTACCGCCATCCAACCAATACCAGCTAATGACCAAGAAAGAATAGCTTCTGCAGAAAGAAGACCAGCTCCTTTGAACTTCGTATATTCTCCAACTTGCTTTGTAGCTATATGGAATGCACCACCAGTAATTTCTAAGAAAGCCAAGAAAGCATGACCTCCCATAACATCTTCCAAACTATCAATAGTTAGGAAGTCAAACTGATGATCCCATATATGACTCAAGTTAAGGTCGTATTCAACCTGACGAATAGCACCAATAGCAGGATCATAGATCCCATGAATTCGCGCCCATTCAACAAACCATATACATGCAACACCAAAGAAAATTAAATGATGTCCAAGGATGAAAGTCTGGTTATCTGGGTTGTCCCATTCAAGCTTGAATTTTCTGGCCTGTGGCACAGAAGATTCCTGCATGTCACTTGAAAAGAGAAGAGAGTGCATTAATCCACCTGCCCCATAAGCCATGGATCCAACTAGATGACACACAGCAACTGCCACAACCGCACTTCCACCAACAAAGGCTCCAGTTTCATCGAAACCAATACCCAAAGCTGCTAAATGAGGAAGCGCAATTAAAGGCTGATGACCCATTGGTACGGAAGGGTCAAAACGAGCAAGTTCAAACAAAGTGAAGGCACCAGCCCAGAAAGCAATCAAACCGGTATGAGCGGCATGTGCAGCAATAAATTTGCCTGAGCGGTTGGTGACCCCAGAATTACCAGCCCACCACCCGTAGGTGACACCTGGATTTCCATAGGTCTGCATTAGAAGTGCAATTTTTTCAAAACCGATCCGAGATTACTGCAAATTCATCAAATACTCATGTAAGAGAAAGAATCTGTAAATTTTTTTTATTATTCAAATCCAATACAACTAAAAAATACATTCAAAAGATAGGTTTTAAATGAAAAAAACAGATGGAGGATTTTACTAAAAATATTTAAGCCTCAGAAGGTATACAATAAAATTTATAATGAAAAATTAATTTATACATAAAAAAATTAATATCAGGCATTCGTAACGAATTACGTTAAAACACCATGTAAATACCCTCAAATATGTAATTAATATAAAATATCAATTTGCGATCTTTATTTGTAACTATTAAAGAAATAAATGAATTGGAGAATTGTTATGGAATTGAAGCAGATTAATAGTCTCGCAATGGAGACCGAGGACCACTACAGAAAAAAAGCAAACTTTTATAGGACATCACCTGAGTACGGAAAAATGATTTCTCTTTATCCAGTCCTAGAAACATCCATTAAAGACTGTAAAGGAGAAAACCTTGTAGCGTAACAAATCAATCCTTAAATAAATATCAAGAAAAGTCTATTTTTTTTTAAGCTGCTATCTGCTCAGAAAAACCATCATTGCCTTCCTTATATTCAAGAAATTCTTTACATGCACTTATGAGATAAAAAACTTTTGGGTTCCATGGCAATTGTTTAGGGTCAGATGAACTTCTCCAATGAATCCCTGGCTTTAAATAGCCTTCTTCTCTCAAGACCTTTAAATTTTTCTCTTCAACTCTTAAAAGTTTACTAGCGTCTTTTGCTGAAAGCCACTTTGAACACTCTCTCATATTTAACAAAGTTATTTTCTTTTTTTTAACGTAAAAAGCAAAAGGAAGGAAGGAAGGAAGGAAAACAAAATCATACTATCACTTAATAATAGTAAATTTAAGATCTAATTATCAATAAATATATGGATATATAATTATGAAAAAGATTATATAAAAGAGTTCTTAAGAATTAGTAAACCAAGGCCTAATCGTATCTTTAGATATTGGTATTGTTAAACCAGAGTCAAAAGAGGGATGGACACAAGAATCAGAAATAGCTTCACTTTTATTATCAAATATCTCAGAAGAATGAAAAGAATTATTCTCATCCCATCCACATTTCCACTTTGATGGATTAATTAGTTGGGACCAAGGCACCCTGACTACTATACTTGAGTCAAGTACAGACATCATTAACACCCATCTCTCTGATGATTTAATACTATAATTTATTGAAACAAAATGCCTTTGTCCATTTTTGCCTGCAATACTAGTCCAAGCTTTAGCAGGGGGCCAATTCATAATATAAATAAAATAAAAATGGTAGCATTCATGAATTTTTTAATCATTAATATAGACATTTATAATTCACTAATACTAATAACATATTATCATTTTTTGTTTTTAATTTTAATATATTCTTCTCTAATAGATTTCAATAATGCCTTCTTTTTTTTCATGGATTCTTTTTTCTCTTTTGAATCTATTTCAAATCTTTGTTCTTTCGTTAATTCCATCCAATCATTTATTGCGGGTTTAGATTTAATTTTCTTCTGAAAATTTTTCTTTCTTTTAAATAAAAAGTTAAATAACATTATTTGTTGAAAAGTAAATTAGTAAAAATTTAAACTAAATTTTTTTAATGAGTTAAGTTTTACTATAGCGTTTTATTTCTTAAAAAGAATAAATTCTAACTGCCCTCGCCCAACTTCCACAAATTCAAACTTGTATTTTTTATTTCTTGACGCTTAACAACAGATCTTGTATCAAACACCCACGCTGGTGATCTCATTAAAGAGGCTAAATACTTCCAATCAAGACCAAAAAATTCATCCCATGCGGTAAGAATTAAGACTGCATCAGCATTTTTCAAAGCATCGGGAATTGAATTTACCATTTTCCAAATACCTTGATTATTGAAAGAAAATCTTTCAAAATCCTCTTTTATTCTCTCAAATGAAACCTTAGGATCATAAATAGAAAGCAAAGCGCCCTCTTCAAGTAAGTCGCATGAAATTCTAATAGAGGGAGATTCTCGGGTATCGTTAGTATTTGCCTTAAAAGAAAAGCCAAGTATTGCTATATTTTTCCCACTAACAGTACCAAAGAGTTTTTCAAGCACGATTTTATAAATTCTATCTTGTTGCCAAGTATTAAGTACCACAACTTGATTCCAATAATTGGCAACCTCTGGCAAACCAAAATAACCACTTAAATAAACTAGATTTAAAATATCCTTTTTAAAGCAACTTCCACCAAATCCAGGTCCTGCACTTAAAAATTGATTCCCTATCCTTTTATCAGTGCCTATTGCTTTAGCGACCTCATTAATATCTGCACCTGTAGCTTCACAAAAAGCCGAAATAGAATTTATCGAACTAATACGTTGTGCCAAAAATGCATTGGCAGCAAGTTTTGAGAGTTCACTACTCCATAAATTTGTGCAAATTATCTTTTCTATAGGGACCCAATTCAAATAAATATTTACCAATGCTTTAATAGCTTCAGGGTCTTCCCCGCCAATTAAAACTCTATCAGGCTCCTCTAAATCACTTATTGCTGTCCCTTCCGCCAAGAATTCAGGATTAGATAAGACAGAAAAGGTTTTCGGATTTTTATTTTTTGCATTTTCTTTCTTCGTTGCCTCAAGTATTTCTTTTATTGCTTGTGCCGTACGAACGGGCAAGGTGCTTTTTTCAATAACTATGGTATGACCTTCTGCATATTTTGCGACTTGCCTTGCACTAGCTTCTACCCAACTAAGATCACTTGCTTGTCCTGCGCCTAAACCTTTTGTCTTTGTAGGGGTATTGACTGATATGAAAATCATGTCAGCATTTGCAATCGACTTTTCCATTTCTGAACTAAAAAAAAGGTTTCGCCCTCTTGTTCTTGAGATTATTTGATCTAGTCCAGGTTCAAATATTGGTAAATTATTCAAATCACTGTCGTTCCATGCCGCGATTCTTTCTTTATTTATATCAACAACTTTAACTTCTAAATCTGAACATTTATCTGCAATAACAGACATTGTCGGACCACCTACGTAACCAGCACCAATACAACAAATTTTACGAATTTTCATAAAGCTCATTTGAAAAAATCAATCATTTTATTAAACAATCAATTTTGAAATTAACTGATTAAGCTCCTCTATAGAACAAATATATTCTTTACCTCCCTTTTCTTTTTCATCATCTCTTAATTGCTTTATCATCAATTGACCTTTTGAGACCTCATCTTCACCTATTACTATTGCCAATTTAGCACCACTTTTGTCTGCTCTCTTAAATTGTTTAGAAAAAGATGAGCCCGAATAGTCCAATTCTATCCTAAAATTATCTGACCTTAATTTACGAGTAATCTTCAAAGCAACTTGTTGAGCATTTTGACCTCTATTAATAACATAAGCATCAGGAAATTTTGAATGAGATATTCTATCTTTGGTTAGGATAATTAATCTTTCCATTCCGATCGCCCATCCAATTGATGGTGTTTTTGGACCTCCCAAGTCAGCTATCAACCCGTCATATCTTCCCCCTCCACATACAGTTGCTTGAGATCCAAGATGATCGCTTGTTATTTCAAAAGCCGTATGAGAATAATAATCAAGCCCTCGAACTAGATTTTTGTTTATTTTATATGGAATATTTAAATTATTTAGTAATTCCTGTAAGAAATCAAATCTATTTTTACTCTCCTTCGATAAAAAGTCACTTAAAGATGGAGCCTCACATAAAAGTTTTTTTATAGCAATATTTTTACTATCTAAAATCCTCAAAGGATTAACATTAATTCTTTTTTGAGAATCTTCATCTAGCAAATCGAATCGTTGATTTAACCAATCTTTTAATTTTTCTTTGAAACTATGACGATCTTCATTACTACCAAGAGTATTAAGTTCTAGAGTCAAATCATTCAAGCCAAGGGCACATAAAAAATCCCAAGCAATAGAAATAACCTCAGCGTCACTAATAACAGAATCAAATCCAACAAATTCAACTCCAATTTGATGAAACTGCCTTTGCCTTCCCGCTTGAGGACGTTCGTAACGAAACATTGGTCCTCCATACCAAAGCCTTTGAGGTCCATTATTCAACAAACCATTCTGAAGAATAGCTCTTGCAACAGAAGCAGTGCCTTCTGGTCTCAAGGTGCAAGAACGACCACCTCTATCTTCAAAGGTATACATTTCCTTACCCACAACATCAGTATTTTCTCCAATACCTCTTAAAAACAATTCGGTTTGTTCAATAATCGGTGTTCTAATTTCTTCGAGCCCAGCCCGACTAAAATGATCTCTTGCAATAGATTCAACCTTCTGCCAGTAATCAATCTGAGCTGGTAGAAGATCTACCATTCCTCGTAAATTCTTTAAATTTGTCAAAGTAGCTTAGGCAAAATTATTTGTTGTTTGTTTAATAATAATTGTTTACCTATACAGAGAAAAAACTATTCATTATCTATTTCTAACATATTGAATCGTTAAAACTCAAACCAGCAATTCAATAAGATTATTCTTCTAATCGAGTAGCGCCTGAATATCTGACCAACCAAAAATTTACTCTTCTTCTAACATTAAAAGGCATTTCATTTTGAAGTTGAATTAATTCAATAGCCCCAAGTCTTTTTAGCTCTCTTGATTCAAGACCCCACATTTTTTCTGCTTCACAAATTAAACGCGCCCAACTCCTGGAGTGCTGCCATTGACGGAGACGTTTTTTTAACTGATTACCATCTGTCTTACTTTTAAAAAGAGGAGACTGACCAACTACATTTTTATTAGTTAAATATTTTCTCATAAACTGATCATTGATAAAAGCATAGAAAACTCATTACTCACACATTAAATATATAGCCAAGATTTGAAATGAGTACTTTATGAAAATCAACCTCAATCATGAACATCTATCTCATGAAAAGGAAATTCTAGTTTTCGGGCATCTCGACGACTCATTTTTCTAGACCAAGCACCCTTAATGGCATCATTCCATCTGAAACCAGCGTTTTTAGCTAAATATCTTTGTTCATAGGAGATGTCAGCACGCAGAAGAACTTTTGGTTCAAGTGCTCCAATCAAAAGATTCTCTAGTTCACTACATCTTTTGAATACCTCCGCTATGTATATACAATCAGTTAAAGCCCTATGAGCACTCCATACTGGGACTCCATAAGCCAATGCAAGATCTCTTACAGAAGGGCGACTCTTAAGTTGCCTATCATCTGGCCATGATATGTCATCCATGGAACAAATCCATTTTTTTTCTATCTCAGGCAATTTTTTAAGACCAAACCATTTCTTATCAAATTCAGCATTATGAGCAACTATCGCATCTGATGCTTGAACTAAAGATTCAAAATATCTAATTGCTTCAGATAAAGGTTGAGGCAATCTGGTTATCTCAGCAGGTATGTTATTTATTTTTTCTGCATTGTTTTTTTCAACAGGTAGAAGAAACGATTGTTGTGCCAAAACCGACCGCGTTGCAACATTGAAAAGTATCGAGCCGACTTCAAGACAATCATCATTCTCATTATCAAGTCCTGTAGTTTCAGTATCCAAAATTAAAACATTCATTGGTAATTGTTGAAGATTAAGAATTTCATGCTGTTCGTTTTTTGATCTTGAAGAATCTTTTAATCCTTTAGCTTTATTCTCTCTAGTCGAACTTTCTTTAATTGTGCCATTGAGAAAGTTCAGCTGCTGACTGTCTTTCATATCATTATGCTCTTCTTTCAAATCAAATTTAATTACTCATGCATCCATTATCATCGAAAAAACAGACTTTAAGAAAAACTTTTTAAAACATCAGAAATTAAAAACAATTATATTTATAATTGTTTTTAATTTCTCTTTTCAAGGTTAATCACGCATTAATGAGTACCATTAGACGCATAAATGATGTATTTTGCCATTGGCCATCAAGACCAATCGGTCTTGTAGAAATAATTGGTGGTAGTTATGTTTCCATAAAACCAGAAATTGCTTATAAAAGAATAATTTCAGGACTTCTGCAAAGAAGCTTTGCGGTACATTCATGGAGTTATATCCCTAACTTTGATCATCAAATTCAAGCTAATTTAGCTTGGAAAGAATTTCGTTTTTCTCGGAAAATCCTTGAAAAAAAAGTTGGCTTAATAAAAAAATCAGTAAGATTTGGTCATAGTCTTGGATGTAAATTGCATTTACTAGCTCCAGATGGAGGACGAAATTGTAATGGTTTAGTTGCTATCAGTTTTAATAACTTCAAGGCAGATAAATCAATACCTATGCTTAAGAGAATCTCTAAAAAGCTAAACTTTGAAAGTGAATTTAGTCCTAGCCCTGAAGAAACATTAAACCTTATAAATAATTACTATGAACAAATAAATAACCTATTAATAAGCTTTAAAAATGATAATCTGGATCAAAGCAAAATATTACTAAAACTATTAAAAGAAAGAAATATTGACAACTCTAAAATAATGAAACTAGACGGTAATCACTTAACCCCAGTGAGCCTAGGTCTAAGAGAAAAGTTATTAAAATATAATTTTGAAAATTCTTTAAAATATAATAAAATTGATTTAATAGTTAATAAAATAACTAATTGGGAGATTTAAAATCAACTTCTTAATTTATCTAAAACTGATCTATCCTCAAGCGTACTAGTATCTCCACTTATTTCATCACCAGCAGCCAAAGCTCTTAAAATCCTGCGCATTATCTTTCCACTTCTTGTTTTAGGAAGGGCGTCAGTAAATTTAATTTCATCAGGTTTAGCAATAGGACCTATTTCGCTCGCTACATGTTTTTTTAATTGTGTATCAATATTTTCATTTAATTTTGCTCCAGTTTTCAAGGTAACAAAGGCTACTATCGATTCTCCCTTTAAATCATCTGGCTTACCAACAACTGCTGCCTCTGAAACTAATTCATGGCTAACCAAAGCAGATTCAATTTCCATTGTTCCAAGCCTATGACCAGAAACATTGATAACGTCATCTACACGCCCCATGACCCAAAAATAACCTTCATCATCTCTTCTAGCGCCATCTCCTGCAAAATAGATATGGTTATTATTCGAAGGTTTTAAATACTCCCAATAACTTTCTCTAAATCTTTTTTCATCACCATAAACATTTCTCATCATCCCTGGCCATGGTTTTTTAACTACTAAATAGCCACCTTCATTATTTGCTACAGAGATCCCATCAGAATTAACCACATCTGCATCAATTCCAGGCAAAGGAAAAGTTGCTGAGCCCGGTTTTGTAGGAGTAGCTCCAGGAAGGGGACTAATCATTACTCCACCAGTTTCTGTTTGCCACCAAGTATCAACAATTGGGCATTGCCCTCCGCCAATGACCTCTCGATACCACATCCAAGCCTCTGGGTTGATTGGCTCTCCCACAGTTCCTAAAAGTCTCAAACTAGACAAATCGTATTTATCAGGAATTTCTTTTCCCGCTTTCATAAAGGCTCTAATAGCGGTAGGAGCGGTATAAAAAATTGAGATTTTATGCTTCTGAATCACTTCCCAAAAGGCTCCAGGATTAGATGGTCTAGGAACTCCTTCATACATAACAGTGGTAGCCCCATTAGATAGCGGGCCATAAACGATATAACTATGTCCCGTTATCCAACCCACATCCGCAGTGCACCAATAAACATCATTTTCTCGAATATCAAAAATCCATTTAAAAGTTAAATGAGACCAAAGATTATATCCTGCAGTTGTATGAACAACTCCCTTTGGCTTACCAGTAGAACCAGAGGTATATAAAACAAATAAGCAATCCTCGCTATCCATCTCTTCTGCTAAGCATTCGTCAGACTGACTATCTACAACTTCATGCCACCAAAAATCTCTGCCATCTTCCATTGCAATAGATTTTTTACTACGTTGAACAACTAAAACACATTCAACCTTTGAGCAAGCATCGCCCTCCAATGCTGAATCCACAGCATCTTTAAGAGGAATAACTTTATCTTTTCTAAAACCACCATCAGCTGTAATTATTGCTTTAGCCTCTCCGTTAATCAATCGATCTCTGAGAGCCTCAGAGGAAAAACCTCCAAAGACAACAGAATGAGGAGCCCCAATCCTTGCACAAGCAAGCATTGCAATTGCAGCTTCAGGAATCATCGGCATATATAAAGCTACTAGATCTCCTTTACCTATTCCTAATGATTTGAGCGCATTCGCTGCTTTGCAAACTTCTTTATGTAATTGGCTGTAAGTATATTTTTTTTGATCACCCGGCTCGCCTTCCCAAATTAAAGCGACCTTTTCAGCTGTTGAATTATTTAAATGACGGTCTAAACAATTAAATGAAATATTTGTTTTTCCACCATCAAACCATCTAGCAAAAGGTGGATTGGACCAATCAAGAACTTTTTCAAATGATTTAAACCAATGTAATTCCTCTCTAGCGGCATCACCCCAAAACTTGTTTGGATCAGATTTAGCCATCTCTGCCATTTCCAAATATCCAGAAAAAGAAGAGATTCTACTTTTACTAGAGAATTCATCAGAAGGAAGGAAAACTCTCTGCTCCTGAAGAACTGACTCAATAGAGTTAGAATTGTCTGAAGTCATGAAGGAAAAAACATCTTTTCATTTATCGCATTCAAGCTATTTCTGACCAAAAGGCTTGAATAGTGAAACTCTTATTTAAAACAAATTCATAATGAAAAAAAATTGGAACTTCCCAAAAGCATTTTTATTCGATCTTGATGGAGTTCTAATTGATTCAGAACCCTTACACGGTCAGGCATGGCAAGAGACTGCATCAATTTATAATTTAAATCTTACTAAAAATCAATTAAAACTCCTAAGAGGCAGAAGAAGAATCGACTGTGCGAAAGAACTTATTGAATTAATCCCAAAGGAGGTTGAACTAAAAGATTTATTAAGTAGGCACAAGCCAATTTCAAGAAGATTAATCCTCTCTGCTCAAGCAATGCCAGGTGGTGAGAGTCTCGTAAAATGGTGTTTTGAAAATAATATTCCAATGGCCTTAGTAACAAGTAGCAGCGCTGAATCACTGCAAATAAAAACCGCTCATCATAAATGGATGAATCTATTTTCAATAAAAGTTCTTGGCGATGACAAATCACTAGTAAGGGGTAAGCCTGATCCAGACCCATATCTTCTAGCTGCTAAAAAATTAAATATTTCACCTCAAGAATGCTGGGCTGTTGAAGATTCAATCTCTGGAGTTTCGTCAGCTCTAAAAGCAGGGTGTTATGTTTGGTTTTTAAAAGAGAAAAGTTTTGAGCTAACAAAAGAAAATTTTCTTGAACAAAGTAACAATTTAAAAGAAATACAATATTTAAAAGAAATTGAAGACATCTTAAATGAATATAAAATTAATAAAGTCTACTTATAACGAATTCAGGTAATTCAAGTAATGCTTTTTTTGATGGTGAATCTGGCAACCAAGAAATTGATTCTTTAGACTCAGATGCAAATCTTTCAGCCAATTCGCGTGATTTTTTAATCGCATTTGAATCTCTTACTATAGATAAAGCCTTAAAAAGATCATCTTTTTTGGAAAATTTACCATTAATAAGTTCACCAAGAGTTGGATGTTCTTCCAAAGCGTAAAAGACAGGTGCTGTAAGATATCCACTCTCTAAATCACTTGCCGCTGGCTTACCTAATTGTTCATCATTACCAGTAAAGTCAAGGATATCATCTACAACTTGAAAAGCTAATCCTAGTTGCCTTCCGAAAAAATAAAGTGAATTTAAACTCTCTTCATTCACCTCAGATAAGACTCCTATAGCCTTAGAACTATTTGCAATTAGAGAAGCTGTTTTACAATAACTTTTTTCTAAATAACTTTCAAAGGATTGACTGGAATCAAATCTATTAAGACCTTGCTTTATCTCACCTTCAGCTAAATCCATTATCACTCTACTTAACAATTTAACAACATCCAAATTCTCAAGATTTGCCAAGTGCCAACTAGCTTGTGCAAATAAAAAGTCACCTGCGAGTACAGCAATTCTTGGGTCAAATCGACTATGAACGGTTTCAACCCCTCTTCTAGTATCTGCTTCATCAACAACATCATCATGAACAAGAGACGCGGTATGAATCATCTCAGTGATTTGGGCCAATTTTCGATGTTTTAAAGGAAGCTCCTTCTCAGAGGTCAATGCTCTTGAAATCAATAAAACAATCCCAGGTCTTAAACGTTTTCCGCCTGCACTGAAAAGGTGCTCGGCAGCAGCCTGCAAGATTGGGTGCCCAGCACCAATGAGGCTGCGTAGATCTGAAAGCAAAGCTTCTAGATCAAGTTCTACAGGTTGAAGAATTTCAGTGGCTGTGGTCATAAAAGCGCTCTACTTTTTGATATTAAGAGACTCAAGCCTTCTTCTGCAGTGAAACGAGCTTAACTTCAGGAAACAGATTTAACCACTGCTTGGCTCTATTGGCGAAATTGCAGGGATCTGAAGTTACATAAAACTTTGAATCAACCAAGTAATTTCTCTTTGCGAAATTGCTCATTTTTGAATCCATAAACAACTTTAACTTCAAAGAAAGGGCTTCAGCAGGGTCAATCAATTTGACATTAGAGGGTAATAATTTAACTAGCAAAGGACTTATCAAGGGATAATGACTACATCCAAGAATTAAAGATTCAATATTTTCCTTTAATAGTGGTTGTAAGTATCCAATCGCAACATCTCTAATCTCATCTAATTTAAGTTGATCCATTTCAATAAGTGGGACAAATTCTGGACATGGTTGTTCAATTACAAAAGTTTTTGGTTTAAAGCCTAAAATTGCATTTGTATATGCACTTGTTTTGACTGTAGAAGGAGTAGCCAAAACACCTACCCTATTTTCTTCAATAACTGAAGAAACAGATTCAATTAAATCAAAAACAGGGACATTTAATCTCTTTTTAATTACGTCCAAGGCTATTGAATTTGTCGTGTTACATGCAACCAAAAAAGCATCAATATTTTGATGACTAAACCAAAATGATATTTCTTCTGCAATTTCAATAATCTCATTTGAAGTTCTTAAGCCATAAGGAAGTCTTGCAGTATCTGCTAAATATACAAATGAAGTATTGGGAGATAATTCAACAACCTTTTTAAAAACCGTGAGACCTCCAATGCCACTATCAAACAAACCAAGACGCATCTTTAATTCGATACCTTTAGATAATTAAGGATTCCCTTAGCTATAGCGAAAGCAATCTTTTCTCGATAGGGTTTTTGACGTAATAAAGCTGCATCATACATACCCGTTACAAATCCAATTTCAACTAGAGCTGCAGGCATAGATGTTTTTCTAATTACATAAAAACGAGATCTACGAACCCCTCTATCTGGACTTTGCGATGAGGCAATCAAAATTTGTTTATGAATATTTTTTGCTAATGAATAACCTTTATAACCTGAATAGTAATACGTCTCTAAACCATTGACATCTCTGCGTTTCCCTCTAGTTGCATTTGCATGGATACTTACAAATGCATTTGCTTTTGAATTATTAGCTCTAGTCACTCTTGGTTGTAAATCTAAAGTTCTCTCATGATTACGAGTAAGTACAGTTTTGACTCCTTTATTAGTCAAAAATTGTGAAACCTTCTTTGATACTTCTAAAACTACATCTGTCTCTCTTAATCCATTAATCCCTACAGCGCCGGGATCTGAGCCACCATGACCTGGGTCAATAACAATTTTATACTTTCCATATGGAACATTAGGCAAAGAAGATAAATCTAAATCTTGACGATTTATTTTTTCGAAAGTTCTTTTTATTGAATTTCTAATAATATTACCTTCTCCTATAGAACTAAAAGAATTGCTTTCTAAGCCCTTAAATTTCAACTCCCAAGTATTTGAAGAAATACCAATTAATTTTAATTTTGAAGGTTCTAATCTAACTGAAGGTGAAAACTCTATAACAAGCCTAGTTATTCCTTCAGAGGGTTTACCTAATCTAATCTCTTTTACTGATCCATTGCCTTTTAAAGTTCTAGGTTTACTTAATTCCCCGGGAAAATCTACCCACACTCTTTCCCCTTTATCTCCAGTAGATGATTGATAAAAAGCATCTAATTTAACGCCTGCAGAAGTTCTTAATTTAAGACTTCCGTTACTAGTAAGGGCCCAGGCGGCAAGTGCACTAGCAGACCTTAGGGGTAAAGAGAATACAAAATTGGAGAAAAAAATAACTCCAGCAAATAATGCTAATTTTGACTTTAAAGATTTATCTTTAAACATCAAGTAAAAAGCTCAGTTTTCCGATGTTTAAGGCTGGGCATTTGGCCTCTTATTCTTTCAACCCTCTCTTTATCAGCAGGGGCTATGGCAGCACCTTGAATAACTCCTGCGTCTGCTAGAACTGTACCCCATGGATCAATAACCATTGCATGTCCATGACTTTGTCGTCTCCCATAATGACGACCAGTTTGGGCTGGGGCAACTACATATGCTGTATTTTCGATAGCTCTTGCTTGGAGTAAGACTTGCCAATGATCTTTTCCAGTAAAAGCAGTAAAAGCAGCAGGAATCATTAATAGATCTGCACCATTATTAACTAAATTTCTATAAAGTTCAGGGAATCTGACGTCATAACAAATTGATAATCCAATTTTGCAAAGACCTGGCACATCAACAACTGGTGGTGATTCACTGCCAGAAACTATAGTTTCAGATTCTCTATAGGTGTTCCCCTCAGGGAGATCAACATCAAAAAGATGAATCTTGTCATAACGAGCTAAAGATTGGCCATCCTTACCAAACAATTCCGCTCTATTAAAAGTTCTTACTCCATCTCCGGCGGGTACTGGAAAACCTCCTCCAAGTAAAACGACCTGATATCTCCTTGCCATAGTTACTAAAAAACTATTGCATTTTTCATAGATAGATGATGCTATTTTAAGTTTTTTTTGATCTTCCCCTAAAAATGCAAAGTTTTCAGGAAGTCCAACAAGATCTGCTCCTCTCCTAGATGCTAACTCAATTTGTTCTTCTGCAAAATTGAGATTGGCGTCTACATCTGAAGTACTTGTTAGCTGTAAGGCCGCAGCCAAAAAATCTGACACAGAGTTAAAAAGTAAAAATAATTTAAAAGTTAGCTTGCACGAAGGACTCCCATCTCAGTCTGTTTGGGAATAACAGAAAGATTGTCCAAAGAAGAGCAACAAGCGAAATCATCATCATGATTACCTATTCCTGCAAGCCTTTGTCCATGACTTGCAATACGTAAACATCCTTCAACATCATTCTTCCAGGTTTTCCAAAGTGCTATGGAGGCCATCAATTCATCATTTAATATCTCTACCGAATCTAATTGATCCATAAGAAGATAAGCCAAAGCCCCAGCGGCCAAAGAATCTTCTAAAGAATAAGAGCCTTCCCAGCCACTCCCAACGATCCAAACTTCTTTTGGATTATCGCTTTTCAATCTTTCAGCAATAGCTTTTCTATTTGGAAGAGCCATTGTGTACAAACTTTTGGATTCCCTAACACGATGGAGTGATCTGGTTCCATTCGTTGTGCTCATAAAAACTCTTTTACCTTTTACATTGGCTGCTGAAACGCCTAATGGAGAATTTCCTAAATCAAATCCTTCTAATTTTTTACCTCCTCTCTCACCTACCAGAATTTTATCCTTGTCACGAAAAGCATTTGCCTCACTTTGAAGTTCCTCAACATCTGCAAACACCTGCACTGAGTCAGCACCATTCTCAAGAGCCCAGGCAATTGTTGTTGTAGCTCTGAGAACATCAATTACTACTGATGATTCAGGGATTATTCCTTTGGGAACATCTGCTGCTACGTAAAAATAAGAAAGTTTCATTTCCACAAAGGCTGATAACTTGCGTCACAGTAACTAGATAAATAGGTTAAACGCGCAGACCTTCATGAAATTATTTCGTCAAGAACAACTTACACGGGACATCAGAGATTTTCTATCTCTCTTGGAAAAAAAAGGTCAATTGAAGAGAATAAGCAATCAAGTTGATAGTGACTTGGAAATTGCAGCGATAAGCGACCGAGTTCTTGGGATGGGAGGACCTGCTCTACTTTTTGAAAACGTAAAAGGTTCATCAATTCCTGTCGCAGTCAATTTACTTGGCACAATGGAACGCGTGGTATGGAGTATGGGCTTAGAGAAGCAAGAACAATTGGAGGATTTAGGGAAAAAGTTAGCCCTGCTTCAGCAACCAAGACCTCCAAAAGGATTTAATGAGACCAAAGCCTTTGCTTCAGTTGCTTGGGATCTACTTAAAGCACGCCCGGATATTGATCTATTACCACCATGCCATCAAAAAATAATTGGTGAAAAAGATTTAGATCTAAATCTTTTACCGCTTTTACGTCCATGGCCAGAGGATGCTGGCGGTGCCATCACTTTAGGTCTTGTAATAACAAAAGATCCTGAAACAGGCGTTCCAAATGTTGGTGTTTATCGACTCCAAAGACAATCTGCCAAGAGTATGACGGTCCATTGGTTAAGTGTCAGAGGAGGTGCCAGGCATCTTCGCAAAGCCGCTGCAATGAATAAAAAGTTAGAAGTTGCTGTAGCAATTGGAGTTCATCCACTACTTGTTATGGCAGCAGCAACTCCGATTCCAGTACAACTCAGTGAATGGCTTTTTGCTGGTTTATATGCAGGGGAAGGTGTTCGATTGACTAAATGTAAAACTATCGATCTTCAGGTCCCTAGTCACAGTGAAATTGTTCTGGAAGGATCTATAACTCCAGGGGAAGAGATGATGGATGGTCCCTTTGGAGACCATATGGGGTTCTATGGAGGTGCTGAGTCCTCACCTTTAATTAGGTTCCACTGTATGACTCAAAGGAAAAAACCAATATTTTTAACAACCTTCAGCGGCAGGCCTCCAAAAGAAGAGGCCATGCTGGCCATCGCATTAAATCGAATTTATACTCCAATACTTAAACAACAAATACCTGAAATTATTGATTTCTTCCTCCCAATGGAAGCTTTGAGCTACAAGTTAGCAGTTATATCAATTGATAAAGCATATCCAGGCCAAGCGAAAAGAGCTGCAATGGCTTTTTGGAGTGCTTTACCCCAATTTACTTATACAAAATTTGTCGTCGTAGTAGACTCATCAATCAATGTAAGAGATCCTAGACAAGTAGTTTGGGTATTATCCAGTCAAGTTGACCCTCAAAGAGATTTATTCATACTCGAGAATACTCCTTTTGATTCCCTTGACTTCGCAAGTGAAAATATCGGATTAGGAGGGAGATTAGCTATTGATGCAACAACGAAAATTGGCCCAGAAAAAAATCATGATTGGGGAAAGCCATTAACAAGGCCTCAAGAACTTGAAGAGAAAGTCGATGAAAGATGGGAAGAACTAGGGTTATCGGAGCTAGAAAACAAGCAACCAAGTCCAGAATTATTTGGGTATGTTATCGATGAACTAATGCGTCAAAAACAAGTAAACAATTCATAAAATCAGGAATAAAGCTTATCGATAAATAAAATAAAATAAAATATTGTTTTTTCATTGAAAGTTCCCACTAAAGATCAGTCTTTAAGAGACCTTCAAAAAGGAGGGGAGCTCTGTGGAAAAGTGAAAGTACCTGGAGATAAATCAATCTCACACCGAGCTCTCCTTTTTGGGGCTATTGCTGAGGGGAAAACAATAATTGAGGGCCTTTTGCCTGCTGAAGACCCATTAAGTACTGCTGAGTGCCTTAGGTCAATGGGCGTAAAGATTAGTCCAATTAAGAAAGGAGACATTATTGAAATTGAAGGTGTTGGAATAAATGGCCTCCAAGAGCCAAAAAATATTTTGAACTGCGGAAATTCAGGAACAACTATGAGATTAATAATGGGATTGTTAGCCGGCCAAAAAGATCATCATTTCATCCTTACAGGAGATAAATCACTCCGAAATAGGCCAATGAAAAGAGTAGGACAGCCGTTAAAAATGATGGGAGCAAAAGTTTCTGGAAGATGCGGTGGAGACTTGGCGCCTCTATCGATTATCGGGAACAAATTAAGAGGTGCAGTAATTGGTACTCCAGTAGCAAGTGCTCAGATAAAATCTGCAATCCTACTAGCGGCTCTTAATGCAGAAGGCTCAACGACGGTTATTGAACCCGCTAGATCAAGAGATCATAGCGAGCGAATGTTAAAAGCCTTCGGAGCTAATCTAGAAGTTGGTGGTGAAATGGGTAGACATATAACTGTTTCCCCGGGCAAAGATCTAAAAGGTCAATCAATTATTGTTCCAGGTGATATTAGCTCTGCTGCATTTTGGCTGGTTGCAGGTAGCATCATTCCAAGATCAGAATTAGTTGTCGAAAATGTTGGTCTAAATCCAACAAGAACTGGAATAATTGAAGTGTTAGAAGCAATGGAAGCAAATATCAACGTAATCAACAAAAGAGATGTCGCAGGTGAACCTGTCGGAGACATAGAAGTTTTCTACAAAGAAAACTTGAAACCATTTAAAATTGATGCTGAGATAATGCCTCGGCTTGTAGACGAGATACCTATATTATCCGTAGCAGCATGTTTTTGTAATGGTATCAGTCAAATAAAAGGAGCAAGTGAATTGAGAGTTAAAGAAACTGATCGATTAGCTGTAATGACTAGGCAATTAAAAAGGATGGGAGCCAAATTAGACGAGCATCAAGATGGTCTAACTATCTACGGAGGATCAAATCTTAAAGGATGCGAGCTTGATAGCGAAGATGATCACCGAATAGCCATGAGTTTAGCTATTGCATCAATTATGGCTAATTCTAATTCGACATTACGACGTAGTGAGGCTGCCGCAATCTCATATCCAGATTTTTGGAGTGATCTTAAGAGACTTCATCAAAAAAATTAGTTTTTCTTAGAATTGGATGATTTTAAAAAACATACGACAAAAGATGGGAGTTTAAGTCTATATAGCTTGAGCTATGAAGAGGGATTTCATGATAAGGATGGAGCACTCAGAGAATCAATCGATAAATATCTAATACCATCTCAATTAGAACAATTTTCTAACACTAAAAAAATAATTGTTTTAGATGTTTGTATGGGCCTAGGGTATAACACTGGATGTATTCTCGAAGAGTTACTTAAAAGCAATCTTACAATCGAATGGCATGGACTTGAGATTGATCAAAGGCCTCTAAATCTTGGTCTCAATGAAAAAATATTTCAGGAAATTTGGTCTCCAAAAGTATTGCACTTTTTTAATTGTTTAAACAAATCAGGGAGATGGACTGAAGGTTTTAACGAAGGAACTATTCACTGGGGAGATGCAAGACAAAAAATTTACGAAATACAAGATTCTCTATTGTTTGATTTAATTCTTCTTGATCCCTTTTCTCCACAAAAGTGTCCCGAGCTATGGAGTGAGGAATTTATCTCTTTATTAACCGAAAGACTTTCTTTCGACGGCCGCTTAATTACATATTCAACTGCAGCGTCAATTAGAGCTAGTTTGAAAAGAGCTGGTTTAAACATCTATTCAATAGTTCCCTCAATCGATGCCCCTAGCAGATGGAGCTCAGGGACAGTTGCTATGAAAAAGCAATTAGAACAGCAGTTCATTTCAAAAAATTGTCTTTTTAAACACTTAAGCACTAGAGAAGTAGAACACCTCGCTACACGTTCATCAATTCCTTACAGAGATCCAACAGGAAAAGGGAAATCTAAAGAAATCATTTCAACAAGAGAACTAGAGCAATCTAAAAGTCAATTAATAAACACTTCTTCATGGAGAAAACGATGGAATACTGCGCAATAGGAATAAAGCAATTAGATTTCTTCAAAAAAGTACTCTAATGCTTGCCATCGCAATTTTAGCGGCTGGAAAAGGTACGCGAATGAAAAGTAAGCTGCCTAAGGTTCTTCACCATTTAGCAGGGAAATCTCTTATCGATAGAGTTTTGTCCTCTACTCACGAACTAAGGCCAAACCATAGATTAATAGTTGTAGGACATCAAGCGATATTAGTAGAGGACTCTCTCAAACATCATCAAGACTTGGACTTTGTTCTTCAACAACCTCAAAATGGAACAGGACATGCTATTCAGCAATTAAGTCCTAGATTAAAAGGCTTTAATGGAGAACTGTTAGTACTAAATGGAGACGTACCACTGCTAAAACAGAAAACTCTAAGTTCACTCTTGAAATTTCACAAAGCATCCAATGCGAGTGTAACTTTTCTGTCTGCAAGTTTAGATTCTCCAACAGGATATGGGCGAGTATTCACAGATGAGTCGGGGCTAGTAAAAGAAATCATCGAAGAGAGAGATTGTACTGATGAACAGCGAAAAAATAAATTAATAAATGCGGGTATATATTGCTTTGATTGGCAACAATTATCAGATGTTCTAAACTTATTATCTAGCCAAAATAGTCAAAATGAGATTTATCTAACAGATACTATAAGTTTACTTAAAAAAGCATTGCATTTTGAGGTAGATAATCCATTTGAGATCAAGGGCATTAATGATAGGCTTCAACTTTCTGAATGCGAACATTACATTCAAGAAGAGCTTAAATCCTTATGGATGAGCAAAGGAGTTTCATTTGTTGATCCTATTAGTTGTTCTATAAGCGAGGATTCGAACTTTGGCACAGACGTAATTATTGAACCACAAACTCATCTCCGCGGCAAATGCAGTATAGGCAATGGATGTCATTTAGGTCCAGGTAGTGTCATAACGAATTCAACTCTAGCGGAAAATGTATTAGCAATTCATTCATTCATCAATGAGGCATCGATTGGAAATAACACATCAATTGGTCCATTCGCCCACATAAGGCCAGAATCAAACATAAGAAAAAATTCTAAAATAGGTAACTTTGTGGAAATAAAAAAAAGTTGTATTGGAGAAGGAACAAAGATTAATCATTTAAGCTATATAGGTGATTCATCTCTAGGAAAAAATATTAATATTGGAGCAGGGACTATTACAGCTAATTTTGATGGCAAAAATAAACATAGAACAATTATTGATGATTATTCAAAAACCGGTGCAAATTCAGTCCTTGTTGCACCGATCAAGATAGGTTCACATGTAACTATTGGTGCAGGCTCAACAATTAGTAAAGATATTCCTGACAAAAGTTTAGTAGTTGAAAGATCAAAAGCAATTATTAGAACCAAGGCTGATTAACTAAAACAGTGAGTTATTGCTGTAAATAAGGTAATACTTTTTCCAACTCCAACTTACGACTACCTTTAATTAAAATATTATCTCCTGGTGAAAGCCATGACAATAATGATTTAGCAGCATCTGTTGGTGTTTTTACTACATCATGATTTGGTAATTCTTTAATTATCTCTTTTATGATATTAGATTCCTCTCCACAAGAGACAAACACAATTCCAGCAAGATCTAATTCAACAGCTCTTTCAAGAACTTTCTGGTGAAGTGCAATACTCTCAGAGCCCAACTCAAGCATCGTACCTAAAACCGCAAAATGTCTGCCAGGCTTGCTTACCAATAACTCTAAAGATGCAATAACAGATTCGGGAGATGCATTGTAAGTCTCATCTAAAACTAAATATTGTCCACAATCAACTAATCTATTTCTTCCCATTGGCATCTTTATTTTTAATCGATCAAGGTTCTTTATTGATAATCCTAATTCTGTTGCGACTGTCAATGCCATAAGAAAATTCATAGCATTATGTCTTCCTTCAAGGGGCAATTTAAATTTACTTCCCTCAAAAAACATGAAATTATTTTGCATATCAATTTGAGAAATATAATCTGGTTCAATATTTTGGGAAGAAAAATACTCATCTTTGCAATCTAACCAATTCATTGAAAAGCCCTCTATTGCTAATCGAACAATACGTCCTGACCATTTTTCTAATAAAGCTTTTTCTAAGAGGTAATCACCAAAAGGAATAATCACAACCCCATCAGAGTTTAGGCTTGATGTGATTTCAGACTTGGCTTTTGCAATATTTTCTCTACTACCAAGGATACCAATATGAGCTTGGCCCACATTTGTAATTATAGCAATATCAGGTTCAGCAACTCTAGAGAGACGTTCAATTTGACCTAAACCACGCATACCCATTTCGATAACAAATGCAGCATCTGTTTTCGACCCTCTAAGCAGAGTTTTTGGAACACCAATATCATTATTTTCATTCCCTCTACTTGAAACAATTTCACCAAGAGGAGACAGTATTGCCCTAATCAATTCTCTTGTAGTTGTTTTACCAACAGAACCAGTAACAGCAACTACAGGAAGATTTAAATTTTTCCGATGAAGCAATGCTATTTGTTGATAGGCATAAAGAGTATCTGGAACCACCCAGTGAGGCAAATCAGTTGGTACAAAACCTTTAAATCGTTCAGAAACTATTGCTGCCTGTATGCCAATATCAAAAGCCATCTCTAAGTAATCATGGCCATCAAAGGTATTGCCTACTAAAGGGATATAAAAATCACCCTTTTCAATAGTCCTCGAATCTGTAGATATACGACCAATAGATAGATTAAGGTCTATTTCCTTTTGAGTACCAGGCTTACCCCAAAGTTTATTTAAGTCCTTAAAAGTAATATCCATACAAATATTTGAACGTAAGCAAAGTAATCTAAATACTCAAAAATCATATAATTTTATTTTTTCACTTTCCTTGAGGGATCTGCTTCTTGGCCGTAAGAAAACTTTTCAACCTCAGCGGCATCAGGAGAAGGTTCCTTAATTCCACAAACATCTTTATACATCAATTCATATTCCTTCGCGGATCTATCCCAGCTATATTTATTTGACATTGCTCTTACTTGTAACTTCTTCCAACTTTTTTGATGTCTATATGCCTCCCAAGAACGAACTAATGCTGTATAAAAGTCAATTGGTTCATACCGATCAAAGCAAAATCCGGAACCTGTTTCATCCATAGGGTTGTAAGGCTCTACGGTATCAACTAAACCACCTACTTTTCTAACGATCGGAATAGCGCCATAACGCATAGCTAATAATTGGCTGATTCCACATGGTTCAAAACGACTAGGCATTAGAAATGCATCAGCACCTCCATAAATGAGCCTAGACAATGCATCATCGTAAGTAAGAAAAACAGAGAAACGACCAGGATACTGAATTGCAAGTTGCCATAAAGATGACTCTAAATAGCGATCTCCCGTACCAAGGACAACGACCTGAGAGTCTGTATAAGAGAGAAGCCTATTAGCCACTTGTAATAAAAGATCAATGCCTTTTTGATCAACAAGCCTACCAACCATCCCCATTAGATATTTATCTGGATTCACTTCAAGTCCCATCCTTTCTTGAAGGACTCTTTTATTAATTGCTCTACCAGAAATATTATCTACACTAAATTTAGCCGGCAATGAATTATCCGTTGCGGGATTCCACTCATCTAAATCAACTCCATTTAATATTCCACGTAATTTCCCAGAAATATAATTTAAAAGTCCCTCTAATTTTTCTCCATATTCCGATGTTCGAATTTCCCTAGAATACGTAGGAGATACTGCATTCACTCTATCGGCATACAACATTGCTGATGCCATGGTGTGATCACCATGCATATACCATGGGCACCAAGTTATTTGATCAAGTTTCCATCTCCATGGACCTTGATACTTAAGATTATGAATAGTAAATACAGTGCTAATTTCGGGGTCTTGGTGCATCCAAACTGGGATCATGCCAGTATGCCAATCATGACAATGAAGGACTTGTGGTTTCCATGAGTTCCATGCAAATTCAGAGACTGCACTTGCAAAAAAAGTAAATCTCCAATCTTCATCTTCTCCTCCATAAATACGCTCAGAATCAAAACATGGATGTCCAACTAAATAAATTGGCAACCCATTAGAGGGATGCCTTGTTTCAAAAACAGCGAAGTCAACACCCATTGTGTTGGCCCGAAAGATAGGTTCAGGAGCTATGTCCATCAAGGTCCATAGTTTTCCATACCCTGGAATTATTAATCGAACGTCATGTCCAAGTTTTTTAAGAGCGGGAGGTAATGAACCAACAACATCACCCATACCTCCAACCTTTATCATTGGGGCACATTCAGCAGCAGCAAAAAGTATTCGCATTTAATTCATGAAAAAGAAAGATTTATCTTTTGGATAAACCAAATAAAATCATGGAAGCCATTTTGATTCAGAGAAATCAGGATCCCTTTTCTCCATGAAAGCATTTCTTCCCTCCTTTGACTCATCAGTCGTATAAAAAAGATGTGTTGCCTGGCCAGCAAGCTCCTGAATACCTGCTAATCCATCAGTATCAGCATTAAAAGAAAATTTCAAACACTTTATAGCGGTTGGGCTGTTTTGAAGTATTTCCCTAGCCCATTTAACTCCTTCTGACTCGAGCACATTAATTGGTGAGACGGCATTTATTAGACCCATATCTAATGCTTCCTTCGCTCCATATTTCCTGCATAGGAACCAAATTTC
>QCJB01000007.1 GCA_003216295.1 Prochlorococcus sp. AG-402-P16 | reverse complement strand
TGGAGCAAAGTCGAACTTCAGCTGAAGAACATCTCCAAAGAATTCCGTTGAATAAACAGTTGTGTTTGTTGAGCTCCAGAAAGCAGCAACAAGCGCACAATAACCAACACCAGCTAGTGAGTATGAAAGAACAGCTTCTGCTGAAAGAAGTCCTTTACCTTTGAATTCGGTGTACTCACCAAATTGCTTAGTAATAATGTGGAATGCACCACCAATGATCTGGAAGAAGGCAAGGAAAGCATGGCCACCCATAACATCTTCCAAACTAGAAATTTGAAGGAAATCAGCTTGGTGATTCCAAATCATTCCTAAGTCAAGGTTGTAACTAACTGTACGTGTTGCTCCTAATGCACTATCCCAAATCCCATGATATTGAGCCCATTCAACGAATTGAATATTAGCTAAACCAAGGAAAATAAGGTGGTGTCCAAGGATAAAAGTAAGTTTGTCTGGATCATCCCACTCGAAGTCAAACTTTTTAGGACGACTTCCTTCTGGATAATTTCCAAGATCTCCGTCATATCTTGTTGAGTGGAGTATTCCTCCAGCACCTAGCACACCAGAGAAAATCAGGTGGAGTACTGCGATAACAGTGCAGCCATAAGGCTCAGTAATTACACCGTTTTCAATCCCACCTATTCCAAGTTGAGCAAGGTGAGGCAAGCAGATCAAGTTTTGATTACCCATCGCAACGGATGAGTCGTAACGAGCTAGCTCAAATAAAGTGAACGCACCTGCCCAGAACATCATCAAACCAGCATGGGCAGCATGCGCAGCGATGAATTTTCCGGAGCGATTGGCCGTCCCTGAATTACCCGCGTACCAGTCATAGGTAACGTTGGGGTTCCCGTAGGTCTGCACGAGAAATAAACAAAGAACAGTAAGAGGATATATTTAGAGCTCTATAAGTTCCATATCCCTTCACATTGCTTATTGAAATTGTAGGTTTTGTACATATTTCATGATCATCTGCTACTTAATTAGATCTTCGTGATATGGGTGCTTTTGCCAGCTAAAAAGCATAGTTTGACTATGTTCTTTAGTTTTGTTCCTCCGAAATGGTCATAATTATCCTTGTAACTTTGTTATTTTGAAAACAAATCAAATGTAATTGAATGGAGTGTAAAAATATCCTGAATGAGTTTTTTGTTGAAAATAAAATTTTTCTATCAAAAAGAAAGCGCTTGTTTGTAATACTTGGTTCATTTGCTGATTTTGATAGTTTTGAATATGCGCAAGAATTGTCTTCTCAAGTAGGCAGACTTTCTGAAAATTCTATTGATTTTATAATAATTGGAATAGGGAGTAAGAAATCAAAAGAGTCTTTTTGCAGATTTACTAAATTAAACGTTCAAAATGTTATTTCAGTAAGTAATGCTGATCTTCATCGAAAACTTAATTTAAATACTGGTCTTTTTTGGCCTATTCCAGCAGCTTTGAACTTGTTGATTATGTGCGCGGGTGTTAATTCAAGAGGTACCATTAAGGAGGTCTTAAGAGGGTACTTGGGAGATAATACTGGGCACAAAATTTTTTCCTCTGATGAGAATATAAAACTGGGTCAATTTTCACTCCTTAAGGGAAAAATGTTCAATATTTTTAGTGATAAAAATGTTTTAAGGCCTTTCGAGTTGGCTACCAGAAGACTGATTAATATGATTGAAATACTTTCCAATTGGAATACCTATGTACCTGATATATCATTCTTGACTCAGAGAGGAGCAACAATATTAATTAGTGAAAAGGATGAATTGCTTTATATTTACAAGCCTGAAAGTCTTCTAGGGTACTCAAGTTCAATGAATAATCCGTTATCATTTCTTGATGATTTTATAAATTGAATAAGTTACAATGACTAAAAATAAATGCTTCGTTTGTGGGGGGATTAGTTTTAGAGCTGATCGTGCCTTGTCAGGAAGATTGATTTGTATCTCTTGTGGAAATCCCTACGGCGTCAGAAGATCAGGTACAAGAATGGTTAAAGCTAGGAACTCTGTATCGTTAAATAAAAAAAATTTATTTTTTGCCTTCATTTTTTTTGCTGTAATAGTTATTATTCTTCTTTAACTATTTCTGGTAACCCTCTCCAATATTTATCTTCTTTAACTACTTTTATAGATATATTAAATAGATCACTTATTGTTTTTGAATTGATAATATTTTTAGGGGAACCTTCTTTTATTATCATGCCATCTTTTATGAGAATCACTCTATTTGTTTCGGGAAGAATTGATTCTAAGGTATGGGTAATATAAATTATATTTACAGATTTATTAATTAACTTATTTAGGTTTTTATTTAAAATAAAATGTGATTTCAGGTCTAAATTACAAAATGGCTCATCAAGTACAATTAAATTAGGTTCATAAACGATTGCTCTTGCTATTAATGCTCTCCTTTTTTGACCATCAGATAGTGAATAGAAATCATTATAGATTATATCATTTAATTGCCAATCATTGATTAGATTTTCTAATTTAATTTTTTCAGTTTTAGAAAGTGAGTCTTTATTTTTAGTATTAAATGAACCAGAAAAACCTGAAGCAATTACATCATATAAATTGACACCTCTAATAATTCTTTCTTCCATTTCTTTAAAAAGAAATCCAACTCTCCTACGTAATTCAAAAATATTAATATTGCTGCTATTAAATATTTTAATAGAACTATCTTTAGAAACTTTTGGATATATTGATCTATTAAATAATTTTAAGAAAGTAGATTTTCCTGACCCATTAGGACCAAGAATTACTATGTTTTCTCCATATTTTAGATTAATATTTATATTTGAAAGTACTTGTTTCTGATCTATATAAACATTTATATTTTTAAGACTTGCCCATGTAATTAAATCTTTTTTGGAATTAATTACCATTTATATAATTTTCTAAATATGCTTTAATTAGCTAAATTAATAGGAGAATTAGACTTATAGGAAATAATGCTCTAGTTAAAAGTTTAATTAATATATTTCTGTTGTTTTTTATTGCCATATTAGGATTCTCAGGAGGATATAGCATGCCTCTATCATCATGAACTGTATTTGTTGATGCATCGGTTGGATGAATTTCCCATGGCTTCTCTTTAATTAAGGCATTTTGTAGCCAATCCCAATAATATTGAACCATTTTATCTTCCCCCAATAACTTTACATTATCTTTTTGTATGTAACCCATTTGTTCGTTAAATGTCTGGGTTTTTAAAACTTGATAATCCTCTGAGAAGATTTTATAGAAAGTCCTGCGTTGCAAATGACTAAATAAAACTAAATTTGTAAAAAGCTTATTTTTAAGGAATTTACGGTAGTGCCTGACTATGACTCTTGCCTTATTATTTCCTAATGGAATGTGATCTAATACCTGAATATATCTTGTGCTTTCTGGGGAACCTTTGTAAATAAATATTCGACCAGGAGGTACAAATTTGATTCTTATAAACTCTTCTTTTCCATTAGTTTTATAAGAGTATATACTTTCAATTTGTCGATTATCGCGCTTTATTATTTGATTGAAACTAGTTATCGTATTTCTATTTACATTTTTGTCAGGAATTGTATTCCCGTGCATCCAAAAAACATGTA
Source organism: Prochlorococcus sp. AG-402-P16 (assembly GCA_003216295.1). Lineage (GTDB taxonomy): Bacteria > Cyanobacteriota > Cyanobacteriia > PCC-6307 > Cyanobiaceae > Prochlorococcus_B. Next base: position 82,066 of record QCJB01000007.1, on the reverse strand, counting down.
ATATGTCAAGATGATTTTCAATAATTCTTGCCCAGTCTGCTTTGAAATCTACATATACTTCTTCATATTCATATTCCAACGAGGGGAATCCATAAGAGTCAGGAAGTAAGCTATTTATTGATGATCTAATTTCAAAGTCTTCAATATTGGCTTGGGCTGTACCTGTATAGTAAATATATATATAACCTTCTTTTTCTATACAAGGATATTGAAGAAGTTTTATACTTTTAGCGTAGTTATCATAGTTTGAGTCAATAATATGTTGGCAAGTAATTCTATCGAGATTAGTACAGCTACCTTGAGATGAAAACCTTGCACCGTGGTATGGACAGACAAGTTGCCCATTGATAACCTCTCCACCAAAAAATGAGGCTCCTCTGTGAGGGCAGATATCTTTTACACATCTAACAATATCTTCTCTATCACGATATAAAACAAGAGGCTCATTATAAATAGTGAAGAAATGAAGTTTACCTTCTTTTATTGCTTCACTACTTGAAACTGAATACCAACCTAATAAACCATTGGTTAACTGGTTAATAGGTTTTGAAGCTATATTATCTTCTTTGTTTACTCTATTTTTCTCATTAAAATTTGAACTTATGAGATTATTAGTCTCATATGCAAATGATTTGTTATCTTTTCCTTTTTCTTCCTTCATAGTCAAGGTGCTCTTTTGGTGAGATCAAAAAAGTCTCGCAAAAAGAGAGATCTCCTATTATGTATAAAGACTCAAAAAAAATAGCACCTAAACCCTTCATCAATCGATTAAATTTACATAAAAAAACCTGTATCCTTCATAAATCCTCAGGGTGACGTTGTTTAACCTATATATTTTTTAACCTTGTACACTTAAAGGCTTTTGGGAGAAAGCTCTATGCTTTGTACAAAATTAGAAGCTTCCTCAATATCGTTGCAAAATTTACATGTACCAAGATAGCAACCTAGATATCTCATGAAGGAAGTCTTGCCACCTGTAAGCTGATATCTATGAATTGTTCCTCCTTGAGGGGTCGCCTTTACAAGTTGAGGTAAAGCTGCCATAAATAAATTCCTTTTTTATAAATTTGCTTTTGAAATGAGCTAATCGCAATAGGTAAAACTACTAAAGATGTGAAATTTGAATTTAATCATATTTTTTTAAATGGTATCAGAAGAATTAATCAGTGTATCCATCGTCATCTTCAGATTTTATTATTCGAGGTGTATTTTTCATATGTTCGTCCCATGGATGAACATATGATTCTTTATCAGAGTAGACCTCACTTTTTAACTCCTCTATCAAAATTTCGAATTGCTTTATGATTCTTTTTAGGTTGTCTTTTTTCATTTATATTTTGGGTGACTGATTAGTTCTTTATTTTAACTAGAAATTAAAATAAGTACATTGTTATTTCTAATTAGAATTTTACAGAACTATATTAATTTTTAGCTATGATTATAAATTAAAAAAACATTAAAACATTCTGCTTCAAGGCAGTAGATTTAGCTACTGTATAAATTTTAAATTTTTTAATGATGTGTAATAGGAAAATAGTGCTAAATAAATAAAAAAACAAAAATTCTATCAATTATGCACTATGTACTTAATAAATTGATTTGAATTTAGGGCATTAAAAAAGCCACTGGGGGCTTTGTGGCTTTTACTTTATTGGTGGCGGGGGGAAGATTTGAACTTCCGACCTTCGGGTTATGAGCCCGACGAGCTACCAGACTGCTCTACCCCGCGAAGCTAATAAAGCATACATCCTAGAGTGACTTAGTAACTATTTTGTTTGTATTAGGGGACCTTTAATTCCCCTTCAACTTCCAAGTAGATGCCTGGTTTTGTCTGAAGGATGATTTCATCAAGTTCTTCAAGTGCAGATGGAGTGATCCATTCAAGTTGTCTCAATAGATGAATCGCTACTGCATGCTTGGCTCTCTTGGATCCATCTTCAACTTTTATTGATAGACCGATACCTTCCCCTAACAGCCCTATGCATTGAATTCCTTCACTACCCCCTTTGCTTATGATTTGATTGTGGCCTCTTTTAATTAATTCAGAATCAAAACAGCCCTCTCCAGCAACCAATTCAGGATGACGTGTCATCGCACGAGTTATTTGTTCAAATTCAGGATGGTCAGACCTTGATAGGTGTGCGTATAAAATAGCCATTTGAGACAAGCGTAAAAGTAATGTAGGAGCCCCACAGTCATCTCTTTCAGCAATTAATTCATCGGCAGGCATTTTTAGTAGGTCTGAAACTCTTCTGAAAATTTCTTTTTGGAGTGGATGATGCCCCATTAGATAGCTCTCTAAATCCCAATTCATTTTTTTACAGGTTGCCAGGAAAGCAGAATGCTTTCCTGAACAATTATGTTGTAGTTTGCTTTTTTTGTTTTTAGGGGTAGGACATTTGAGATTTTTTATATCTATATCTGCATTCCAGAGGAGCTTGAAAGCTGTTCTGGCTTGTAAGTTTGAGCCAGCATGAGACCCGCATGCTAGAGCTAAAGTTTTATTGTCTAATTTATATTTTTCAGAAGTACCACTTGTTATAAAAGGTAAGGCTTGGAAAGGTTTCAAGGCTGATCTAATAAATGTCTCATATTCAGATGAACCTGCTTTCATTAAAGTGCGTCCTTTGATATCGCAAATTGATGCGTGAGCTCTGTGTACAGACTCAACACTTGAACCTCTCTTAACTAGTACTTTTATGCATTGGTTATTATTATGTAATAGTTTATTTTGCAAATTCATTTATAAACTATTTTTTATAAGTCGAAAAGATAAGGCGTATAATATACAAATTAGGATAAGTTTTAAAGCATTTTCGATTTGCATTAAGATTGGTTTAACTTCATGTTGAGCGATTAGTTGATCTTTTGCTCTCCAATCAAGAGGCTTTTCCCATGTTTGACCATCATACCATCCAGATTCTTCATACTCAATGCTTTCAGAATTTAGTCGTTTAAGAATATATTTCCAACTTAACCATTGTCTAATTAGTAATAACATAGGGAGAATAATTGAACTGATTAGACTTATGAAAATAAAGTCAAATAGATTATTTCTTAAGTAAGGACTTCCTAATGATATTGTTATGTTGATTGGTAAAAATAAGAACCAACTAAAAATCAATTTTTTATAAAAAATTCTATTTCCTAATATAGGCCATGAAATTATCCATGAATCTTTGATATTATTGAATTCATTTAATGGTCTTTGGTTTTTTGGTACAGGACAGATGATCTCACTCATTTTTCGTAATTACTAATCGATTGTTAATAAAATTATGTTTAATTCCATTGCTCCAAAATGACTCTAAGTCGTAGAATTTTCTTTCACTGGGTTGCAATACATTTATTATAAGATCACCGTAATCAAGTAAAGCCCATTTTGCTTCAGAAACGCCTTCTTTCCTAAGAGGTAGAAGGTCCGCTTCATCTTTTATTGTTTTTTCTACGTTAGTAACTATTGCTCTTACTTGTACATCGGATAGTCCATCTGTAATTAATATCCAATCTGCAATACTTGAAACTTCATCAATTTTTAAAAGATTTATATTATTAGCTCTTTTATCATCACAAGCAAGTGCTGCGATCTCTACCAATTTGCTGCTATCCATATACATTCTCACTCGTAACTGATTTTGTAGAACCTTCTTGAGAGGCCATTTCGGCTCTTGCCTTTTCCGCACTTTTCCTAAGTGCTTCAAGTCTATCTTCGTAGAATGTTCTCCTTTTTTTCTTTCTTGACTTTTCTACTAAATCTTTAAGTGCGCCTCCAAGACTTTTATAAGCATTTGGCACGCTATATCCAAATCTGCATGCCAAATCAATAGCCCTCTCATCAGCTGATATCGCATCTTGAAGTCTTTTCTCAGAATTATTCTTTAAATACAACCGATAACCAGCAAAACCTGACAATCCAAGTGCCATTAAAAGTAGTAATCCATCTTGGACCCATAATTCCCCTATTGCACCACCTAGGCCTATTGCAAGAGCTGCCATTTCCCATCCGTCTCTTGGGATGGTGTCATTTTGTATCCTTCCCACTTCGTGCCAAAACAGCAAATTCCTATGATCTTGAGCTAAATATTCCCATTGCTCAAGATCAACCTGTATTTCAACCTCATCTCGCCCTATTTCCTCAAGCGTGATCAGGGGGGGGTCTATTGCTGCTGCGGCTTCAATAAATACCCAGCTTTGGTTTTCTGGTGGCAGCAGCCCTTTAAGGCGCTGAAGTTCGCTCATGCTCTTTGTTTCTTATTCGGAAAGTTAGCTAGACTTTAATAGTAGTTTGCCTATCTAGACAGTAGATGATAAACAGATACCTAGAATGCGTGACATAAATGAAGTTTACAAGAAATTCAAATGCCACGGCGTAAAGATATACGTCGAATTTTGATACTAGGTTCTGGTCCAATTGTTATTGGACAGGCCTGTGAATTCGATTACTCCGGTACCCAGGCATGTAAAGCGCTAAGAAGCGAGGGTTTTGAAGTCATTTTAGTTAACTCTAATCCGGCTTCAATAATGACTGATCCTGAAACAGCAAACAGGACCTACGTTGAACCTCTTACAGCCTCAGTTGTTGAGCAAATTATAGAAATAGAAAGACCGGATGCTCTTTTGCCCACTATGGGTGGACAAACTGCATTGAATATTTCAGTGGAATTAGCAGAATCTGGTATTTTAAAAAAATACAATATTGAATTAATTGGTGCAGATCTTCATGCAATTAAAAAAGCTGAGGATAGGAATTTATTTAAAATAGCAATGAATAATATTGGAGTTGAAGTATGTCCATCTGGAATAGCTTCAAATCTCCAAGAAGCTGAAATAGTTGGAAATGAAATATCTTCATTCCCAAAAATCATTCGCCCTGCCTTCACATTAGGGGGAAGTGGAGGTGGTATTGCTTATAACCAGGATGAATTTTTAGAATTATGTAAGACAGGGCTAGATGCTAGTCCTGTTTCTCAAATACTTATAGAAAAATCTCTTTTAGGTTGGAAAGAATTTGAGTTAGAAGTTATGAGAGATTTATCAGATAATGTTGTAATTATTTGCAGTATTGAAAATGTTGATCCTATGGGGGTTCACACTGGAGACTCTATTACAGTAGCACCTGCACAAACTCTAACTGATAGAGAATATCAACGTTTAAGAGATTATTCGATTTCCATAATTAGAGAAATTGGTGTAGCAACTGGTGGAAGCAATATTCAATTTGCAATTAATCCCAATAATGGTGAGATAATTGTAATTGAGATGAATCCTCGTGTTAGTAGATCATCAGCTTTAGCAAGTAAAGCTACAGGATTTCCTATTGCTAAAATTGCTGCTCTTTTGGCTGTTGGTTATAGATTAGATGAGATTATTAATGACATAACTGGCAAGACCCCCGCTTGTTTTGAACCCTCAATTGATTATGTAGTTACCAAAATACCTCGTTTTGCCTTTGAAAAATTCTCAGGAAGTTCTTCAATTCTCACTACTTCAATGAAGTCAGTTGGTGAGTCTATGGCAATAGGACGATGTTTTGAAGAATCTTTTCAAAAGGCAATCCGATCTTTAGAAACAGGACTAAGTGGTTGGGGGTGTGATCGAGTTGATCAGAAAGTATCTTCTATTGAATTAGAAAGATTATTAAGAACTCCTTCACCAGAAAGAATTATGCATGTCCGCTTAGCAATGAAGAATGGACGTAGTGATCATGAAATTTTTTCTTTTTCTAAAATAGACCCTTGGTTCTTATCAAAGCTCAGGAATATTGTAAATGCAGAGGATCAGTTACTTAAACTTGATCATGTTAATCAATTAGAGCCAAATTTTTTCTTCAAACTAAAACAACTTGGATTCTCTGATCGTCAAATTGCCTTTGCTCTAAACACTGATGAATTAACAATTAGATCTCAAAGAAATTCACTAAAAATATTACCTGTTTTTAAAACAGTTGACACATGTGCTTCTGAATTTTCCTCTAATACACCATATCATTATTCTACATATGAAAGACCAGTCTATAGGATTGATAATGATGGAAATATAATCAAAAATATTAATCTAAATGAAATTAAAAATGAGAATAAAAATAAAATTCTAATACTGGGCGGAGGTCCAAATCGTATTGGACAAGGTATCGAATTTGATTATTGCTGTTGTCATGCTTCTTATCAAGCTCAAGAGGAAGAATTTACAACAATAATGATAAATAGTAACCCTGAAACGGTTTCAACTGATTATGACACAAGCGACTTACTTTACTTTGAACCTTTAACTCTTGAAGATGTTCTAAATGTTATTGAATTTGAGGAACCTTATGGAATAGTAGTTCAATTTGGAGGACAAACTCCCCTAAAACTCTCATTACCAATAGTCAATTGGTTAGAGAAATCGGAAAACTCAAATTTACGAACAAAAGTTTTAGGTACATCCCCTATCTCAATTGATTTGGCTGAAGATAGAGAGCAATTTGACAAAGTTTTGAGGAGATTGGATATTAGGCAACCCAAAAATGGTTTGGCTAGAACTTTTGAAGAATCGTTGGCTGTAGCTAATAAAGTTGGCTATCCATTGGTTGTTAGGCCTTCATATGTTCTCGGTGGTAGAGCTATGGAAATTGTTTATGAGCAAAATGAATTGGAAAGATATATAAAGGAAGCTGTAAACGTTGAGCCAGATCATCCAATACTTATTGATCAATATTTGGAGAATGCAATTGAGGTTGATGTTGATGCTTTGTGTGATATAAGCAAAAATGTTGTGATTGGAGGATTGATGGAGCACATTGAGCCGGCAGGTATTCATTCTGGCGATTCAGCCTGTTGCCTTCCTTCCATAACGCTATCTGCAGAATCAATTAAAACAATTAAGCATTGGACAAAATCTTTGGCTATTGAACTAGATGTGGTCGGTCTAATTAATCTTCAATTTGCGGTCAAGAGAGATGATGAGGCTAATGAGATTGTTTATATTATTGAAGCAAATCCAAGAGCTTCCAGAACTGTTCCTTTTGTCTCTAAAGCCACTGGAATCCCTCTTGCGAAAATTGCAACTCAGTTACTTTTAAATAAAAAACTAGAGGATATTGGATTAAATCAAGAACCAATCCCACCACTTCAATCAATAAAAGAGGCTGTTATGCCTTTTAGACGTTTTCCTGGCTCAGACAGTGTTTTAGGTCCAGAAATGCGTTCAACTGGCGAGGTGATGGGATCTGCAAAAACTTTTGGAATGGCCTATGCCAAATCAGAACTCGCAGCCGGCGAGGGATTGCCTACTTCTGGTTTTGTTTTCTTATCTACCCATGATCGAGATAAACCAGCATTGATTCCCGTAGCGAAAAAATTAATCGAACTAGGCTTTTCAGTTTTGGCAACATCTGGGACTTCCAAGTATCTCGAGAAATTTGATTTAAAGGTAGAAAGGGTTCTCAAGGTTCATGAAGGAAGGCCAAATATTGAGGACATGATTCGATCTGGAAAGGTTCAGTTGGTAATAAATACTCCAATTGGACGTCAAGCAATTTATGATGATAAATATCTTAGAAAAGCAGCCCTTGACTACTCTGTACCCACTTTGACAACCTTAAAGGGTGCTAGTGCTGCTGTAAAAGGAATAGAGGCATTGCAGAATCAAATTCTATCAGTTTCAGCCTTACAAGATATTCATTCCTAAATATTTTTTTGCCAATTATTCTATTTAATTTTTTTTATATTTCTATTCTAAATATTATTAATTTTATAAATTTGATTTCTCTTAATTATTAAATATTAATTTTAGAAGAATTTTTTAGGCAATAGTTTCATATCTTTCTTGTGCTCTTTTGACGAAGCTCTATTACTACCTGATTAAAAATTCACCTTTTTTCCAAATTAAGACATACAATTATGTTCTTGCTTGATAATTAGGAATGACCGCAACAGCTTCTTCTTCCCCAAAACTAAGAGTTGATACACGCGGAACAAATGAGTTGCCGCCACATTTAGATGAAAACCTTTTAACACCTCGTTTCTATGTAACTGAATTTAAGAAAGCTGCTAAGACCGAATTAACTGATGCGCGGGAAGAGTTTGAAGCTATGCTTTCCGAAATGAAAGCTGATTATAACTGCACTCATTTTGATAGAAAAGCCAGTTTAGATAGATTGCAAGAATTGCCTCAGAAGGCTAAAGAAACATATGAGAGTTATTTAGTTAGATCAGTTATTTCGGAGTTTTCTGGATTCCTACTCTTCAAGGAGATTTCTAACCGTTTAAAGAAAGAGGGAAATAGAGATCTTGGTAAACTATTTCAGTTTTTAGCTAGAGATGAAGCTCGACATGCAGGCTTTCTAAGCAGAGCATTAGTTGCCGAGGGTATTGAAGTGGATCTCCCTCATTTAGGTGGAAAAAGAGCAGCGACTTGGTTCCCAATTAGTTGGGTTATTTATTCTGTGTATCTTTCAGAAAAAATTGGTTATTGGAGATACATCTTGATGGATAGGCACCTTAAGGCTAATCCGGATCAGGCTTTCGCTCCTCTTTTTGATTTCTTTGAACCGTGGTGTCAAGACGAGAACAGGCATGGTGATTGTTTTACAGTAATGATGAGATGTTGGCCAGGAATTACTAAGGGATTTAGAGGTAAACTATTAAGTCGTTTCTTCTTGTGGAGTGTTTTTCTTACTCACACTTTGACAGTTTGCGAAAGAGGTGAATTTTATGAATTGCTTGGCATCGATCCAAAGGAATTTGATGAGGAAGTGATAAAAAGAACAAATCACACTTCTAAAAATGCATTTCCTTGGGTCTTTAATCTTGAGGACAATAAGTTTTGGGATTTGAGAAACAAAATTATCGAATCTTTCAGAGCTTTTGTAGGTTCTAAAGGTTTAACAAAACCTATTAAATTTGTGAAATTCGCTACTTTGATATTTAAGCAATTTGCACTGCCAATGGAGAAAACAAATGCATTGAGATATGATAAAGATGTTAATTTCACAGGTCAGGATATTTTAAATTTTTGGACAGACAAATAAGACTATTTAGATAAATTAAATATCAAATGGATTACCAGCTTGGGTGTCCAAACCTTTGAAATATTTTCCGAATTGAGCGTTATAGACTTCGTCCTCATCTTGAGTCTCGCATTCCAAAGGTCCAACAGCTTTTGAAACGCATAACAAACCGTATCCCTTATCCCTCATTTCTTTAGATAAACCAATACAAGCTTGTTGATCCATTTGTCCTGAAATTATCTTAACTGCGCACTCAGAACAACATCCATTTCTGCATGAGAATGGCAATGTGTCTCCGATAATTTGTCCATTTTCATCTTTTGATTCAAAATTTCTCAAAATGTACTCACCTTCAGGAACATCAAAGGTATATGTTTTCCCTTCCTGTTTATGATGAATAGTTATTTTGTGAACTAGTTTCATTGAAGATCTAATTCTGCGGAGCAATGTCTCTTCTTTCTGGTGGATTAGGGGGCTGACTTGCATACTGCCAAAGCTCTTCAATATCTAATGTTTTAGTTAACCTTTCTCCACCAAATCGAAGTTTTAGCCAAGCAATCGTTGTTGAATCTTCCGCTACAACAGCTTCATAACCTTCTTCTTCAGAAATATTGAATTTGTTAACCAATGAAGAATTTAAAAACCACATAGGATAGTCTTCACCTTTGCGAGCCCTTCTCTCATGAAAGGATTCTCTTAATTGTCCATTACCCTGTAATTGGCCTTCTGGGGCAAGAAGAACGTTTAGGGTCTTGGTCTCCGACATTATTTAGGAATAAAATTTGTTTTGATCTTAGGCTTGATATTTCCTAGGACCTTAATTAAATAACTTTAGTAAAAGGACTTACATTCACGCAAATAGTTTGATAGATCTTCACAGATTTCACTATTTATATATAAGTTATCTTTCTAAGTATTTAAAAGAGCTAAATATATATTTTTTTCTTAATTGATAATTAATTGATTAAGCTTCTTTTTTGGGTGCCTCTGCCTTTGCTTTAAGAGCTTCAGCTTCAGCGACTTTCTTTGCTTCTTCAAAATCTATTCTGTTTTGTAATTGACCAGAAGCTCTCATCCAATCATTTACACTAGCTTCTTTTCCAGCGGCTTCACATTCCTCTTGATACTTCAAGAATGGATACCAATGATGAGTAGCATTCTTGGAATCTGTTAAATTAGTCAATTTCTTAAGTATTCAATGATTTAATTATCGCATCATATTTTCTTCTTTTGGCAGCATATTAATTTTTTATAGTAATACTTCAAACCTTTGTTGACCTTATTACGCTTAGTTCGTTTGAATAAAAATCCGATTTTTTGATGAAACTAGCTTTTATTGGTCTTGGAGCTATTGGGAAGCCCATGTCTGAGCGACTTATTGATAATGGTTATAATTTGAATTTATATACTAGAAATAAACTAAATATTGAGGGTCAAAAAAAATATTTTTTTGACCCTATAGAAGCTGTATGTGGCTGCGATGGCCTTCTGATTTGCGTTACTGATGATGATGCAGTTGAATCTGTTTTGTTTGGTGATAATGGAGTAGCAGCCTCGCTTAAGCCTAATTCATTTGTAATTGATTTTTCTACAATAAGTCCTAATAAATCCATCTCAATACATAAAAGATTAGGTCATCAAAATATCTTTTATGTTGACTGTCCAGTTTCGGGTGGAACAGAGGGTGCTCATAACGGTTCATTATCTTTATTTATTGGTGCAAGTAAAAAAGAGTGTGAATCTTTAGAACACATCTTTAAAGTGCTCGGTAATTCAATAAATTACTTTAATGGAGTTGGTAAGGGTCAACAAGTTAAAGCTCTTAATCAGATATTAGTTGCAGGAACATATGCAGCAGTTGCCGAAGCAATGGAATTAGGAAAATTGCTTGATTTGCCAATGGATGATGTGATTGATGCTTTAAGAGTTGGAGCAGCTAATTCTTGGCCATTAGAAAATAGATCAAAAGCAATGGTAATTGATAAGCATCCATTGGGATTTAAATTAGAGTTGCATCATAAGGATTTATCTATTGCTATTGATCTTGCTAAATCTATAAATATTAATCTACCTATTGCATCTAGAGTAAAAGAGATTGAGCAACGACTAATGGAAGCTGGTTTTGGTGAATTAGATGTTTCGGTGCTTCATAGATACATCTCAAGTAAAAATAATAGATCACTAGAATTACTTTAATAGTAGCTATTTTATACTTTTTTTATTTACTAATTCAAAGAAGTGTGTTATGTTTAGGTTTATTATTTATTGTTAGTTCTGTTTTATGAAGTTGGAGAAGCAGCATGCGAAACTTATAAAATTGCAAACTAAAGCTGAGTCTTGCATGTCTCGTGAAGAGGCTAGGAAGATCATTCGTAAGGCTGAGAAAGCTCAATCGAAGATTTCAGGATAGTTTCTTATTCCTTAAGTCATTGAACACTATTCCCTCATGTTTTTTGAATTCAACACTCCATAAATTGGAACATATTGATTTTAATTTCTCTATTAAAGTTTCTGTATCTCCAGTATTAATCCAATTTGATTTGATTATTGGAATATTATTACGCATACTTTCAAAACTAATTTCTGCTAGTAATAACCCAGTCTCTTCGTTAGATATTTTTAGACTACCCTCAGTAGTTCTTTGAAATAACCTTAGTAATAAATCAAGTATTATCTTTTCGACTTCTTTATTAGACGATTGACTTAAAGTATCAACTCCAGCAAAAGTTTTACCTCCAAGAGGCATTAATCTTTTATTATTTTGCTCTGCAAGCGCTATTGCTATTACATATTTTTGTTCTTCCATTTTGTTTAATAACCTATGTATTGTTCTTTAATTATATTTTATCTGCTATTTATGCAAAAATGTTTTATCTTAATGATGAAGCATTTGAAAATTAATTGCAAAATAATCCTAGTGACTTGATCGTTGTAGATCAGCTGAGTAAATATTATCGAGTTGCAAACAAACAACCTGGGTTTAAGGGTACTCTTAAGCATTTTTTCGATCGAAAGACTTATGACGTCCCTGCCGTAACTGATGTAAGTTTTAAAATCTCACCGGGAGAAATAGTCGGATTTCTTGGGGCTAATGGAGCTGGTAAAACCACATTATTAAAAATGATGTGTGGTCTTATTCATCCATCGACAGGGTTAGTTGATGTTGGTGGTTTCTCTCCTCAAAGAAGGCAAACGGCTTTTCTAAAGGAGATAACTTTGGTGATGGGGCAAAAGCAACAGTTAATTTGGGACCTTCCTCCCATGGACTCTTTGTATGTAAACGCAGCTGTTTATGGTTTGTCTGATAATGAAGCGAAAATAAGAATTAATGAATTAGCAGAAATGCTTGAACTAGGAGAAGAACTTACAAGACCTGTGAGAAAATTGTCGTTAGGACAAAGAATGAAATCGGAAATACTTGCTGCGTTATTGCATAAGCCTTCGGTTCTTTTTCTAGATGAACCTACTCTTGGTTTAGATGTAAATGCCCAAGCTAGAGTTCGTAGTTTTTTATCCGAATACAACAAAAGAACTGGTGCGACAATTTTGCTAACAAGTCATTACATGGCTGATATCACAGCATTATGTCCAAGAGTAATTTGTATTCATAAAGGAAAGCTTTTTTATGATGGTGATCTTGATTCACTTGCTATTTCATTATCACCTTCTAGAGAGGTAAAAGTTGAACTGAAAACCCCATTCTCACGAGATCAATTTGAGAAATATGGTGAGATTCAAGATTTAAATGATCGTTTTGTATGTTTGCTAGTTTCTAGGGACAAGTTGACAGATGTAGTAAGTAATTTATTAACTGATTTCGATATTATAGATTTAGAGATTAGTGATCCTCCTATTGATCAATTAATTGGAGAATTATTTATAAAAGGAGAAGTCAATTGAGAATATTCGGATTGTCTTTCAATGTTATTAAGACTTTACTTACGACACAATATGCATACATGTTGGAATATCGCATAGAAATTGCTTTATGGGCACTTTCTGGAGTACTACCATTCATCATGTTTTCTCTTTGGAGTCAAAATGATGTTGGTAATACATTTGGTCTAAATGATATTGGCTTGGCAAGATATTTTTTAAGTGCTTTCCTAGTTCGGCAATTTTCTGTTGTTTGGGTTGTCTTCTCTTTTGAGGAAGATTCTCTTTCTGGTCGATTATCTCCATATTTGCTTCAGCCTTTGCACCCTCTTTTGAGATATGTAGCTGCTCACTTAGCAGAGCAGGCAACAAGACTTCCTTTTGCAATAGCTATTGCCATTACTTTTTTCATATTAAATCCATCATCTTTTTGGCTTCCTTCCCTACCTCAATTATTTCTGGCGTACTTATCAACTCATTTAGCTTTTTCTATCGCTTTCTTACTTCAAAGTTTAGTTGCTGCATTTTGTTTTTGGACTGAAAAATCTAGTGCGCTAGAGAGATTGATATTTGTTCCTTATCTATTTCTTTCTGGTTTATTAGTACCTTTATCTGCTTTCCCCTCTAGCGTTCTAAAACTTGCAATGTGCACTCCTTTTCCCTATCTAATTAATTTTCCAGCAAAGATATTATCAGGAATGCCAGTTAATATCTCTAGTGGTTTTTTAGCCCAAATTTTGTGGATTTCAATTCTCATCCCTTTAGTAAATATTCTTTGGAAACTTGGTGTAAAAAGATATACAGCTATGGGAGCCTGATATGCAGCGTTATTTTAAAACAATTAGATTATTTTGGTCTACAGCATTTGCTTCTCAACTTGAATATCAATTAAATTTTTTGATTGAGTTGTTGGCTATGTTGGGAACTCTTTTGGGAAGTGTATTTATATTATCCCTTTTTTTTACTGGAGGAAGGCAATTAGGAGATTGGACTTGGGAATCTGCCTTAGTTATTCAGGGAGTTTATACATTTCTTGATGGTTTAACGAATGCTCTCCTACGACCAAATTTAACCGAAATTGTTAATTATGTTAGAGAGGGCACTCTTGATTATGTTTTATTAAAACCAATGGATAGTCAATTTTTGTTATCAGTTAAAAAGTTTTCTTTTGCAGGATTGCCTGAAATTATTTTAGGACTTTCTATTGTTTTTTGGGCGGCCATTCAATCAGGTACATCTTTTTCACTTTACTCTTTATTTGTATTCATTATTTCTTTATTCATTGGTTTTGTGATCCTTTATTCGGTTTGGTTTCTTATTGCTGCATCAAGTATTTGGTTCGTTAAGACATGGAATGCTACAGAAGTACTTAGAGCTTTATTGGCTGCAGGTAGATATCCTATTTCGGCTTATCCTGTTATTTTGAGATTCATATTTACTTTGGTTTTACCCGTTGCATTTTTAACAACTTTTCCGGCTGAAGCAATTCTGGGAGAACTAAAATTTAATATTTTATTTTTTGGTTTGATGTTAAGTAGTTTATTCTTTATTTTTAGCAGATTTTTCTGGAAATTTGCTCTTAAACATTATACTTCTGCCTCAAGTTAATTATTTAATTAATTTTATTAACTCATTTTTATTTTTAATGATATTAATAAAGTTTGGGTTTATTGTCCAATACCAAAGAATGAATTGAATATGAATAATAAACTAAAGATTGAGAGGAATGAAATCCCAAACCAACAAAGTGTTTTTAGAGCAATTCCATAACGAAATTGACTTTTTACTAATGAGCTATTCATTGTATCCATAGCCATCCAGGCAAACAAAGGAGCGGTCAGGAAACTACCGGTCATGGCCCCGAAGACATAGTCTTTAACTCCAATTCCTCCAGATTTGGCAATAAGTAGTGCACAAAGTGAAGCAAAAACATGAAATATGATCCACTTCTTGAGACGCTTCTTTTCAGTTGAAGTAGTGTTATTTCCCTTGTCTGAGCGAGTTATCAAACCATGTGCTGATGAGATGCTCCTGGGATATGCATCTAGACATGTAAGCGTGGTACTAAACATAGCTGCAAAAGCGGCAGGTACAATAATCCACTTTGCCCATCCACCAATAGATTCTGTATACAAGCGGATTAAATTCTGAGCAAAACTAACTCCAGATCCTGTAAGCATTTCATCGCCAGTGCCATACATTGTGTATGCACCAAGAATTAGAAAGAAAATTGCTGTTAGAACTGTGATGAAATATCCAAGATTGAAATCAAATTCCGCTTCTTTCAACGAAGCTGTATGCTCTGTCTCTTTAGCTCTTGAAAACATCCACAATGATGGCCATATACAGAGTTCTACTGGACCAGGCATCCAACCCATCAGAGGGATTAGAAAACCAAGGTTTGAGAGTGTCCAAGGAGACGGACTGCTATTCAAGAATGAAATATTGATATCTCCAGCAGGGCCTTTAATAAGTAAAGAGATAACAGCGAAAAATGTTAATACTGAAAGTAGAAATACAAGTGTTTTAGATATTCTATCTAGAGCTTTATATTGGCCTATAAATAATATTAATGAACATACTATTAATATTCCTATAGCTAAATCTAGTGTAGGGAAGGAAGAAAAAATTATTATATTTTTTAAAAGAAGTCCGGTAACAAAGCTGACTGCTGAAATAGTAAACGTACCAGTAATTAATCCAACTATTAAATATATAGGTAAATAAAATTTATTGCGTTTTTGAAATCCTTCTAAAAGTGACAGACCTGTAACAGCAGTAAATCTTGTACCAACAAGTAAAAAAGGATATTTAACTAGATTGGTTAATAAAATAAGTCCAATAAGAGTAAACCCAAATTTAGCCCCTGCTGTGGTTGATGACATTAGGTGAGATCCCCCAATGCAAGCTGCGGCTAAAAGGATTCCAGGGCCAAGACTTTTTCTATAACCAAGGGATTTACTTGATACTCTTTTTTCCATGTATTTGGGAAGATATTTTATTTTTGCAATTAAAACGATTTTTTCAATTTAAGTACATAAACATTATTATTTCCTTTTTAGATATGTCTTTGTTAATTTGACTTATATTAATCCTATTTATAGACTTAAATCAATGAGGAAGTCTGTTAATCTATTTTTAGCCTCAGGTGTAAGTGATGGCATTGGATTTTGGTTGGTTGATTTTACTGAGCATGAAGATATTATAAATTCATTAAATAGTAAATTATTGGAGTTTTATAGAAAGGAATTGTTTGGTATTAATGCAGCAAGTGAGGTTAAGGATGCAATTAATTGCACATTAGACATACTTGCTTTTGATTCAGGTATTGAATGCTATAAACTTGATAATTCCGCAGTGGGCTATTCTTCTGAAATTCCTTTAAGTATCATTGAAGATATCTTTGATCTATGGGCTTATAATTATAAAAATCCATTTTTATGGAAAAAATATATTGGTTTATTGAATTTTCGAAAAAAAATCAAATCAAATAATAATTATATAAATATAGGGTTGAAAGGTGATACAAATAAATTTGCTATAAAATTAGATCAATTATTAAGGTTTAGACCAATTAATTTTTCTTTTCGGCAAGATAGAAACAATAAATTTATGTGGTGAAAATAGATTAATCTCTAGATTTATAATATGAGTTTCTATCACTACCGGCTGTATTTATGTTCTCCCAAGGGAAGATAATCCATTCATTTTGCTTAATATATTTATATGCATTCCACCATGTAGGATTTTTTTTACTAATCCATACATGAGTTTCTGAGCCTTTTAAATATCTAATCTTTTCTAATGTATATCCAGTATCGTAAATATCATCTACTATTAGTGAATTGTTTTTTGGTTTATCTAATAAATCTATTCCAAGAGAATGACTTAAGGCAACTGCTAGACAAAGTCCACCTCGTGGAAACCCATAAACACCTATAAAATTTTTATTTTTACATTGTTCAGATATTGAATAAACACATTCATCAAATTCTATCCATTTTAGCCTATTCATTTAGTAGTTTATTAGTATATAATTTGTATTCTTAAGGTTTAATTTCTTAAAATTTTCTAGAGAGACTGTAATAACCCATAAATCCACCTATAGTTAATATTCCAGCTATTGGGGCTGATAGATTTAATGGTGTTGCCCATTCATGAACCATCAAAGAAGCTAACATAATTAAAAATAGAAATTATTATTAAAATACTACAGAAAATATTGTTTTTTTTTTTTAGTTTGTAATAAATCACAACTATATGGAATTAATTGCTTGTTTTGAAAATAACTGGATTAAGACTTTTAATTTTGAGCATAAAATACTTTAGTAATTTTATATCTATTTATCATTTTCAAAAAATTTAGCCACCTGTGCATAAATTTTTCCAAATAGCCAAGAGATAAATATTAGACTAAAAACCCCTAAAATTATTGTTATTGCTGATATTCCAGCATCATTTGGACCATAATTAATTGCTGGATCAAATCCTTCCACGATTGTAGTAATAGGTTCGATTCCCATAATAATAATAGATTGATTGAAATTATGTAATTTAACTTTTTTGAAACTTGATTCTGTTAACTATCTCAAACGTAGGTATGTATAATAGAGATTATTTAAAATCGGTTTAATGAAATGGGAATATCATGTAGTGCACCTCAATGTAGAAGATACGCCTAGTCAAAGTGTCGAAGTTAGCAATCCAGAAGTTGCAAGCGAAAAACTTAAAGGTTCCCTTAGTCCTGATTTCCTAAAAGATCAATTTCCCGAACAATATCAGGTTGATGATAATTCAGAACATCCTGCCGTTCAACTAAGTAAGTTTCTAAATAAAAAAGGTCAAGAACAATGGGAGCTTTCAGAAACAATAAGATTAGGACAATTGTTATTTCTTATCATGAAGAGGCAGGTTGATTAATCTTAAAAAATATCTTTAAGGGTAAATATTAACCAACTAATCAGATTAATTGGATTAGTTATTGTTTTAATACTTCTGTTTCCATTTAACTCATAATGAACTTTATATTTCCCTATCATTAGAACCTCATTAATTGTACTTTTTAGATTATTATTATCATTTATTTCATATTTGTTTTTTGTTTTTTCATTTAATTCGTTGCTAAAAATCCAAATTGTTATATTATTATCGATCAATAATACATAGCCAATTCCCATTCCATCTGTCATTTTATAATCTATCACCTTAGCATTTATTATTTTAGGCAATTTATCTAATATTTTTGTTGGAAGCACATTTTCTATTTTTGACTTGTTTACTGATATTTCTGCTCCAATTGGTATTAGAGGTTTTAAATCCATTATGATTAACTTTAGATTTTTCCAAATTAACATATTTTATGGTCTATGAATTTACTTGATATCTAATATTGATAGTTAATGTCCTAAGATGACATTTCTTTTCCGATTAAGCTAGAAAATTTGCTTAAAATCAATTTTTTTTGCTTTCATTTTTCTTTTCATTCTTGTTTTTTTTATCTCCTTTTGGAAAATTTGCCTTTACATAGTTAATTCCAATTATTGTCAATCTTATAAAAACAAAAGCAGTTGCTATAAACCCAATTAAAATAAAGGTTGATAATAGAGCTGATCCTAGGTCTATTTCTGATATTTTGAGCATGAGAATAATCTTTACTAATTAATTTAATCTTTTATAAATCGATTATTAATCCGAAGTCGATTTTTAAATATTTTTTAATTTATATTGGTTACAAGACATCTGTAGAAAAAAAAATCAAATGGATGCATAACTAAGTTAGGAATCTAAATTGAAAATGAATCAAACTCAATTTAAAATCCCACTTTCAAGCTTAAGACCTTACACAGTTCATTACAGAAACTGTGAAAATCAACGTCTTGAGAATTGTTTTTATGCATGCGATGCATATGAAGCTAGGTTACTTGCAATGGAATTTAATAGATATATTCATGAACATCCAAATTGTATCGATCTGATTAGAAGAGAAATGATTAAAAATATTTAGTTAAATTTATAGTATTTTAACTTTTGATATATATATAAGATTTGTATTTATGGTAGCTTCCGATACATTTTCTCAAATAATCTTGGGACTTGTATCTATAGTATCTAACTTCATTTCTGCTTTGTCTGGTGGAGGAGCAGGCCTAATACAACTTCCAGCACTTTTATTTTTTGGATTGCCTTTCTCTAAAGCTTTAGCTACTCATAAAGTTGCTAGTGTTGCTTTGGGCTTAGGAGCCTCAATACCACATTTAAGAAATCATACCCTACAAAGAAATTTTGTTTTTTTGATATTAGTATCGGGAATTCCAGGAGTTTTACTTGGCGCCTATTCCGCCTCAATTTTACCTAGTGACTTTTCTACTACTTTATTAGGTCTTTTAACCTTAGTTCTTAGTTTTTATTCTATAAATAATAAAAAGCTTGGCGAGTCAAGAAGAAGATATTCAATTGGATATTTAAGAATTCTAATTGGGGCTTTTGGCCTTTTTTTTATTGGGTTTCTAAATGGATATCTTTCTTCTGGTACAGGTTTATTTGTGACGATTTGGATGATAACTATATTTAACTTATCTTTCAGCATTGCTATTGCGTACACTCTGATTTTAGTAGGAATTTTCTGGAACGGTATTGGTGCAATCTCTTTAAGTCTAAGTGGAAGTATTATTTGGAAATATATACCCATTTTAATTTTAGGTTCTATTATTGGCGGTTACTTTGGAGCTTCTTTTTCATTGATAAAAGATTCTAAATTTATTAAAGTAGTTTTTGAAATTGTATCTTTTTTAGTTGGAATATCTTTATTAATAAAGGCCTTTTTATGATTATTTTGTAGAAACTTTTTAAGATCCTCCAGCTTTTTCTAAATCATCTTGTAATTTACTTTCGCAATCTAAAACCCTTGCCCAGCAGGGTAATTGTTGTTTTACAGGTGATTCTAGGAATTTATTAATTGCAGGCCTTAATAGTTTCCCGAAAGTATGAACTGCTAGTTCTTCTTTATGCCTACTGTATGGCAACTGATTTACGGATGAATCCAAACTGAATTGCTTAACTCTATCTTCACCCACTCTTCTATATAAGACTTCTAAATTAGCTAATTGCGAGTTGGTTAGTGTTTCAGCCTGATGTTCCATTAATCCTCGTAAAACACTTGATAGAATTTCAGTACACATTTTTTGTAGACCTTCATTAGCTTTTGAACCTATTTCTTTGTGCTTATGGTCAAATATTCCAAGATCTACTTGAGCAATTCTTGATATCCTTACATTTTTATATACCTCGGATAATAGTCCAATCTCTAATCCCCAATCGCAAGGGATTCTTAAGTTCATGGCAAGGTCACTTGTAAAAGCAAATTCCCCAGCCAAGGGATATCTGAATGATTGTAAATATTGTAGGAATGGAGCATTACCAATTAATTGTTCCAAGCTTGAAAGCAGAGGACCAACAAATAATCTTGTAGCTCTTCCCTGAAGCGCGTTTGACTCAAGCGATAAGCGACTGTAAAAAGCTTTTACATATGAGATTCCATTTGATTTTTCCAGTAAAGGAGACAACATTCTTGCTGGATAAAAAGAGTTAAATGTTCTGATATCAGCATCAAAAAGGGCAACCACCTCAGAATTTTTTGTACTTACTCCAACTCCTTGCCAAACTGCCCAACCTTTTCCAGGGACACCTAAGAGATCTAGGCCATTCTTTTCTTGGTCTTTGAGTAATTCAATTACTTTTGGACTATTCGTCCACTGAACATGTACTGGAAATGGCATTTCTTTGAAGAAATCCCTCGCTTGAGATACTTCGTCTTTGCTGTTTGCCGCCAAGGCTATGACTAATTGATTTAGATTCTTTAAATCTTTTAATGTGTCTCTTATAAGTTTTAAAGCAGGTCTACTGAATTCATCAAATAGGCACGGTATAAGTATTGTTGTGGGTCGTTTTAATAGGTCTTTGTTTAGTTGAGTTATTGGATCTGTTGCTAGTCCATACTCATGGATAGTTGTAATTAAACCTTGCTGAAAGTCCATTCAAATAAAAGTGCTACAGATTCAAGGTGGAAGCTACGATGATGTAGTGAAGCATGTTTTTTTTTTAAGAGTGCCTGAGTTGGATAAAAAATTAGAAGAGCTGAGATTATCTCTCAGAGAAATTTATCCTGAGCACTCTGAACAAGAAATCAATTCAGTGTGGTCTCAATTGTTGCAGATTCTGGAGCCATATCATGTTAACGAACAGAGCAATGAAGCAGAAATTGATTCAATTTGGGATTCTTCAAGTGTTGTTTTGATTACTTACCCTGATGCGATTTATAGGAAAGATGAATCTACTTTGAAAACATTAGCTGAATTCGTAAAAAACAGATTAAGTGGTCTTGCTTCTGTCATACATGTACTACCTTTTTTACCTTCTACCAGTGATGGAGGCTTTGCTGTCTCTAATCATGAAAAAGTTGATGAATTCTTTGGCAATTGGGATGATTTAAAAAATTTATCAATAAATCATAAAATAATGGCTGATCTTGTATTGAACCATGTCTCATCTTCTCATCCCTGGGTTCACCAATTTATCAATTCAGATGAACCTGGTTCTTCATATATTGTTTCTCCTCCTCGGACTGATATTTGGGAGAATGTTATTAGGCCGAGGAATTCATCTTTATTTACTAATATAAAAACAGACAAAGGATTTAAAAAAGTATGGACAACATTTGGTCCTGATCAAGTTGATGTTGATTGGAAAAATCCAAATATCCTTTTGGAATTTCTAAAATTGTTAGTTACATATGTAAACAATGGAGCAGAATGGATTCGATTAGATGCAATTGCTTTTATTTGGAAAGAACCAAATACAACTTGTTTACATTTAAAACCAGTACATAGAATTGTTAAACTATTAAATAAATGTTTAAAAATTATCAAATCTTCTGCTGTATTAATTACAGAAACTAATGTACCAGAGGTAGAAAATCTTTCTTATTTAATTGATGGTAATGAAGCAAATCTTGCTTATAACTTCACGCTTCCACCTCTATTATTAGAGGCAATTTATACTGGTAAAACAGATTTGTTAAATAATTGGTTGTCTAATTTCAATCATTTACCAAAATGTACGTCTCTTCTCAATTTCACTTCCTCTCATGATGGTATTGGACTAAGAGCATTAGAAGGGATTATGGATGAAAATAGAATCCACAATCTCTTAGTCGAATCAGAGAAACGTGGAGGATTAGTTAGCCATAGACGAATGTCTAATGGAGAAGATCAACCTTATGAATTAAATATTAGTTGGTGGAGTGCAATGGCTCATAGTGGTATTGACGTTAGTCAATATCAATTTGAACGTTTTTTGCTTAGCCAAGTTTTCACATTATCTTTAAAAGGCGTTCCAGCCTTTTATCTTCCAAACATATTAGCTTCGCCTAATGATATTGATACTTTTAGTAAAACTGGACAAAGAAGAGATTTAAATAGAGAGAAATTCGACGCAAACAAATTACTTGAGCAACTAAAGAACTTTGACTCTGCTGCTAGTAAAAATATTTCATATCTTACTCATATTATTAAAGTCAGATCAAGACTAGGGGCCTTTCATCCTGAGGTGAGTATGAAATGTATCTCTAATAATTTATCTAATTGTATAATCATTCAAAGAGGTTCCGACAAAGATAGGTTATATGTGATTTGTAATATGTCTGATAAATTATTAAATGTTCCATTTGCAAGTGAACTTGATTTAGTAGGCTTATGCTCTAATCGTCGTTTATTAGATAACATTACAGGTTCATATTTAAATTCTGAATCATTTAAACTTAATCCTTATCAAGTAGTGTGGATTTCAATAATTGATTAGTTTCATGTCAAATAATTCTAAATATTGGATAGTTACGGATCTAGATGGGACATTAATGGATGAGGATTACGATATTTCTCCTGCGAGGAAAACATTAGACACGTTAGCAGAATTATCAATTCCAGTAATACCTTGCACTAGTAAAACAGCCTCAGAAGTTAGGTATTTTAGAAAAGAGAATGGGTTGTTTGATCCTTTTATTGTTGAAAATGGTGCAGCAGTTTATGGATGTAATCAAGATAATTTGTCAGAATGGGAATTAATCTTAGGCAAAAGTTATAAGGAATTAAGAATTATTTTAATGAATATATCGAAAATAGTTAACTACAACTTGATCCCTTTGAATGATTTAAATGAAAGTCAAATATTTGATCTTACTGGTTTATCTGACCATGGTATTAAAAGAGCTCTAGATAGGCAATGGAGTGTTCCTTTTTTAAATCCCCCTGATGAGATTTTTGAAGAAGTTAAACTTATCTGTAAATCTTATAATGTGCATGTATTTAAAGGTAATAGAATGAGCCATTTACTTTCTAGCCAAAGTCATAAAGGTGAAGCCGTTAATAAATTAAAACTATATTTAGATAATAAAGATGTAAAGATTATTGCACTTGGTGATTCACAAAATGATCTTCCATTGCTCGAATATGCAGATATTTCAATAGTTGTACCTGGTAAGAATGGTCCCAATAAGTATTTACAGAATGGAATTGAACAGGGTGCTTTTAGATTAGCGAATGCACCTCATGCACTAGGTTGGTCTAATAGTGTTGAGGATGTTATTAAAAATATTTATTATTAATAATGTTAGATAAAAATATTAATTATAATTTTAATAACATCTTTCCTAAAGATATAAGTGATCAATTTCTCTTTCCTCTTGATACTTATAGATTATTTCTTGAAGGTTTGTCTATAAATCCTGTAAGTTTCTATAATAAATGGTCTGATTTTAGTAGACAATCTTTGATTGAACAATATTGGAAGAAAAATACTAAATCAGATTGGAAATGGTCATTATCTTATGCATTTTTTTCTTTTTTAGAAAATTATATTGAAAATATTAATTATCCAAAGATAATTGGCTTTTCAGGTCTTCCTGGCTCTGGTAAATCTACACTTGGAGTTTGGATTGATAGTGTTGCGAGGGAATTTTCTTTAGATATTAAAGTTATTTCTTTGGATGATTTTTATTTGCCTGGCAACGAAATGGATATCGCCATAAATGGAAATCCATGGAATGTTCCTAGAGGTTTTCCGGGTAGTCATTCTATAGATTTGCTGAATATATCATTAGACACTTTTTTGAAAACAGGTATTTTAAAAAGTCCTATTTTTGATAAGTCTTTACGAGAGGGCAAAGGAGATAGGTCTGGATGGCGTGAACACAGACCTAAAGTATTAATTTTAGAGGGATGGTTTGTTGGTTGTGAACCGGTCTCAAATATTATTGAAATTGATCAATTCTCTGAGGATAAACTTAATTTATGCTTGACTCGTCATGAAAAGGAATATCGCAGTACTATACAAGAATCACTGATTAAATATAGTGAAATATGGAAAAAGTTTGATAAGATATGGCATTTAAAATCATCTGAATTTAATAATACTATTCTCTGGAAAACTCAGCAGGAAGAAGAAATGATAAGGTTAAAAGGTTCAGGCCTAAAAGATAAAAGTTTAATTGATTTTATCCGAATGATCCAAACTTCTGTTCCACAACAATCATTAATTAATATTAATTCTGATACGACAATTGAAATTGACCAACATCGTAGAGTTAGAAATCTTTATACTAACAACTATATTTTCTAGCTATTATCTGACTGAGTGATTTGTCATTTTGATAATATCTCTAGTTTGTTTATTTTATGTTAATGTTATTTCATTTCTTCTTTAAGCACCCTATTATATTTAATATCTCTTCGCAGCCTATAAAATGGCATCGTATATTTATTTAATTCAAAATGGTGATTTGTTCAATATCGGTTTTACTAATAATCTTGAACGCACTAGGATTGAATTAAGACCAGGTGAATTGCTAGCTTTTTCTACAACTGATAATCCCGAACCACTTATAAAAAATTTAAGAAAAATATATATTGATAATAGATTACCTGGTTCTGATTATTATCGACTTGCAAATTCACAGGTAAAGGAATGTCGTTCTTTTTTGGAGGGAGATGATTCTAATAGTTATTTCCAGCCATTTCTAAAAGGTCCTAGTTTATATTTATTCATTATTTTTTCATGGTTTTTAATTACTTATATTATTATTGAATTTGCAGTAAATCCCATACTTTCTAAGTTTGCTTGATTTTTTCAATTTATCTTATAGATTAATATTATTTTTAGAATCATGATTTCAAAATCATCATTTTTTTGGTAGATTGTAATTGTTAAAATTTTTTCAAAATACTTTGAATCTATCTAACTTCTTAATCTTTGTTGCATTCCCATTTGTCTTGTCTGCCGTTTTCTTTGGAACTAAGAATGGGTATTACAACAGCGATGACTATGAAGGAGATGGATGTGCTCATGATGTGCAGAGATGAATTTTTTGGTCATTAAAAGTTTGAAGTCGATTATTAATTACTTGAATTTTTGATGCATGTCCACTTGCTATCAAACTGCCAAACAGGTTTATAGATTTCATCTTCAATTTTCTTTCCAGCTTCAATACACATTTTTTCTGAACCTATTGGAATGGCAAATAATGAAGGACTTGTTATTCCGCTCACTTGTGGTTTACCTCCAGGCCCTTGCCTGTAACTACCGATTACAAGCCAATAATCTGCTTTGGCTTTCCCTTGTAAACTTATTAAAGATGTAACAACAATAATTAATGAGAAAATAATTCTTTTCCCCATGATCTATTTCCATATGAGTAATTAAATATATACTAATTGATATTTCTAGAAATTTAGCAAACTTCTAATTTGATTTTTATATGCCTGAAACAAATCATTTTATATATAATTGCTTTCAATCTTTTTTGTTAGGAATTATTCAGGGTGTTACAGAGTTTCTTCCAATTAGTAGTACGGCTCATTTGAAAGTAATTCCACATTTTTTAGGCTGGAATGATCCTGGTATTTCCATTTCAGCTTCTCTTCAATTAGGAAGTGCGTTTGCGGTAATTTATTATTTTCGTAGTGAAATTTCTATAATAACTAATTCTTTTTTTGCCATCTTTAGCGAACGTAGAATTATTAATAATGACAATATATTACTTGGTACTTATATTTTTATAGCGAGTATACCTATATTGATTTTTGGTTTAGCTATTAAAATATTTTGGCCTACGTTCTCTGAATCTAATTTTAGAGGTTTATTTTCTATCGCAATAATTTCTATTATCATGTCCTTTTTACTTGCACTTTCTGAAGTTTATGGTTATAGGAAAAAATCATTTTCAGATATTAATTTTAAAGATATAATTTTATTAGGAATTTCACAATCTCTAGCAATTTTTCCTGGTGTTTCAAGATCTGGAATAACTTTGACCTCTGCAATGTTTTCTGGCATCGAACGACATACAGCAGCTAGACTTTCTTTTCTTATTGGTATTCC
Source organism: Prochlorococcus sp. AG-402-P16 (assembly GCA_003216295.1). Classification (GTDB taxonomy): domain Bacteria; phylum Cyanobacteriota; class Cyanobacteriia; order PCC-6307; family Cyanobiaceae; genus Prochlorococcus_B. Next base: position 55,773 of record QCJB01000007.1, on the reverse strand, counting down.
TGCTATCTTTATATCAGGTTTCGTAGAGTTGTTCACGCTTTATCGTACTTCCTATTTAATTGATATAATCCCTATATTAATTGGCATGACATCATCATTCTTTTCATCATTAGCTTCAATTAATTGGTTTCTTGGTTTCCTAGAAAAGAATAATACATTTATTTTTGTGTTTTATCGATTTGCTTTTGGTGTCTTTATATTATCAACTTTGTAGTTTTTTAAAAATGGTTTATTATTATTTTATATTATTTGTGTCTTTGTTTTTATGAATATAGTAATTGATTTATTCATAGTTTCTTTCGGCGAAATTGATATACCGCCTATGTTTTTTGCCCTAATTATCTTTTTATCTCTGTTTATTTTTTTGGCTGTTTTGATTAGTACAACCAAATTGATTCAATCCTTGGTGAATGATTCTGAATAATGATTTAATCCAATTTTATCGGAACGGCGGGATTTGAACCCACGACCCCCACTACCCCAAAGTGGTGCGCTACCAAGCTGCGCTACGTCCCGTAAGTGTAAATTATCACAAGTACTTCCATATGTTTTAATTATTTAATGATTTCCATTTAATTCTTCTCTTTGACTTTCTTTCTATTCTTCTAATTAGTTCATTCCTATTATCGCATGAATAACCATGGATACGAAGTTTCATAGCCATTAATCTTAAGTCAAAAATACTCATTTTTGAAAGTATTAATTCTGTATTGATTTTCCATGCGTCTCCCTCAATTGGTAATGTGTTTTTATGTTGTGATGCCTCAATCGTATATATTAACTCTGCGAAAAATTCTGGAATAATTACAATTAAAATTGCTAGTATATTATATATATTTATTCTAGCTTTTTCTAAATGGTTTTTTTGATCTCTATTTTTCATTTTTAGTTATGTTTATAATCATTTGATTAAATCATTTTTCCATTGGGTAACCTATATCGTTGCTATAACTACTATCCATCCATTGAATCGATTTTTCTTGTTCAATTTTATTGGATTTAAAACTAAATACTAAAAAAAATACTAATAACAATGTAGCTAAAATTATTAGAAGAACTGTTCTATCTGGTAAATGATCATTCATTATTAATTAGATTGAATAGGTGTATTCTCACCTCTAAGGATACAATGGGTAATTTCCCAATTGTAATAAGACCAGATCTTTTCACTAAGTTTAAAGTTTGACCCTTTAAAATCTTTAAACTTTACTTTGGTAGGCATTGCCGAACAATAGGGCCGACTCCCTGGTTTTGCTAAATATTGTTGATGATACTCTTCTGCGAAATAGAATTTTATATTGCTTGCAATTTCAGTAGTGATTTTACCGAATCCCTGTTTTTGTAATTCAACTTGATAGCTTTTTTTGCTTTCTATGACCTTGATTAATTGATTATTATTTGAAGTATAAATAGCTGACCTGTATTGGGTACCAGAATCGTTTCCTTGCCTATTTCCTTGAGTTGGGTCATGGCATTCCCAGAACAATTTTAATAAGTCACTTAAATCAATTATTTCTCTATTCCACACAACCTTTATTACCTCTGTATGACCTGTTTGACCAGTACATACCTCTCTGTAAGTAGGGTTAGTCTTTTCTCCACCGGCATAACCTACGGCTGTTGAGATTATTCCTGGCAATCTCCAAAAACCCTTTTCTGCGCCCCAGAAGCATCCACATCCAAAAAGGATTGATTCTTCGTTTTCTTTTAATTCTGCTTTAAGATCATTCTTTAATATTGTATGAATCACCTTTTTATTATTTTTAGTAAATGTTTTCTCTGAATATAGCTTATCAGCAATCTCTGAAAAATATATGTATATCTTTTTAAGCATTTTTTTAATTTAAAGTTTCAATTTTTATATGATTAATTAGTGTCGTAACAAATGCAAATAATAAGAAAGGAAGACTTATTACAAGGATTAATCCTACTCCTAGAAGAGCGAATATTGGTCTAGAGGATCCCATAAGTGCAAGCCCTGCGGCCAAGCTTACAAAGATCACTCCCATCCATGCAAGAATTTGAATATAGATATCACCAAATTCAAGATCACAATTAAGTTTATAATTTGAAAAAGAGCTCATGATTTAGAAGTTAATAAAAAGAACATAATTTATTATTTGATTTTACCTAATCAAAATTGATTTGATTAAAAAATTTTTATAAGTAATAATTAGTCATCAGATTGAATTTGCTCTTTAGCTTTTTCTCTCTCCCACATGCTTTTATACAACCCATTTTTATTTATTAATTTTTGATGAGTTCCTTCTTGTATTATTTTCCCATCATCCATTACTAAAATTCGATCACATGAGGCTGCTGCAGAAAGTTGATGACTAATCAATAAAACAGTTTTATTAAATTGATTTTTGATTGTTTGAAGTATTGCTGAGGCTGTTTTGTTGTCAACACTAGCGAGAGCATCATCTAATACTATTATTTTCGAGTCTACTAATAATGCTCTACTCAATGCTGTTCTTTGTCTTTGTCCTCCACTCAAGGTGATTCCTCTCTCTCCGACAAGAGTATTTAAGCCATCAGGAAACCCCTTTATGTCATCGCTCATTCGTGCCTCATAGGCTGAGTCTTGAACTTTATTTATAGACGCTTCTGGATTTCCATATCTTATATTTTCGGTTAGTGTTTCTGTAAATAGATAACCTTCTTGAGGAACTAAAGCGATGTTTTTTCTAAGTTGATCTATTTTTAGACTTGTAACGTCATAATCATCTAAAAATAATTTACCTTGTTCGATATTGACCATTCTTCCTAAGGCTCTTGCTAATGTTGTTTTGCCGCAGCCTACGGGGCCAACGAGAGCAACTATTTCTCCTGGATTGATTTTGAAAGATAGATCTTTAAGAATTTCTCTTTGCGAATCTTCATATCTTATTGATAGACTTTTTGCTTCTAATTTACCTAAAATAGTTTTATCAGTATTTACTGAGTTATCATTATCTTTAATTGTAGGTTCATGATTTAGTATTTCTTCAACTCTCTCTAAACTTACTTGCCCTAATTGAAATGTATTCAATGTAAAACCTAATAATGCCGTAGGGAAAACTAATCTTTCAACATAGAGAATCAATGCAACCAGGCCTCCTACAGTAAGACTTCCTGTTGAAAGTTGGCCACTTCCTATTGCTATAAGAAGGAGTAAAGATATTGAGGATAAGCCTTGAAGTAATGGGAATAAGGTGCTTGCAGTCCTTGCAAGATTAATAGCAGAATCCCTATACTTAATGTTTAATTTTCTGAATGCTTTCTGCTCGGCTTTTTCTTGTCCATATATTTTAATAGCGCTGATTCCCGATAGATCTTCTTGTATTAATTCACTCAATAAAGATAAAGCTTCTTGCTGCTTTTTTCTTTGTTTAACCATTCGTCCCCCAAACAGACCTACAGTTCCTAGCAAGACAGGGTAAATAGATATCGCAAAGAATGTTAGAAGAGGGTCGATTGCCAGCATTGCTGGAATAGTAAAGGTATATGCCAGCAAAGTATTAGTAAGACTAAGAATAGTAAAACCTAACAATCTTCTGATATTTTCTAAATCACTTGTAGCCCTAGTTATGACTTCTCCAGTTCCTATGGTCTGAACCCATCCTGGATCTTGCCCAAGCATGTGATCAAATAATTTCTGTCTCAATGAAACTTCTACTTGTCTGCCAACTCCAAAGACTAGTTGCCTAGAGATTAGTCTTACTCCTCCCATTAAAGTGGCTAAAAGGACTAGCCATATTGACTTGTTTAGGACATATGAAAATGTAAAACCTTCTTTTAGATCATCGACGATATCTCTAACTTCCATAGGAATAGCAACACTTAATATGTTTACCAAAATCAGGCAAATTCCACCTATTAATAGCTCTTTCTTATGTGGTCTTAGGTGGTTTTTTATTAGATCTAGTCTTAATTCAGCCATTATTTTATTGATATGCTCATTAACCTAGGCAATATAAGCCTATAGATGTGAGTAAAACTAATTTAAAGGATTTATGAATGAACCTCAAAATCATCCGTTGTATTCAACTGATCGCGAAAATCTTGATCGTTTATGCGGCGTAGAAGCTCCTTCTAATATCGATTTTGTGGAACTAGCCAGATTGCTTATTCGTTATAAAGATTTTAGAGGTGCAGAAGATCTTAATTCAGATATGGAAAAAATTTTAAAAAAATGGAATATAAATCGTAATTCACTTGAAGAAGAAACTAGAAAGTTATGGTCAGAGGGGTTTCGACCTAATGGCTTTTCGAATACGGATAACGTCGGGTCTGGTTTTGATACTTCTGATTCCACTCAACCTTAGACATATTGAAATTATTTTTTATTAAATACCTTAATAGTTGATATATTTTTGACTAAGTTAAAAAAAATATTTAGTCTTTAATGCTCAATCAGACTTCCTTTGATATATGACTTTATCTAATCCATTAACTTTTTCTGTAATTCTTGAATTACTTCTTTCTGGCAATGATTTAGATGAAGAACAATCTAAATTTTTAATGAATGCTTGGTTGAGAAATGATATTGAACCCTTGCTTACTGGAGCTTTCTTGGCTGCATTTAGAGCTAAGGGGATTTCTGGTGAAGAACTCTCAGTAATGGCTCGAATACTTCAGGATGCTTCAAAAGTTCCTTCAGATTTCCAATCTTTTAACTTGGTTGATACTTGTGGGACTGGAGGAGATGGAGCAAATACATTTAATATTTCTACTGCAGTTGCCTTCGTCTCAGCAGCATTAGGCGTGAAAATTGCTAAACATGGAAATCGAAGTGCAAGTGGCAAGGTTGGTTCTGCAGATGTATTAGAAAAATTAGGTTTACCGTTAAATGCATCTTCAGAAAAAGTTATTGGAGCATTAAATAAATATGGGATTACTTTCCTTTTTGCTCCTTCTTGGCATCCTTCTTTAATTAATCTAGCCCCACTAAGAAAAAAACTTGGAATAAGAACTATTTTTAATTTGCTGGGACCATTAGTTAATCCACTTAGGCCAAAGTCTCAAGTATTAGGTGTTGCAAAATCTAATTTGCTTGATCCAATGTCAATTGCTTTGAAGGGGATGGGTCTTAAAAGAGCTGTGGTTGTTCATGGAGCCGGAGGTTTAGATGAGGCTTCATTAGAGGGTGTTAATCAATTTCGATTCCTTGATAATAATTCAATAAAGTGTAAAGATATACTTCCTACTGAGCTTGGACTTACTGAAATATCTAATCAATCTCTAAAAGGGGATGACTTAGAAACTAATTCTCAAATTTTAAAATCTTTACTCAAGGGTAAGGGAGATAAGCACCACAAAGAAGTCGTTGCTCTAAATACGGCTTTGGTGTTGTGGGTTTCAGGTGTTGAAGATAATTTATCTTTAGGAGTGCAAAGATCTTTAGATTGTTTGAGTTCAGATAAGCCATGGCTGCTTTTTGAGCAGTTAAGTGATTTTTTATCTATCTAATAATTCTCTCCTGATCAAACTCTTTTATTATGTTTTTCAACTCTGAAAGTTCTGCGATATTGCTATTAGAGGATGGAACATATTTTGAAGGAATTTCTTTTGGTGCATTGGGCACAATATCTGGAGAAGTTGTATTTAATACTGGCATGACTGGCTACCAAGAGGTTATTACTGACCCAAGCTATTATGGACAGCTAATAACTTTTACCTATCCAGAGATTGGAAATACTGGAATTAATAATGAGGATAATGAATCACCTAATCCATCCGTTAAAGGGGTTATAGCTAGACAAATATCTATAACTTCAAGTAATTGGAGACATAATACTGTTTTTGAAGATTGGCTAAGAAATGAAAATGTTATTGGAATTAAAGGAATAGATACAAGAGCACTAGTTAGGCATCTCAGAGAATCCGGAACTTTAAATGGAATAATTTCTTCAGAGCCAAGCTATTCGATAGCTGAATTGTTTTCTATCTTAAACAAATCACCATCAATGAATGGATTGAATCTTGTCGACAAAGTAACTACTAGGAATGCTTATAAAGCAAATAAAGCTTGTCCTGTCTCTTTTGATAAAAGAATAAAAAATTTAAGATCAAATCCATATAATGTTGTCGCTATAGATTTTGGAATAAAGCAATCGATTTTGGATCGATTAGTCGCTCATGGATGTGAAGTTACTGTTTTACCTGCTAATGCTTCAATTGCAGAAGTTTTAGATTTATCTCCGGAGGGGGTTTTTCTTTCCAATGGTCCTGGAGATCCCTCCACAGTCGAGAGTGGTATAAAGCTCACCAATGAATTAATTGAACATAATAAATTACCCATTTTTGGAATTTGTTTGGGTCATCAAATTCTTGGATTGGCTCTTGGCGGAAAAACTTTTAAACTCTCATATGGACACAGAGGTTTAAACCATCCATGTGGATTGAATGGAAGTGTAGAAATTACTAGCCAGAATCATGGTTTTGCTTTAGATCCTGAATCTTTGGATGCTGAAAAGATAAAAATTACCCGTTTCAATCTCAATGATCAAACTGTTGCTGCTATTTCAGTAATTGACAGACCTTTCTTTGGTGTTCAATATCATCCCGAAGCAAGTCCTGGTCCTCATGACGCAGATTATCATTTTAATCATTTCGTAACCTTAATAGAAGAACGACGAACAATCGTGGATTAATTTGGTTTCTATCACTACACTTCCAACATGAAGTAATAGGGGATTGATCCCATAGCCGAATTACAACGACTTACTGTTTCTCTTAGAGGTGGATTTAACCACCAAGATGGTTGTTTGGTTTTAAATTTTACCGGGCAACTCGATGCTTATTCCGAGAAGCAATTCACTACATTTATCAATGAAGTTTTAGATTCAAATCAACTATCAGTAGTTATTGATTTAAGTAATATTGATTTCATTGATTCAACTGGTTTAGGCGCAATGGTTCAGGCCGCCAAAAAATGTAATGAGTCAAAGAGAGAATTTAGGGTAGTTGGAAATCCAAGAGTTGTTCAAACTATTAAATTAGTACGTCTTGAGGAATTCCTTCATCTTGCGCCAGATTTAAATACTGCTATTAGTAAATTAACTGCTTGACTGATTGGATTCGCTCTTATAAATCAACCATTTCACCAGATGGTTTAGGTCCCTTGCAATTGGCTTGGTTGGGAGATGCGGTTTGGGAAATGCATCAAAGATTACGTTACTGCAGTAGTCCTATGCGTTCGAAGGATTTGCACAATGCTGTAGTTAAAGAGGTCAATGCCTCTAGTCAAGCCAGAGCAATTAGTAAAATAGAACCTTACCTCACTGATCTAGAAAAGGATTTTCTTCGAAGAGGTAGGAATAAAGCTGGTAGGGGTCCTAAAAATATAGATGCAGCCACATATGCTATCGCTACGGGTTTTGAGACTATTGTTGGATGGCTCTTCTTGAAAAATCCTAAAAGACTTGCCGATTTATTCGATCTTCTGGATCGACCTATTAACTAGCAAATAGTTTTTAAAAAATGAGCTATCGTTTCAATAAAGACACAAGGAATTCCAAAAACTCTTCAGTTAATAAACGAAGTAGTAATAATTATCGCCCTGACAATGATTCCAAAAATTCTAAATTTAAGGAAAAAAGGAATTCTAATAATTTTATTGCTAGTTCTTCATCAGCTCAAACGAATAAGTATTCAATCGATAATCAATCTAATAAAAGAGCAAGAAATAATGAAGGTTTAGAATCTAATTATAGAGATCATAAAAGTGTTGAAAGGAAACCTTCAACTCGTCCTTATAGACGTTCGAATACATGGACAACTAAAAATGAAATAAGACGAGGGGGTAATAAAGAACCTATTTCATATTCGGAATCATTCACAAAAACTATTAGTGATGATTTGATTTGGGGACGTCACTCTACAGAGTCCGCTCTTTTGGGTGGCAGAGCTATTCATAGGATTTGGTGTACTTCTGAATTGCGAAGTTCACCCAAGTTTTATCAAATGCTCAAAGATTCAAAGTCTTCTGGAGTTTTGGTTGAGGAGGTTTCTTGGTCAAGGCTAGGTCAAATCACAAACGGAGCAGTTCATCAAGGAATTGTTTTACAAATTGCTGCTTCTAAAACACTTGATTTGAATAATTTAATAGAGGCTTGTAAGCCATTTGGGGACTCTTCTCTTCTTCTTGCTCTGGATGGACTAACAGATCCTCAGAATCTTGGAGCAATTATTCGATCTGCAGAAGCTTTGGGCGCACAAGGTTTGATATTGCCTCAAAGACGAAGTGCAGGATTGACAGGTTCAGTTGCAAAAGTTGCTGCCGGAGCCCTAGAACATTTGCCTGTCGCAAGGGTAGTGAATTTAAATAGATCTCTGGAAAAATTAAAAGATAAAGGTTATACCATTATTGGCTTAGCAGAAGAAGGGTCTTTAACTTTATCTGAAATCAAATTTCAAGGCCCTTTAGTTGTTGTTGTAGGCTCTGAAAACAAGGGTATTTCTTTAATAACAAGAAGGTTATGTGATCAGTTGGTTAGGATTCCTCTTAAAGGTGTTACTACCAGTCTTAATGCCTCAGTAGCTACCTCTATTTTTTTATATGAAGTTGCTAGAGGTAGATGGATGAGCTCAATCTCTGGCCAAGCTCCATCCCCTCGTTTATTGAAACCTCAAGTTTTATCTGATTTTCAGAACAACTCTTTTATTGATTAAGCTAAATCACTATGTATATTTTTTATATAATATATATAGATTATCAAAATTCAAAATAAAAATAAAAAATTAAAATTATTTTGGAAAATTTCATCGTCACATAAATTTTTCGCAAGAAACAAATGTTTCATCATCAACTGAACATAAAAATTAGGTTTTTTTTGATAAATATATGTTCAGAAAGTAAAGTAGGTCAAACGCACTCTACTTATGGGTCCCATTAGGGCTCTTCGAAGCTTAGGAAATAGTTTTGGCTTGGCCTGGTGGGCCAAGGTTGAGACAATTCAACCTGAGGTAACTTATTGGTTTGGTCCATTTCTCACTCGTCGTAGTTTGAAAGTCAGATTAAATGGATTTGTAGAAGATCTTTCTGCAGAGTCCCCTAAGAAAATAAATCATAGTTTAATTAGGTGTCGCCGCAACGAGCCTCTTACGTCATAAGCTTAAAAATATTTTTTTTATAATTAATAATGACTTTTGCAGACTTACGCCAGAAATTGAAAAGTGGTGAAGTCTCTTCCAAAGAGCTTGTTCAAGAAAAAATAAATCGAATAAAGGAATTAGATCCAACTCTAAATTCTTTTCTAACTGTTAATTCTGATAAGGCATTAAGCAATGCTGAACATATCGATAAAAAAATAGCTGCTGGCGATAATTTACCGCCTTTGTCAGGAATACCCATTGGTATAAAAGACAACCTTTGTACAAAAGGAATTAAGACCACTTGCGCAAGCAAGATTTTGGATAATTTTGTCCCTCCATACGAGTCAACAGTTACTAAAAGGCTTTTGAACGCAGGAGCAATAATGATTGGCAAGACAAATATGGATGAGTTTGCAATGGGGAGCTCTACAGAAACCTCTGCATTTGGTCCTACTTTGAATCCATGGAACATATCAAAAGTTCCTGGAGGCAGCTCTGGTGGCAGTGCAGCTTCTGTTGCTGCCGGATTATGTTACGGATCTCTGGGTTCTGATACTGGGGGCTCAATCCGACAACCAGCTTCTTTTTGTGGCGTTGTTGGCATGAAGCCAACTTATGGTCGAGTAAGTCGATGGGGGTTAATAGCTTTTGCTAGTTCTTTAGATCAGGTGGGTCCATTTGCGAATAATGTTTCTGATGCAGCTGAAATTTTGCAGGTTATATCAGGTAAAGATGAGTTTGATTCAACTACAGTTGATATTCCTGTTCCCAATTACTTAGAGACCCTTTCTAAATCAATTAAGGGGATGAAAATAGGTTTAATTGAAAATTGCTTTGATCATGAAGGTTTAGCCACTGATGTTAAAGAATCTGTTATTTGCTCTGCTTCGCTGCTAGAAAACTTAGGTGCAGAAATTGTTAATGTTTCTTGTCCTCGTTTCAATGATGGTATTGCTACTTATTACGTTATTGCGCCATCTGAAGCATCAGCGAATTTAGCTAGATACGACGGTGTCAAATATGGATTTCGCTCTGGAGATGAACAATCTCTTATAGAAATGACCTCCAAGAGTCGAGCACTTGGTTTTGGAAGTGAAGTTAAACGAAGAATTCTTATTGGAACCTATGCCTTATCCGCTGGTTATGTTGATGCTTACTATAAGAAGGCCCAGCAAGTTCGAACATTGATACGTAGAGACTTTGATGATGCTTTTAAAAAAGTAGATGTTTTGTTGGCTCCAACTGCGCCTACTACTGCTTTCGGTTCTGGAGATAATATTGATAATCCAATGGCGATGTATCTATCGGATTTATTAACGATTCCTGCAAATTTAGCTGGATTGCCTGCAATCAGCCTGCCATGTGGTTTTGATAAATCCGGTTTGCCAATAGGCTTACAGCTAATAGGAAATGTTTTTGAAGAAGGGAAACTTCTTCAAGTAGCTAATCAATTTGAGAAAGCTGCTGAGGTTTATAAGAATAGGCCTAAAACAGATTTCACGTTATAAAGTTTGAACCACTTCATGTGGAGAATATAATTATCGCTACACTATATGCAGCGTAGCTCCGCTCGATATTATGGCTTTTGTTCCTATTCATAATCATAGTGACTACAGCCTTCTTGATGGAGCCAGTCAACTACCTTTAATGGTTCAAAGGGCAAAGGAATTGGGAATGCCAGCTCTAGCCCTGACTGATCATGGAGTAATGTATGGCGCGATTGAATTATTGAAGTTATGTAAGGCAGCGAATATAAAGCCAATTATTGGGAATGAGATGTATGTTATCAATGGTTCAATTGATGACCCTCAGCCCAAAAAAGAAAAAAGATATCATCTTGTTGTCGTAGCGAAAACCCAAATTGGTTATGAAAATCTCGTAAAATTAACCACTTTAAGTCATTTAAACGGTGTGAGGGGAAGAGGGATATTTTCAAGACCATGTATAGATAAGTCTTTATTTAAAAAATATAGCGAGGGATTGATTTGTTCAACAGCTTGTTTAGGTGGTGAAATTCCTCAAGCGATTTTAAAAGGAAGAAATGATGTTGCTAGAGAAGTAGCAGCTTGGTATAAAGAAGTTTTGGGTGATGATTTTTATCTTGAAATTCAAGACCATGGATCAATTGAGGATAGAATTGTTAATAGTGAAATAGTAAAAATATCTGAAGAACTTGATATCAAAATTATTGCTACCAATGATGCACATTATGTATCAAAGAATGATATTGAAGCACATGATGCATTGATTTGTGTTTTGACTGGAAAATTAATAAGTGATCACAAAAGATTGAGATATACAGGTACTGAATATATTAAATCTGAGGAGGAAATGAGAGGTTTATTTACAGATCATTTAGAAAATCATGTCATAAATAGTGCAATAGAAAATACAGTTAAACTATCAAACAAGGTTGAAGAATATACGATATTAGGGACTTATAAGATGCCAAATTTTCCTATACCTAATGGATATAAACCAATTGAATATCTTAAAGAGATAACTATTAATGGGTTGAAAGAAATTTTAGATATTACTAATTTTGAAAATTTTCCAATCGCATATAAAGAAAGGCTTGATTATGAGTTGAAAGTAATAGAACAAATGGGGTTCCCTACATATTTTCTTGTTGTATGGGATTATATAAGATTTGCAAGAGAGCAAAATATTCCTGTAGGCCCAGGTAGGGGCTCAGCCGCAGGCTCTTTAGTAGCTTTTTCCCTTCATATAACTAATATTGACCCAGTAGAAAATGGTTTGTTATTTGAAAGATTTCTGAATCCTGAGAGAAAGTCAATGCCTGATATTGATACTGATTTTTGTATTGAAAGACGTGGCGAAGTTATAGATTATGTAACTAAAAAGTATGGTGAAGATAAAGTTGCACAGATAATTACATTTAACAGAATGACCTCTAAGGCTGTATTGAAAGATGTTGCTCGTGTACTTGATATTCCCTATGGAGAGGCAGATCGGTTGGCGAAATTAATTCCAGTTGTTAGAGGTAAGCCTGCAAAATTGTCATCTATGATTTCAAAAGAATCACCAAATAAGGATTTCTATGAAAAATACAATAATGATTCAAAAATAAAGAAATGGGTTGATATGGCAATGAGGATAGAGGGGACTAATAAGACTTTTGGCGTGCATGCCGCTGGTGTTGTTATTGCTGCTAATTCACTTGATAATTTAGTTCCTCTTCAAAGAAACAACGATGGTCAAATTATCACTCAATATTTTATGGAAGATATTGAATCTCTTGGTCTTTTGAAGATGGACTTTTTAGGACTTAGAAATCTTACAATGATCGAAAAGACAATTAATTTAGTTGAGAAATCAATTGGAAAGAGATTAGATCCTGATTCTTTGCCTTTTACAGATGAAAAAACATTTGAATTACTTTCAAGGGGTGATTTAGAAGGGATTTTTCAGCTTGAATCTAGTGGGATGAGACAAATAGTAAAAGATCTAAAACCGTCATCTCTTGAGGATATTTCTTCAATTCTTGCCCTTTATCGTCCAGGTCCTCTTGATGCAGGATTAATTCCTAAATTTATAAATAGAAAACATGGTAAGGAGAGTATTGATTTTCAACATCAGTCACTTGAACCTATTTTAAGTGAGACTTATGGAATCATGGTTTATCAAGAGCAGATCATGAAGATCGCGCAGGATTTAGCTGGATATTCGCTTGGTCAAGCAGATTTATTAAGAAGGGCAATGGGTAAGAAAAAAGTTTCTGAAATGCAGCGACATAGAACCATCTTTGTTGACGGAGCTGTTGATAATGGCGTTTCAGCGATTATTGCCGAACAGTTATTTGATCAAATGGTTTTATTTGCTGAATATTGCTTTAACAAAAGTCATTCAACTGCTTATGGCGCGGTTACTTATCAGACTGCTTATTTAAAAGCACATTACCCTGTCGCTTATATGGCGGCATTGCTTACAGTTAATGCTGGCTCGGCTGACAAGGTTCAAAGATATATTTCTAATTGTAATTCAATGGGCATAAACGTAATGCCTCCAAATATAAATACTTCTGGTGTTGATTTTACTCCCAAAGATAATTCAATTCTTTTTGGTTTTTCTGCAGTCAAAAATTTAGGTGATGGTGCAATTAGAAAAATTATTGCCTCTAGAGATGAAGATGGAGAATTTACATCTTTAGCACAATTCTGCGATCGAATTTCACTCAGTGCCGTTAACCGAAGAGGACTTGAGGCTTTAATACATTCTGGTTCTCTTGATTGTCTTGAAAAAAATGCAAATCGCGCTCAGCTTATTGCTGATCTAGATTTAACTATAGAATGGGCTTCTTCTAGGGCAAAAGATAGAACTAGCGGCCAAGGGAATCTCTTTGATCTTTCCTCTTCCATAGATAATGAATCATCATCGACTGATGATTATTCATCCGTTCCAAAGGCGATACCAGTTAATGAGTATCCTCCTTCAGACAAACTTAAATTAGAAAAAGAGCATGTTGGCTTCTATTTATCGGATCATCCTTTGAAGCAACTTTCAGAACCTGCAAAATTGATTGCTCCTATCAGCCTTGGTTCTTTAGAAGATCAGAAGGACAAGTCAAAGGTTAGTGTTATTGCAATGATTCCAGAAATGAGAGAAGTCACAACTAGAAAAGGTGACAGGATGGCGATTATTCAACTAGAGGATTTAACTGGTTCCTGTGAAGCGGTTATCTTTCCCAAAAGTTATGAAAGACTTTCTGATCATTTAATGGTTGAAACTAGATTATTGATATGGGGCAGCGTAGATAGGAGAGACGAAACTGTTCAATTGCTTATTGATGATTGTCGTGCAATCGATGATTTAAGATTTCTCTTGATTGATCTTCATCCTGAACAAGCTATTGATATCAATGTTCAGCATAAATTAAGAGAATGTCTTTCAAAAAACAGACCTGCTAGAAATGAATTAGGCGTTCGTATCCCAGTTGTAGCCTGTCTTAAAGGGAATGATTATACTAGGTATGTAAGGTTAGGCGATCAATTTTGTGTAAAAGATACTGACTTGGCTTTAGATTCTTTATCAAAGAATTCCTTTATTGCGAGACCTAGTAAAAGTCTTGTAATTTAAATTTTATTTTTAACTAGTAATATCTTTTTGATTAGTTTTGAATGCATCTTTCATTCTTTTTATGTTTGGCTTTATATTTTCAAAACCAAGAAAACTACCTGGGTTGAAATCCCAACTCGCTGAAAGTATTCCATAACTTAATCCTAATAAGCCAATAAGAAAACATATTGCTGAACTGACTAGAGTGAGTGTTGGAGATATATCAGCAATACCTTTGCTTATTAAAAAATAACTTCCAATAAATACTCCCATGCCACTTATGGTTGGAATACCTGTGGTAAAAGCTATTCTTCTTGCCATTCTATTCGCTACATATTTTGGTATGCCTGATTTTTCGCTTTTATTTTTGGATGAATTTATTGCTTCGATTTTTGGCGTCGAATCGCTAGTTGATAAACCTATTTTTACTTCTTTAGATTGTGATTTTTTGTTTTTTTTTGCTCCTTTCATCAGCTTTTATCAATGTAATTAAATCCATTATCCTCTGATAGCTAATTTTTCTATTAGCTCTGTATACCTTTTTTCACTTTTACTTCTTACATATCCTAAAAGTCTTTTGCGCTGTCCAATCATTTTAAGCAAACCTTGCCTTGATGAAAAATCATGAATATTACCCTGAAGATGTTTGCTTAATTTTGAAATTCTTGTAGTGAGCATGGCAACCTGCACTTCTGCTGAACCTGTATCAGTTGGATGTATTTGATGCGTGTTGATTAGCGTTTGCTTCTCTTCTGTTCCCAGTGACATTTTGTTTTTAGTATTCCTTTTAATAGATACTAATTTAGCCCCTTACCTTCTATCAAGTATCCTTTTCACTCAATTTAATAAGAATTTCTTTCAAATGTTTGTCCATGAGATCTGCTTTTGCTTGTTCTGATAGTGAAGTTAGTAATAAAATTTGTTCTTTTTCTCTGAGCCGTATTAATTCTAATGAATCTTTCACTTCATCATCCATGTATCCTAATGAGTTTAGAATTGATTTTATTTCTTCAAAATATTTAGTTAGCTGAGTGGAGTGAAGTTTATGTTTTTCTTGAGGTATCACTTCTTGATTATCTTTGAATTGGTCAACTTTATTTTTTAGTTCGACTACTAATCTCTCTGCCGTACGCTTACCTATTCCTGGAGACTTGATTAACATTTTTAGATCATTTTCTTGAATTGCATTAACTAATTCGTTAACCTCTAGATCTTCAAGTAATGACATACCTATTTGGGGACCTATTCCACTAATACCAATAATTACTCGAAATAAATCTCTTTGCCTATCTTCATTAAATCCATATAAAATAGTACTATCTTCACGATTGATTTGGTGAATCCAAAGTTCTCTTTTTGTTGAAGTTATAATGTTATCTATTTGCTTTGGCAATAATTGAACTTCGTAACCAACACCACCCACATCTATAACAACCCCTTTTTTGGATGTTATTTGCCAGTTTTTAATTATTTGACCTTTTAACCAGCTAATCATTATTTATGAATTTATATAAATTATTTTGCCAAAAAATAAATAATAAACAAGAAATATCTTTAACCACCATCTATTTGGCAACCAACCATTGACCCCCCCACAACTCCGGCAGGGATGGCCCACCAGCGATCCTTCCCCCTTGATATTGCGGTTGCCAAGCCACCACCCAAAATCCCACCAGCTATGGTTCCCTCAGAACAATTATTTGTATCAAATTCTTTTTTATCATTTGTTGTTGCACTCCCTGGGCAGGGGACCTCTACTGTCTCTTCCCATTTTTTTACGTAACCAGGATCGTTTCTGGTGCCAGGTATGTATTCTTCTCTGTATTCATTTCTCGTACACGTTCTACTAGTTGAAAAGCCCCTTTGATATTCATCTGCGAAAATCGCTGTTGATCCAGTACAAAAAAGAAGGATAGATAAAATTGCAGAGTTCTTATTCATATTGAAATTTAAACCTGTGAACTTTTTAAAGCACTCATGCTAATAATAGTAGATATAAGTACGCAAAAACCACCTATATAGATTGTACTTGTTATTTCTTCTTGGAAAAATAAAATACCCCAAAAACTAGCGAAGATAACTTGCGAATAATTTAATGATGTTGCAAGTCCGGCGGGCATAAGTCTTAAACCTTCAGTTATGCAAATCTGACCAATTTGTGTAAATAAACCTATACCTAAGATCAATATCCAATCAATTGGATTTGGTAGAACAAACTCATTCATTAAAAATGGTATTGAAAGTGGAATGGATACCAAAGGGAAGTAAAAAATAATTACTAGTGGATCTTCTTTGGAGGATAATTTTCTTACACATATATAAGCTAGTGATGTAAGGAAGGCTCCTAGTATTGCGATTGATAAAGAAATTATTGTTTCTAGTCTATTGTCATATATTCCCCATTCTGGTTGTGCGACTAATATTATTCCTATCCATCCAATAAGTATAGAGTAAATAATTCTTTTTAAGACAGTTTCCTTTAAAATAAAATATGCACAAATCACAGTAAATGTTGGATAAATATATTGTATTACAGTTGCTGTTGCAATTGGTAGTGTCGTTAAAGCTTTAAAGATACAAAATAAAGCACCTGTTCCAAGAAAGCCCCTTAATAATAATAATTTTCTTTGGTGACCTAAAGGATTAATTTGGTTTTTAAATAATAAAATTCCTGTAATTATTATACTTATTGTTGCTCTTGCAAAAACTAATTCTGCAACCGGTATCCTTTCTCCTATTCCCTTTACGCAGGCACTCATAAGGCTAAACGCTAATCCACTTCCAATTAAAAATTTGATTCCTTTTAAATTCCTATGTTTTTTTAAATCTTCAAAAATTTTATTTTTTCTCAATTTCTAAAACTCATAACTAAATATTTCATTATCAATTAAAATTATCATATGACTTCAGTTCGACTACATCCAAGAACAATTGAATCTGTTAAAGAGCGTTTAGACATAGTTGATGTTGTTGGTGAACACGTCGTCTTAAAGAAAAAAGGAAAAGAATATGTCGGAATATGCCCTTTTCACGATGATAGCAAGCCTTCAATGTCAGTAATCCCTGGCAAACAATTTTATTATTGTTTTTCATGTGGAGCCGGAGGAAACGCCATTAAATTTTTAATGGAGTTTCAGCGTCAAAGTTTCAGTGATGTTGTTCTAGATCTCGCAAAAAAATATCAAGTTCAAGTTGATACAGTTGAAGGTCCACAACAAGAAAGACTTAAGCAGCAGCTTTCCCGGAATGAGACCTTATATCGTGTTTTGAAATTAGCTACAGGATGGTTTCAAAATCAATTAAATTCTCAAGGTGGCTCTTATGCCCTTAATTATTTAAAGAATAAACGTCATTTAAGTGATGGTACTTTAATTAACTTTGAACTTGGATATGCACCAGATAATTGGGATTCACTTCTTCAATATTTTGTAAATGTTGAAAATGTAAAGGTTGAAATACTTGAATCGGCAGGACTTATTGTTCCTCGTAAAGGTGGAAATGGTTTCTATGATAGGTTTCGTAATCGTATTATTGTTCCCATTCATGATAGGCAAAAAAGGGTCATTGGTTTTGGAGGAAGAAGTCTTGATGGGTCTGAGCCAAAATATTTAAATTCACCTGAGACTGAAATTTTTGAAAAGGGAAAGAATCTTTATGGTTTAGATAAATCAGCGAACTCAATTAGAAAAAAAGATTATGCAGTTGTAGTAGAAGGATATTTTGATGTTTTGGCACTTCATGACGCTGGAATCACAAATGTTGTTGCATCTTTAGGTACCGCATTGAGTCGCAACCAAATAACTCTTTTATCCCGTTCTACTGATAGCAAGAGGATTCTTTTAAACTTTGATTCTGATAATGCTGGTATTCGGGCTGCTAATCGTGCGATTAGTGAGGTTGAAAATCTTGCAATTCAGGGCCAATTAGACTTAAGAATTCTTCAATTACCATCCGGTAAAGATCCAGATGAATTCCTCAAGGATAATTCCTCATCCGAATACGAAGCACTAGTTACTAAATCTCCTCTTTGGATGGATTGGCAGATTGATCAAACATTGAAGGATAAGGATTTAAGCAAGTCAGATCAATTTCAGTTGGCTGTTAGTGATTTAGTAAGTCTGCTTGGCAAGTTACCACAAACGGCAATAAGAACTCATTATCTTCAGAAAGTTGCACAGCGCCTAAGTGGTGGCCAAGGTAGATTTGCTCTTCAACTTGAGGAAGACTTACGGACTCAAATTACTGGCCATAGATGGCATGGTCGATCTAAAAGACATGAAAAGCCCCAAGATGTAACTCTTAGAGAGAGAAGTGAAGCAGATATTCTATTTATTTATATTCATTGTCCAAATTATAGATGTTTTATACGCAAAGAACTTCGTTTGAGAGACTTAGATGACTTTGCTATCAATTATTATCGAGCGATTTGGTCTTCAATTTGTAATATAGAGGAAGATATTTATGGATATGAAACTATAGAGAAAATTAATCGTGGTGATGATGTAAATAATATTTTGGCTGATATTGACTTATCTCAAAATCTTCTAAATAATCTCATGATTAATAATAATGAATACTTACCTAAGCTTACCCCTTTGCTTGAGGCTAGTGAGCTTCGTCTCGCTACATTATCTGAACCTGAGTTGGCAATTCGCGGTACCTTAGCTGTACTTGAAAAACAAAAATCTTTAAAGCGCTGTAGGCATCTTATTGAAGCTTGGAGTTCTCAAAGATTAGAAACACTGGAAAACTGTATTGCCTCTCTTGTTATTCAAGATAAAGCTGAGCCTACTAATTCCTATGATATGGAACAAAGAGTTATTAGTATGTTCGAAGAGTTAAATAATGATGCTATTAACTTTCAGCAACTTTATTATGCTGAGAGAAAACATATATTACATTTAGATCAGCAGCGATGCTCTAAATAATTTTATATTTAAGTTCAATGAAAAACTCTTCATTTTTTAATTTTGAGGATTGTTCTTTATCAAATCACTTATGGCCTGATTTTGTTAATAAAATTGGTATCTCTAAAGCTCAATCAGCTGTTCGTCAAGCGCTTGATCTTCAGAATATGCAAGGCACTCGATTTACTTTACCTATTCTTATATTAGAAACATGTGGCACCGCGCTTGTTAATTCTGTGGCAATTAAGACTTATATTGGTTTGAGTTGTCCTCAAGATGGAATGCTTTTGATTTATAGTAATAAGTTAAAGGCTATTCAATTACTTAGAGATAATTGATCTTGTTGAAAATCTATATGCAATATTTTTTTAATTCTTTTCTAATCATTTTTGGTTTGTCTTCTAATATATATGCCTGTATTTCTTTCTCGTTCTCTCCAGATATCATTGAAGAGCCTTTCAATGCATGAATCTTTGCTTTATTCATAGTTAGGTTTTTTTTCATTTCTAATGGTTTTCCATTATTGCAATCTTGTGCAACATGAACTGCTTCGTGTCTTATTGCTTTTTTTATATGTATTGCAGTTCTTTCAAAGCTTTCTTTATCATTTCTGCTTAAATTCTTATAACCTTCTCTTTTTATTGCATTGTTTGTGCATATAATAACTTTTTTTTGTCTTTTCTTAAAAAAACCTACGTAGTCATTACCTTGTAAGCATAGAGATGTATTTTCTTCTGTTGAATATCCAGCTTTTTCAATCAAAATTATAATCTCTTTTTCTATTTTATCTAAATACATTAGAAAATCCATTATTTTTTTCCTTCTATTGGTTTGTATTTATTATTTTATCATTGATAATTTTAATTTCTATTTCTCTGCACTTAACTATTTAAATAAGTTATTAATTAATTGGCTAGAATTGTTGGTATGTTTTCTATTTTTGTTGTCTTTAAGTGTGAAAGTTTTTCACGTCGTGTAATAGAGTCATTTTCCAAGATTGATGTTCCCCAGCTTATCGTCCATCTTCCATGCTTATTGTTAATACCATCTATTACCTTATTTAAGTTCTCTAAATTAGATTTCTTTTGCATATGTTCTTCTTTGAATAGTATTTTTTGTTCATATTTATTACTTTGAAGCTTGTGGAGGATAACACCTGCTTTTATTAACTTTCTATATGGTTTATAGATTCTTTTTGATAATTCTTGGCTTGTTTTAAGCATAATACTTGTGTTATCGTTTGGTATCTCTAATCTTGCCGTTGCTTCACTTCTGAAAAAGTCATTAGAATATCTATTCGTTGCAGTAAAAACTGTAATAGATGAAGCAAATTGATTGTTTTGTCTGAGTTTATTACTTGCGATTATGGCATATTTACTTATAGCTTGTTGTAATTCTTCTAAACTATCTATTGGATAGGCAAAACTTCTGCTGACACAAAGCTCTTTTCGATCTGATGGTTTTGCTTTGAAATTTATACAGGATTTTCCTTTTAATTCATTTTGTAAGCGTAGGCCAACTATACCATATTTGTTTTTAACTTCTTTGCTTGACATGTCTCTAAATTCTCTAGCATTGCTTATACCTTTATTTTTTAACCAGGCTGACATTTTTTTACCTAAACCCCAAACATTATCTATTCTAATTCGATTTAGATAATCATCTTTATTTTCAATTATCCCGATATCAAATATACCTGAACTATCTCCTCTTTCTTTTGCTATATGATTTGCAATCTTTGCCTGGACTTTTGTATCACCAATACCGATTGTTATTGGTATCCCTATATTTTGATAAACTATAGATCTTAATTCTTTTCCCCATTTGCTTAATTGTTTATTCCTTGGACGCTTTAAAGTGGCAAATGCTTCGTCTATGGAGTAGATCTCTAGTTCCTCACAATATTGTCTTAGTATAAGCATTAATCGATTACTAATATCTCCATAAAGTTCATAATTTGAACTTTTTACATTTATATTTAGCTTATTTAATTTTTCTTTTAATTTGAAATAAGGCTGTCCCATCGCAATACCCATCTTCCTCGCTTCTGAATTTCGAGCGATTATGCATCCATCATTATTTGAAAGGACAACTAAACCTTTTCTTTTTAGCGAAGGATTAATTAATTGTTCGCATGATGCATAGAAATTATTCCCATCAATTTGTACTATTGCACGAGACATAATTATGTATTTAGTTTTTTTAAATTGTGGATTGAATATATTGCGACTCCCCAGATTTCTATATCTATATAGTTGTTTAAATTTATTGATGGATAATTTTCCTTATCTGCTTTTAGATAATAATCATCTCTATCTTTTACAAGTCTTTTTAATGTAAATTCTCCGTCCAGGATTGCAACTACAATATGTCCGGGAACTGGATTTATACTGCGATCTATTATCAATAAATCGTTATTATAGATTCCTGCATTAGTCATTGAATTACCACTTACACGCAGAAAGAAGGTGCTGATTGGATTTTTTATTAAGTGTTTATTCAGGTCGATACCTAGCTCTATGTAATCTTCTGCTGGGGAAGGGAAACCTGCTGAAATCGTTTCTCCCGCCAACGGAATTAATATTCTTGATTTCTTTTCATTCGACGAGAAGTGCGAGGTTGCTAAATCCATTAACAGACTCAAATCATCACCTATACTAGTTCATACGTACTACTATAGGTGATGATTTGAGTCTGTTAATTATTCTTTGTGATACGGCCCTCCTTGAGCAATGGTTCTTGCGCGATAAAGTTGTTCTACTAGAAGAAGGCGTGCTATTTCGTGTGGAAAAGTTAATTGAGAGAGGCTTAATTTCCAGGAGGCAGCGCTATTAATCGCTGGGCTAAGACCAGTGGCACCTCCAATAGCAAAAGTAATATTTTGATGCTGGCTTTTTTGCAGTTTTATAGCTAACTCCTTTGATGTAAAAGATTGACCATTTTCATTGAGAGTTATTAGTATTTCATTTTTATTTAAAATTTCTTTAATTGCAATTCCTTCTTTTTTTTGGGTACTATCTTTGATTTCTATTATCTTTAAGCCAGGTAATCTATTTAGATATATATCTATACCTGATTGAATCCACTTTTTCTTTACCTTTCCAATAGCAATAATTTTATAATGTGAAATATTAAGCATTTAAATTGATTATATAGATTAATTATTAATTCACTTCGTCATCAAGCAGAAATTGTTTGAATTCTGCATAAAGTTGTGATTCATTAAGAATAGGTTCTTCCGAAACTTTATTCATACCTTGAGCTGTATTTGGAGTAATTTTAATGTTATTTGATTCTAGTTTCTTTAGTCGATCTAATAAATGTGATGGTACATTTCCATCTGGGCTGATTTCCATTAATTCTCGGAAAAGTTGTTCAGGGTTGGTTTCTATCTCGACTGGGTGTAATTTCTTCTTATTAGTTCCTAGAGATTCTTTTGATTCTTTTGGTTCGGATTTAGATATCACTTTAGGAAGTTTACGTCCAAGTTCTCTTAAACGTTCTAGGCTATGGCTGTCGAAAGTCATTTTAGAAAATGTATATTGATTGAAAATCTTTTTATGAGTATATTTTAAATAATTTAGTTTTGTTTTAGTGAAATATGTGATCGTTTCTAATGTGGTTTGGAGATGCTGGCTTTGGGTAGTAAAACATTGAATGATTTCAGGCATATTCCTAGAAAACGCTTTGGACAGCATTGGTTAAGAGATCAGAGAGTTCTTGATCAAATAGTTAAGGCTGCTGACTTGAATCCTGATGATTGCGTATTAGAAGTTGGTCCAGGTAAAGGGGCTTTAACTGAAAAATTAATTGAGTCCCATGCAAGATTTGTCCAAGGAATTGAACTTGATAGGGATTTAGTTATAGGATTAAAAAAACGTTTTAGTCATCAAAATAAATTTAGTTTAAGAGAGGGGGATGTTC
Source organism: Prochlorococcus sp. AG-402-P16 (assembly GCA_003216295.1). Lineage (GTDB taxonomy): Bacteria > Cyanobacteriota > Cyanobacteriia > PCC-6307 > Cyanobiaceae > Prochlorococcus_B. The sequence continues at coordinate 32,785 of QCJB01000007.1, read as the reverse complement.
TATCCGTTCCATTGGAGGCTGAAAATGGACTGATTATTAATAAAGTAGTGGCTAATATTCCATATAACATAACAGGTCCATTATTAAGAAGATTAATTGGTGATTTAGGAAAAGAACCTGAATTTAATTTTGAGAATTTAGTTTTACTTATGCAAAAAGAAGTTGCTCAAAGGATTATCGCTCTGCCTGGTGATAGCAATTTCAGTGCTTTAAGCGTAAGAATTCAGCTTTTAGCGAAATGTCAGGATGTATGCGATGTACCTTCTAGATGTTTTCGACCTGCACCCAGGGTGGACTCCAAAGTCGTATTGATTAAACCCTTAAAAATACATGATAAGGATTTTCATGAGATTGGAAATTTACTGGAAAATCTTTTAAAGCTTGCTTTCTCAGGTAGAAGAAAAAAATTACGTAACACGATTGGAAGTTTTGTAACTTATAACGACCAGATAAAAGAATTATTCGCCTGCAGAGGGATTAGTCTTGATCAAAGACCACAGGAAATTTCTCCTTCCAATTGGTTTGCCTTCGCAAAAGCTTTAAAAGACACTTGTATTATTGAAAATGGTTCCTTCTAAAGTAAATGATAACTTTATTACTGCAGTAGCAAATGCAAAAATTAATTTGCATTTAGAAGTTTTAGGTCTAAGAACTGATGGATTTCATGAGTTGGCAATGGTCATGCAAAGCATCAATCTAAGTGATAGATTGAATATGACTAACACTGACGAAAATAAGATTAACCTTAAATCAAATAATAATGAGATTAGCAATGGTGAGGATAATTTGATAATAAAGGCTGCAATGCTTCTTAGAAAAGAAGTTGGAAATACACAATTAGGTGTAGATATTGAACTTGAAAAAAATATTCCTATTGGTGCAGGATTGGCAGGTGGATCTACGGATGCAGCTGCAACTTTGGTTGGATTAAATAAACTTTGGAAGCTAGATCTTAAGATCAACGAATTAGAGAAGATATCAAAAAAAATCGGATCAGATGTACCTTTCTGTATTTCAGGAGGTAGGCAAATATGTTTTGGTAGAGGAGAAGTTCTAGAAAAATTAGAGTGTAATCAGCTTGAGTTGGGTATCATTTTGGTTAAAGACCCTTCAATACAAGTTTCTACACCAGTTGCATATAAAAAATATAAAGAAGAGTATGGTCATACTTATCTTAAGGATGAAAGGGATTTCGAAATCAAAAGAAACACTATAAGATCTATCGATTGGTCTGATCAATCTTTATTTAATACTCGAAGAGTTATACAAAATGATTTACAAAAAAGTGTTCGCCCTATGGCAACAGAGGTAGACAAGTCATTGAAAATATTGTCTGGATTGCCTAGCTCTAGGCTCGTTTCTATGAGTGGCTCTGGACCAAGCTGTTTTGCCTTGTTCCCAAATTATGATGATGCAAATAAAGTACTAGAAGAGAACTTTAATGAATTTGAAAGAGCTGGTTTATCAGCTTGGGCATGCTCAATGATGTCTAATGGAGTTCAATTAGAAAATTAATTTACCTAGTAATGGATTCAAAAAAAGAATTAGATGAATTTTCGTCTTCTGAAGTAAGTCCTGTTGGTAGAATTAATTCTGAGCCGAAGAAGGGCCCCTTAAGCTTTTTGTCTGGTTCTATAACGAGTTTAACCTTTAGTTTGCTAAGTCTTTTTATAAGCAAAAAAATAGTTTTATATTTTGCTGTTCATACTCCTAGTTATTCTTCGGCAATTGCTCAGAGTATTGCTTCTGGTTTTAAAACACTAATTACAGGAATTAGCTTTCTTGCAACTTTTACCTTTGGTTTTATAGGACTTGGTTTATTTTTAGTATTTATTCGAAGTTTGATAGAAGGCAATAAAGTAAAAACAGACTAATATTTAAGTATTAATTTGTCATATTTAGATTTATCTATGACCCTTCACGATTTAGGACTTCTAGTTTTACTGCTCTCTCCAGGAATGTTGCTTTCCATATTGCTGTTATCTACTTTTGCGGCAGGTGGGTAATTAGGCACTGTTTGAGATAGTTTGGAAGAACAAACCGGTAATCCGGGCGATCTGCTAAAGCTGTGAAAGGTACCCTTTTATTTAATGCTCTTCGTGAAGCTATTGATGAAGAAATGGCTAGAAACCCTTTGGTTTGCGTAATGGGTGAGGATGTTGGACAGTATGGAGGTTCATATAAGGTTACGAAAGATTTGTATGAAAAATATGGTGAGTTCAGAGTATTAGATACTCCAATTGCAGAAAATAGTTTTACTGGGATGGCTGTTGGAGCAGCTATGACAGGACTAAGACCAATTGTTGAAGGAATGAATATGGGTTTTTTGTTGCTGGCTTTTAATCAGATTTCTAACAATATGGGAATGTTGAGATACACAAGTGGAGGTAATTTCACCATTCCAACAGTGGTTAGAGGTCCTGGTGGAGTTGGAAGGCAGCTAGGTGCTGAGCATAGTCAAAGACTTGAAGCCTATTTTCATGCAGTCCCTGGTATAAAAATTGTGGCATGTAGTACTCCTACAAATGCTAAGGGTCTAATGAAGGCTGCTATTAGGGACAACAATCCTGTTCTTTTCTTTGAGCATGTTCTTTTATATAACCTCACGGAAGAATTACCTGAAGGTGAATATGTATGCGCCCTTGATCAAGCAGATCTTGTAAAGGAAGGAAATGACATCACAATTTTGACTTATTCAAGAATGCGACATCACTGCTTAAAAGCACTCGAGCTATTAGGGGAAAAAGGAATAGATGTTGAATTGATTGATTTAATTAGTCTGAAGCCTTTTGATATGGATACAATCTCTAGGTCGGTCAAAAAAACTCATAGAGTAATTATCGTTGAGGAATGTATGAAAACAGGTGGAATAGCCGCTGAATTGATGTCTTTAATTACAGAGAATTGTTTTGATGATTTAGACTCTCCTCCTGTACGTTTATCAAGTCAGGATATTCCAACTCCATATAATGGGAATTTAGAGAATTTAACTATCATTCAGCCCCATCAAATTGTAGATGCAGCTGAAAAAATAATTAATAATCATGGAGTAGGTTAATAATGGGTAGAAAGAATTATTGGTTTGTAGTTGTCATTATTTTTGCAGTATTAAGTATATTTATATGTACTAATTTACCTTTTCAATTAGGATTAGATCTTCGTGGAGGTAGTCAACTTACTTTAGAAGTTCAGCCTACTAAGGAAATCACAAAAATAACTCCTAATGAAATGGAAGGAGTTAAAGCAGTTCTTGATAAGAGAGTTAATGGATTAGGTGTTTCAGATTCTCAACTTCAAACAGTTGGAACAAATCAATTGTTATTAGAATTACCCGGGGAGCAGGATCCATCAGGCGCAGCTAAAGTTTTGGGAGAAACTGCTTTATTGGAATTTAGAATTCAGAAAAATGGTACAGATGTTAAATTAAGAGATCTGCAATTGCAAAGGAATAGAGTTGAATCTATTATTAATAAATTGGAAGAGAATAGTAATTCGGCTCAATTAATTAAAGAAATTAACACTAACAATGAAATAAATGATTTGTTTGAAAAATATAATATTCAATCTAATCAGATATTTGATTTTGATCAATTTACTCTTTTAAGAAATTATATAAACAAGGAAATTGCGACTCTTTTTGAACCCACGAATCTAACTGGTAAATATCTAACAAATGCAGGTAGACGTCAAGATCAAAATACAAATAACTGGGAAGTTACTTTAAGTTTTAATAGTGAGGGAGGTGATAAATTTGCTGAATTAACAAAATCCATAGCAGGTACTTCTCGATTGCTTGGAATTGTTATTGATGGGATTTCTTATAGCGAGGCAAGCGTTGGTAAGCAGTTTGAAACTGCTGGAATAACTGGTGGAGCCGCTACCATTAGTGGCAGTTTCACCGCTGATGACGCAAGAAACTTAGAGGTCCAATTAAGAGGAGGTGCCTTACCCTTACCGATTGAAATTATTCAAATAAGAACAATAGGCCCCTCTCTTGGAAGTCAAAATATTCGCCTTAGTCTTTTTGCTGCTTTAACTGGGTTGATATTAGTTGGTCTTTTTATGATTTTCACATATAAATTAGCGGGATTTGTTGCAGTCTTGGCATTAGCTTTGTATTCGCTATTTACTCTTTCAATCTATGCGCTACTTCCTGTTACTCTTACTCTTCCTGGCATTGCCGGTTTTATTTTAAGCATAGGAATGGCTGTTGATGCTAATGTTCTTATTTTCGAAAGATTGAAGGAAGAATTACGTAATGGAAATACCTTAATTCGTTCAATAGATGCAAGTTTTAAAAATGCCTTTTCTTCTATTATTGATGGACACTTAACTACATTAATAAGTTGTATTACTTTATTTTATTTGGGTACAGGTTTTGTTAAAGGATTTGCCGCTACATTAGGAATAGGGGTTCTCTTGAGTTTATTTACAGCCTTAACATGTACCAAGGCAATTCTGAAGTTTTTAATGAGTTTTCAATGGCTTAGAAAAATTTCTAACTTTATTAATCTCAAACAGATTACAACTCCATCAATTAATGTTCAATAGTATCGAATACACATTAATTAAATTATGAAATCTACTATAAGTATTCAACTCTATAAAAATAGAAAATTCGTCTGGCTTGTTTCTTTTTCTTTATCCTTAATTTCAATATTTGGCATGTTAATGTCTTTTAAGAGTCCAAATATTAAAGCTCCTTTGAATCTTGGTCTTGACTTTACTGGCGGCACACAAATTACTTTAGAGAGGAGTTGTAGTATTAATTGCTCTGAATTAAATACAATTGATATATCAAAAAATATAAAAGCTTTGGCAAATAAAAATATAAATTTTAGTTCAAATAATTCCCCTAATTTAACTAGATCACAAATTCAATTACTTGATAATTCAAAATTAATATCAATAAGACTTCCTTATCTTTCTGCAGACCAATCGGAATCTGTGGTCTCTACTATTCAGAATACTTTTGGACCATTTATTAAGGATAATACTTCGGTCGAAATAATTGGTCCAAGTCTTGGTAAGCAATTACTAAAAAGTAGTTTAATATCGTTATTCTTTGCTTTTATTGGTATCGCAATATATATAAATTTTAGATATGATCGGCGATACTCGTTTTTAGCTTTGCTAGCTCTGTTTCATGATGTACTTATAGTTTGTGGCGTTTTTTCTTGGTTAGGATATTTTAATAATATAGAGGTAGATTCATTGTTTGCTGTTTCTCTTTTAACTATTGCAGGTTATTCAGTTAATAATACTGTCGTAGTTTTCGATCGGATAAGGGAAAAAAGTATAAACGAAAAAGAATTAAGTTTTAAATATCAAATTGATGAAGCCGTTAGCGCAACTTTAACAAGAACGCTCTATACAAGTTTTACAACACTTCTTCCTCTGATTTGTATATTGATTTGGGGTGGGTCTTCATTGTATTGGTTTGCATTCTCTTTAGTTATTGGAGTCATAACAGGCTCCTGGTCAAGTATTGCTCTAGCTCCTTCTATTTTGTCTATTACCGGCAAAAGAGATTAAATGGCTAATATCTTTCTTATTAGATTTATTAATTATTCAAAATTGAATTGGATGCCATTACTCCTTATACTGCTATCATTTTATGATTTAAGAATTGATATAAGACTCCTTGTAGATTTTTTTACATTTTCTTCATTTGTTTATATTATTTCAGATCATCCTTTAGCTATTGCAGTATTGCTAATTGCTCCTGGTTTATTAAAAAGAACCTAAATTTAATAATTTGTCTATTAATTATAAAAAAAAACTATTTATTTTTTTTTCCTAGACGACTTGGGTTCTATAACAGTGAGCAATTCCTCCATTTGAGTCATTAACTTCTTTACTTCTGTTGGTTCAGGAAGTGCTAATTCCTCTGTTACACCTAGGTGCATTTTCCTTAATTCTGATCGTAAGATTTTTAAGGCCGATTTTACCTCCTCTTTTTTTTCTTTAGCTGTTGCCATCTTTTATGAGCTATTAATATCTATATTATACATGATGTCACAAATCTATCCTTCAAATAATTCCCAAATGAAATTAGAAAGTCTATAATTACTTTTAAGTATAGTTTTTAATTCGTTATACTTATTTTCTTATAAATTATGATTCCTGTAAAAAATAATCATAATATTAGTAATCAATATTCAAATAAAATAAGAGAACTATTTGTTTATTATTCGAAATATAGAAAATATATAGTCCCTTTTGTTTTTTTGACTTCATATTTTCTATTTTATTTTCTTTTCGACTCCTCCTCTCAAAGCTTAGTTGCTCATGATGAGGGTCTTTACGCTAGAAGAGCTAGATTATTAGAGGAATCTGGAAATTGGTTCCTTTCACCTTTTGAGACTCCTCATCATAAAACACTTGGAAGTTATTGGTTGATTGCATTATCTATTAGATTATTTGGAAATAGTGAGTTTTCAGTAAGACTACCTAGCATTTTTGCTTCTTTTATATGTGTAGCATTCTGTTATTTGATTACATCAAAGGTTGCCAATAAGGATTCTGCAATTATTTCTGTGGTTTCACTTATATCAATGCCTTTATGGATTCAATATTCTAAGTATGCTAGTCCAGATATTCCCTTTGTACTATGTATCCTTTTAGTTATTTTCTTTTTTCTTGAATTTTTAACTTCTTCTAATTATATAAATAAGTTTTTATATATCTTTAGTTCTGGATTTTTTATTTTAATTGCTTTTTTTCTAAGAAGTTATATGGCTTTAGTTCCATTATTAGGTTTATCACCTTTTCTTATATTCCATTTAAATAGATCAAATAATCATTATAAAGCTGTTTTCTTTAGTGGGATTACTTTAGGTTCAATTCCAACAGTCATTTCTCTATTTAATGCATATAAGGTATTTGGTATAGATGGTATTTCTTCACTTTTTGAGTTCGCGCATAATCAAGCCATTGGCGTATTTGATTTTAATAATTTATATTTGATTCCAATTAATTATTTATATTTGACATTTCCTGTTGGAATATTATTTATTTTATTTTCTTTTTCTTCACATTCTATCAATATTATTCGCTACCCTCTATTGGTTTATGTATATCCATTCCTTTCTCTTTTAATATTATTATGTATGTCTAAATCTTATCCTCATTATTATCTTTTTTTACTACCATCATTGTCAATTCTATTTTCTTCCTCTATTAAGATTAATTCGTTTAGATTCTCATTTTCTAAGCGCCTTATTAAGTATTTTCTTTTATCCCTATTGATTTTACTAACTTCTTTTTTAGTCTATATAGTTTTATATTTTAATCTATCCATATTTAATTATTCCTATAGTACCTCCCTTTTATTCTATTTGTGTGCTCTATTATTCCTCTTAAGTTATCTAAATTCAATTTCTTATCTTTTTGTTTCTAATGAGACTTTTAATATAAAAAAGTTTTTTTATCGCATTGCTATTCCACAATATTTTTCGATTTCATTACTTTATAATTTTGGAATCATTGGTAGCCCAAATCTAGCTACAAAGTTATTTATACAAAATCCAGATATTTCTTCAATTGTGAATAGCAAAACCATTTATTTATTTAATCTTGATAGTAAATTACAGACATTATTAGAGTTTTATTTACCAAGTTCTATGGTTATACAAGATATTGATAATATTTATATAAACGAATACATCATAACTTCTAATACCTTTTTTATGAAAAATCTTTACACAAAAGGTAACTATATTCAAATTGCCGATTTTTCTAATAACTTTTTATTAATGAAAATCTCTAAGTAGTATTTATTTATAAGCTCATTATTAGAATAAAAAGTAAACAATGCTAAAAAAAGCTTATAAGAAAATATGGGTGCCTGTTATGGGACGTCTTTTATCTAAATTTATACCTTTAATTGAGGGAAGTAAACCAAAAATAAAACCAACTTATGATATTGATTTTGAGAAAAAATCCAGCTAATTATTTTGGTAAGCTACCTCCATGACAATAACCAACGGCGATTGAATTTAGATCAATTTCATTTTGATCGTTATTAACATAATTTGATTTCAAATATTTAGTTGTCTTGTCTATACAGGACGCACTAGAAGAAGTATATCTAACGATCGGATATATATAAAATAATCCTGCGGCTAGTAAAATAAAATAGAAAATATATTTCTTATTTTCTTTAATAAATTTATCCGTTTTCTTTTTCTGTTGAAGATATTTTGAAAGCCAGGAGTCAGGTAAGCCTATTTGCACAAACAAAAGTTCTACCCACCATGGAAGATTAGAGTGATTTTTATCTGAATTGCTTTTCATTAGAGTTGCTTAGCTATGATTGCCCATCATTAATTAAGTGCTGGGCTTTCATATTATCAATATTATAGCAATTAAAATATATCTTATTTCTATCAAAATGAAAATACTCAACTCATACTTTTATGAGTATTTACTCTTATTTTACTTTTTTAACATCTATCTTTTTCGATTGATTTTTCGTTTACAGATAGTGTATTATTTTTGAGGAACAAGTGTATTCAATGCCAAAAAGAAGACGCAAGCTTAGTCCTGAACTTGAAAAAAACATTTCGTTAGCTAAAAAACAGGTCGAATTAATTACAGCAATAATTCATGATATTGATGAAGAAGATATTCAGGAGGAATATAAAACCGCATTTTTGCCTGTAATGAGCACTTATATGTCTCTTGATCAAATGTATAAAGACTTTGGTTTTAATGAAGATACAACCAAATTATATCAACTATATTTATCTAATTTAGATAAATTTAAAAGCGAATATGAGTTGTAGATTTACTTAAATAATTAAATTTTCTTTTTATTCAATATAGAAAACTTATTACTATAACTTGTCGATCCAAATATTTATTATTTTTATCCATATTTTAGTTATTTAATATAATATTTATCTATATTTAACCTATTATTCCTAATAATTTTTTAAATAAAATTTTTTTGATTTATTTTTTGTATATCATAGTTTTCATTTTTGTTCATCCTTTCTTAATTTATTTATTTAATGACAACTACAAATCGAATATTTGCTTTCTCTTTTCTATATTTTCCTTCTACAACCTATTTTCTTTAACTATATTTATTTATTCGGCTTTATTTTTTTATCTAATATCTAATTAATCAAGTTAATCTTTTATGGATTAAAAAATGTTAACTATCTATTTTTTTATAATAATACATTAACAAAATCCGAATTTTTTATTAAGCTCTTAAGAATTTCTTCTAATTAAATTAATGTAGTATTAAATAATTAACACCTATGCAGGATAGTTTATTTGAAATTGACTCAGCTATGAACATGATAAAGGAAGATATTATAAGAGAACTATCTGAATCTGTTACTAAACAAAATAAGGATAACTATTTTAATGATCTGTCCACTAAGAGTCTTTCTTTTTCCGAGAAACAAAAGGATTAGTTTCGTTTATTAAGTCTTTAATTCCTTTCTCGCTTAAGCTTGTAACCACGAAAACTTCTTGTACTAACTTTCCTTTTCTAGCGAGCAGTTTAAATCCCTCTTTTGTTTTTATAGTTACCTTTAGTATTAATTTTTCCCCTCTACCAGATGTCTTTGCGATAACTGCAGGTGTAACTGTCTGAATATTTAGATTGTCTGCAATTTTCTTCAGCCATTTAATTAGGCCTTCTATATTTGTGCTGTGGTTTTGTACTAGTCTTCCCATTTTGTTTTGATTGCTATATATTCCCTTTTTTAAGTTGTCTAAATCGTTTTAGTGATTTAATTATTTTGTGCCATTTTAGTGAGCTATAATTAAACAAAATAAAGTTTGTTATGATTTTCACTCTTGGTTGGGCTTCTTTAGCTGCTATTTTCACTTTTTCAATTGCTATGGTTGTTTGGGGAAGAAATGGGGATGGTTCAATTGATATTTAGTATAAATAATGCTAGCTGATATTTCTTTTTATAGTTTCCTATCTATTATTACTATTATTTTATTGTCATTTATAACTGTTGGTGTGATTTACATTAGTTATATTGATTTTAAAGATAAGAAAAGGAATAAGTGACTATTTCTTAGAATTTAAACTTAAGGCAATTATTTCTAATGCCTGTTTCATTTTTTCTATATTTGATTTATAGAGGCTTATATCTTTCTCTACTCTAGAAAATGGATATGAAAGCTCATCGGAAATTGACTTAATATCAATATCTATTTCTTTTGCGTCGAGGTTTTTATGATAAGGCAAGGAGCTAACTAATTTATATATCCCAATTGCATTGATACGACTGTAATAATCGTCTTTATTCATTACTTGTTTGAGAGTCAATATGTAATCCATTAAAGTGTCTTTTGTTATTGAATTAATTTTGCTCGATAAATCTTCAGAGTAGCTATTTATTTCGTTTGGATTGAATCCATTGCAATTACATATTGCATTAAAAAGTTTGTTTGTATGTTCTTGTGGTTTATATCCATTAGTAAATGTGTCAAAAATTTCTTTTAATCCTGAACAGAATAATACATTTATTTTGAAATTCTTTTGGTGACTCAGTAAATGGAGTTCTACAAGCAGCTCATCGGCAAGCTTTCTGTAAATGGCTGGAATAACATAAGGAAATTCCTTATGAAAGTCAGCTTTACTGTCTGAAATTGTTGCTCTAACGCTCAATGCCAAACCTAGTTAATTCTTAAGAGACCATAGCTCACCCTGTGACTTCGCTAGGATCATGAAAACCGACCATACAAGTTTAATGATTCCTATTGTTATTGAAGAATCTGGAAGAGGAGAAAGAGCATTTGATATTTATTCAAGGCTTCTAAGAGAAAGAATTGTTTTTTTGGGTGAACCAGTAACAAGTGATTCTGCAAATCGGATCGTTGCCCAGCTACTTTTTCTTGAGGCTGATGATCCCGAGAAAGACATTTTTCTTTATATAAATTCCCCTGGAGGATCTGTCTATGACGGTCTTGGTATCTTTGACACAATGCAACATGTAAAACCTGATATTCATACTGTTTGCGTTGGGCTCGCGGCTAGCATGGGCGCCTTTTTACTTTGTGCAGGTGCAAAAGGAAAGAGGAGCAGCCTTTTGCATTCAAGAATTATGATTCATCAACCTTTAGGAGGAGCAAGAGGACAAGCAAGCGATATCAGAATACAAGCTGATGAAATTCTATTTATAAAAGACAAACTAAATAAAGAACTATCTGATAGAACTGGCCAGCCAATTGAAAGAATTAGGGAAGATACTGATAGGGATTTTTATATGTCACCCTCTGAAGCTGTTGAGTATGGATTAATAGATAATGTTTTTAATAAAAGACCTGTAAATCCAGTTTAAATAATATTATTGTGGATCTTTAAGAGCAGGAATAAATCTTTCTTTTTCTGGAATAGATGTGAAATTTGAAAGAATTTTACAAAATTCTTCTCCATCCATAGTCTCTTTTTCTATTAATATTTCTACTAACTTATCCATTGCAGATCTGTTTTTAGAGACTATATCAAGAGTTTCTTCATAACATTGTTTTACTATTTCTCTAACTTGTTCATCAATTTGCTTTGAGATTTCATCTGATATATCAGATGTATTCATAAGGCTCCTTCCTACAAAAACCTCCTGACTATCACCTTCTAGTGAAACTGGTCCAAGACTACTCATGCCAAATCTTGTGACCATTTGACGTGCCATTGAAGCTACTTGTTGAACATCACCACCAGCTCCAGTCGTAACTTCTTCTCTTCCGAAAATAATATCTTCTGCTGCTCTACCACCTAGTGCGCCCATTATTCTTGCCTTTAATTGTGCTCGGCTTATTAACATCTGGTCATCGTCAGGAGAAAACCATGTTAATCCTTTAGCTTGTCCTCTCGGTATCACAGTGACTTTTTGAACTGGATCATGGGCCTTAACAAGACTACCGATCAAAGCATGACCAACTTCGTGGTAGGCAATTAGTCTTTTACTCCTGCCATCAACTAATGGTTGGCCTTCCATTCCTGCGATGATGCGATCTACTGCATCATCAATCTCAGAAAGACCTATATGATTTTTTCGTCTTCTTGCTGTAAGTATTGCCGCTTCATTTAATAAATTAGCTAGATCAGCTCCTGTAAAACCTGGTGTTCTTCTTGCAATACTTTCTAAGGTGAGGTCCTTTTCAAGTTTTTTATTTCTTGAGTGAACTTTAAGTATTGATAATCTACCTGTAATGTCTGGGGCGTCAACAGTTACTTGTCTGTCAAACCTTCCTGGTCTCATTAATGCCGAGTCAAGTACATCTGGTCTATTTGTTGCGGCAATAATAATAATTCCGCTATTACCTTCAAACCCATCCATCTCAGTCAGGAGCTGGTTAAGTGTTTGCTCTCTTTCGTCATTACCTCCGCCTATTCCAGCCCCTCTTTGTCTTCCTACAGCATCAATTTCATCAATAAAAATTAAGCAGGGACTGTTTTCCTTTGCTCTTTTAAATAAGTCTCTAACACGACTTGCTCCTACACCCACAAACATTTCTACAAATTCAGATCCAGAAAGTGAAAAGAATGGGACGCCTGCTTCACCAGCAATAGCTTTTGCTAAAAGTGTTTTTCCTGTTCCTGGAGGTCCAACGAGTAGTACTCCTCTAGGTATTTGAGCTCCTACAGAAGTAAATCTCTCTGGCTGCTTTAAGAAAGTTACTACTTCTTCTAAATCTTGCTTTGCTTCATTTACACCTGCAACATCATCGAATTTGACGCCTGTTTCTGCTTCCATTGCGAATCTTGCCTTGGTTTTTCCAAATTGCATTGCTTGGCCAGGTCCCCCTGGCATTGAATTTGATCTTCTAGATAACAAAATCAATCCTCCAATAAGGATTAGAGGAAACAAAAGGTTTCCTAAAATACCAATCCCAGCCGGTGCCGTCTTTGGTGGATGAATGTCAAAGCTTATACCTTCATCTTTTAATGAAGAAACTAGTTCTGGAGCAAGCCCAGGTAGATCAACCCTTAACCTTTGTATTCTGTTGTCAATCTCAGGATCAACAGCTTCAACTATTGCGTTTCTGCCCCCTTCGTATATGTCAACTGAAGTTACTCTTCCTGCTTTTACGTAATCTAAAAATCTTCCATAGCTTATTTTCGCTACTGGAGCATTTCTTGATACAGATGAGGAATTGGATTGTTTAATCTGTGTATTGTTTGCCGAGCCGAGTATTTGCCAAGTAATTAGAACAACTATTGCAATTGGAAGTACCCAAAGAGCCAAAACCTTCCATTTCTTATCCATAGTACTTTAAATCTTTCGTGAGATTCTAGTGGGGAAATGCCCCTTTCCGTTGAATGACCGATTGAGTTTAGTAAAAATATTCAATGGTGAGTTTTTAAAATGACATTTATGGTTATATAAGTATAAATAAAATTGTTTTCTATAGACTTCTCAATGCAGTAATTGGATCTAATTTGGCAGCTCTTTTTGCAGGCAATACACCAAAAGTTAACCCTATTGTACTAGAAATTAAAACAGTAATTAATATCGTTCCAATACCAATTGCTGCTGGTAATGGAGTTATTAATGCCACTAATCTTACCGTAGTGATTCCTAAGCCTGTTCCAGCGATTCCGCCCAGGCTTGAAAGAATTAATGATTCAATTAGAAATTGAGTTGAAATGTCTAATCTTCTTGCTCCCAGGGCTTTTCTTAAGCCAATTTCTTCTGTTCTTTCACTTACTGAAACCAACATTATATTCATAATTCCAATTCCTCCAACTAATAAAGATATACCACCAATAGCCGCAAGCATTAACGTTAGACCACCTGTAATTGTAGAAACTATTTGTAAAGCATCTTTTTGTGATCTAACTGCGAAGTCATCATCTCTTATTATTTTATGTCGTTGTCTCAATAAATTTGTAATTTGAAACTTGGCAGCTTTAGTTGATTTTTCATTTATTGCTTCAACACTTATAAAACTTAGGCTTATTCCATATGTTGGATCTTTACCAGTGATCCGATTTACCATTGTCGAGAGTGGAATATAAGCGTTTTCATCCTGATTATTTCCAAAAACAGCACCTTTTGGCTTCATCACACCAATTATTTCAAACGATTGGTCTTTTATTCTTATCCTTTTTCCTAATCCTTGTTCTTCATTGAAAAGTTTTTCTTTAAGGTCGGGACCAATAACAGCAACATTTTTGGCTCCTTTCATATCTTGATTATTGATGAATCGACCTTTGGCAATTTCGAAACTTCTTACTACTAAAAAATCATTAGTTACCCCCGAAATTGAGCTGCTTGTGCTTTTAGATCCAGCTTGTATTACCTCATTAGAAGAAATTTGTGGGGCTACTCTTTTAACTGTCGGAACTTGTTTCTCAATCGCTATGGCATCTTTAAGAACAAGGTTTTTTGGGAAAGCCACTCCTCGTCTTCTTGTGTCATTATTTCCTGGAACAACAAATAATACATTTGCTCCAAGATTGCTTAATTGATTTTCAGCAAGGTTTTGCGCTCCTCTTCCCACCCCAACCAGTGTAATAACAGAAGCATTACCAATCACTATTCCAAGCATTGTAAGCAAGCTTCTAAACTTGTTAGATTTAAGATTCTTTAATGCCATTTTTGATGTTTCAGATAATGGCAATTTTCTTTTCATAATTTTCAGATGAAGGGTGTTTTTGTTTCTTCTCCTGAACTAACTATCCCAACTTTTACTAGATCAGTTGAACCGCTAACACCAGATAATGTTCCAGCTGTTTCTACAACAAGATCTCCACGTTTTAAAATATTCATTTCTTTAGCCATATTCATAGCATCATCAAATGTTTTTGATGTACTTGTTTGATTTTCTATCAAAAGTGGTGTAACCCCCCAAACTAACTGAAGTGTGCATGCAACACTTTTTTCATTAGTTACAGCAAGAACTGGGGTTGCTGGTCTGAATTTACTTACGTTTTTGGCAGTTGCTCCACTTTTTGTCAATGGAATTATTGCGGCAGCATTTATTTGTCTTGCAATACTACTAACTGCAGCACTTATTGCATTTGGGATAGTACTAGGAAGATGACTTTCAAGGGCTCTTTGTGGATAATCTCTCTCAATTCTTTTAGCAATAGTAGCCATTGTGGCTACCGCTTCTATTGGATAATCTCCTACTGCGGTTTCATTTGAAAGCATTACAGCATCAGTTCCATCTAGAATTGCATTTGCGACATCACTTACCTCTGCTCTTGTGGGCCTTGGGCTTGAGGCCATGGAATCAAGCATTTGAGTGGCTGTAATTATTGGTATTCCTAAGCTGTTCGCTTTTTTTATTAGTTGTTTTTGGAGTAGTGGGACTTCTTCTGCTGGCATCTCTACCCCAAGATCTCCCCTAGCTACCATTACCCCGTCACATAGTTTAAGGACAGAATCTATTTGATCTATTGCTTCAAATTTTTCAATTTTAGCTACTACAGGAGTATCAAAACCATGATTTCTTATCAAATCTTTTATTTCAATTAAATCAGATGGGTTTCTTACAAAACTAAGTGCGATCCAATCAACACCTTGTTTTAATCCAAAAGCTAAATCTTTTCTATCTTTTTCTGTTAGTGCTCTAATTGATAATTGAACATCAGGGAAATTAACGCCCTTATTATTAGAAAGCACTCCACCAACTGTAATAGAGCAATGTAATCTTTGTTGCTCTAAGTCAATTTCATCGACTTTCATTTCAACTCTTCCATCATCTAATAAAATTCTGTTTCCAATAGATACTTCTTCAGCTAGTTTTTCGTAGGTTACATTTGCCTGAGTACTATTACATTCAATATTTTTTGAAGTAAGAATATATTTTTCACCATTTCTAACGGTTACAGGCCCATTTTTAAATCTTCCAAGTCTTATTTTCGGCCCTTGAAGATCTTGCAATATTCCTATGTGAATACCTAGTTCATCTGATACTTGACGAATAGTTTTAATTCTTTGAGCATGTTCTTCATGATCACCATGACTAAAGTTTAGTCGAAAAGTAGTGGCCCCAGCCTCAACTAATTTAGTTATTTGGCTTGCACTTTCAGTTGCAGGACCAATTGTAGCAACAATTTTGGTCCTTCTAGCTAGGTCGACTATTGTCATTTAGCGTACATGTGATTAGAAAAAACTAACATCTAAATTGTCATTAAAATGTCAACTTTGTTTTTTCAAGAAAAATAAACATGGAATTAAATCATTATCAGAGAGAATCCCGCAAGACTGCTCTTTACCCTGATGTTGGTAGAAATGCAATTTATCCAACATTAGGGCTAGTGGGAGAAGCTGGTGAAGTTGCTGACAAAGTTAAAAAAATTCTAAGAGACAAGCAAGGTGTTTTTGATAGTGAAAGCAAAGATTCTATTAAAATGGAGCTTGGAGATGTTCTTTGGTACGTTTCACAACTTTCAAGTGAATTGGGATATGAATTAGAGGATGTTGCTAAATCAAATATGGAAAAGCTTAATAGTCGAATGATTAGAGGAAAAATTCAAGGCAGTGGAGACAAACGTTGAAGATGTATCTAACCATAGACTTGAAAACCACCCATCGCTAATGCTGCTGCATTACCAAGTATTCCTTGAACAACTCGAATAACCACAAACGCGAGAATAGGAGATAAATCTAATCCACCTAATGGTGGAATGATTCCTCGAAAGAAATTCAAATAAGGATCGGTAATGGCGCACAAATTTAGAAGTATAGGATTACTCATATCAAGATTGGGGAACCATGTAAGCAAAACTCTGATAATCAATATTGTTGAGTAAATGCCAAGGGTTTTAAGCAATACAAGCAGAATTGTTGGAATAATTTCGTAACCCATTTGTATGAAAATTAATAATATATATTATGCAGCATTTTTATCTTCTGTTTGATTTGGTTCAGGTAATACAGAAAATGTTTGATGAAACTTTTCAGAAAGTGTTAACCAGAATGATCGACCATCCTTTTGCCGTCTTCTTTCGACAAAATTCTTTTCTACAAGTTCTTTTATGTGATCGTATGCCCCTGATCCTCTGAGATCCACTAATTCAGATTGAAGAATTTTTTTCTTTAATGCAACAGTGGCAAGAGTTCTAAGCGTTGCAATTGATAAGTCTGCTGGTAGTAGATCCTGAACCAATTCACCAAGTCCAGGTCGTAGTTCCAGGCTGTAATAACCTTTGTTTTCGTTTATTTCAAGAGCTGTATCTCGTTGCGCATAACCTGCCTTTAATTCCCATAGAGCTTTTTCAATATCTGTAATTTCTTTTTCAAGTAATTCAGCCATTTCTTTTGATGATGTTGGCCTCCCTTTTAGGTATAGGATTGCCTCAATTCTTGCTGGTAATGAGATTTGCCCGCCCTCTTTCATGATTTAGCAAGTCGAAGGAATTCTTTTATATCCAAAATTAACGCGTCTAATTAATCTATGCACCTAAAAACAATTTATAAGCAGGGTTATTTGTCTCATTCCAATTCTTATAACCAATTTTTTGAACAAACTCGTCCCAGTGATTAATCTCACATTCTTTTACAAGCACTCCTATAACAATTCTTCCAGTATCTGCTCCATGGTTTCGATAATGGAAGATGCTTATAGTCCATTCGGGTCTCATTGAGTTAACAAATCTCATTAAAGCCCCTGGTCTTTCGGGAAATTCAAACCTATAAAGTAATTCTTTGAAGTTTCCTGTTGATATTTCATTAATTGACCTTGGGAGCCTTCCTCCAACCATATGTCGCAAATGTACTTTTGATAATTCATCATTACTTAAGTCATGACATTCAAAACCTTTATTATTTATTTCATCAATCAATATATTTCTATCTTGAAGGTTAGATACTTCAATACCCATAAATATTTGTGCTTTTTTCCCTTCTGACATTCTATAACTAAATTCAGTTAAACTTCTTGATCCAAGAGTTTCACATAAAAGTTTTAAACTTCCAGCCTTTTCAGGAATTCCAACAGCAATCATTGCTTCTTTTTCTTCTCCTAACTCAGCTCTTTCTGCTACAAATCTTAGTCGTTCAAAATTCATATTTGCGCCACAAGCAATTGCAACTAGGTGCTTATTTTTTAACTGATTATTAACAATATGCTTTTTTAAACCAGCAATAGATAACGCACCTGCAGGTTCAAGAATTGATCGAGTATCCTCAAAAACATCTTTTATAGCTGCACAAATTTCGTCAGTATTTACTGTAACCATCTCATCAACATTTTTTTTACAAATTGAGAATGTCTTTTCTCCTACCTTCCTTACAGCAACACCATCAGCAAAAAGGCCAACACTTTCAAGTTCAACGGGTTTGTTGGCTCTTAATGAAAGTGTCATTGCGCAGGCATCTTCAGGTTCAATACCAATTATTTTTGTATCTGGCCAAATCGCTTTTACGTATGCACTGACTCCCGCTATTAGTCCTCCTCCTCCTACTGCGATGTAAATAGCGTCAGGTGGAGTATGACTCTGTCTAAGTATTTCTAGACCTATAGTCCCCTGTCCTGCAATAACTTCAGGATCATCAAATGGATGGATAAAAGTTAAATTTTCTTTTTTAGATATTTCTAGTGCTTTTTCATAACACTCATCATAAGTTTCACCAAAAAGAATAACTTCTGCTTTATGTGATTCGACAGCTCTTACTTTCATTATTGGAGTTGTCAGTGGCATTACAATCACTGACCTGCATTTAAGGAATGATGCACTTAAAGCAACTCCTTGTGCATGGTTTCCAGCGCTTGATGCAATTACTCCCCTTGCAAGCTCTTCATTGGTCAGCTGAGACATTCGATTAAATGCACCTCTTAATTTGAAGGAAAAGACAGGTTGAAGGTCTTCTCTCTTAAACCAGATGTCATTTTTTAATTTTTTGCTTAAGTTTTTTGCCCTTTCTAGGGGGGTTTCTACAGCAACGTCATAAACACGTGCTCTTAGTATTTTCTGTAAATAGTCCTCCATATCTAGTTTTTCACCGATTTTTGGTTTATGTTTTTTCTACATTCCATTTGTTCTTGTGCAAGTTTTTTCAAAATGTAGGGTAGACCTCGTAGATTAGGAAGATTCAATCTCAGAGTTATATGCGTCTGAGCCAGTTAAGTCATCCGAATGAGCTTCATGGCTTAGCCATTAGTGAATTGGAAGATGTTGCTTGCCAAATTAGAGAAAGGCATCTTCAAGTTGTTTCTACTAGTGGTGGGCACTTAGGTCCAGGTCTTGGTGTTGTTGAGTTAACAATTGCTCTTTACCAGACTTTAGATTTAGACGTCGATAAAGTTATTTGGGATGTTGGACATCAAGCCTATCCTCACAAATTACTAACTGGAAGATATGAGCGATTTGATTCACTTAGACAGCAAAAAGGAGTCGCTGGTTATCTAAAAAGAACAGAAAGTAAATTTGATCATTTTGGAGCAGGTCATGCTAGCACTTCTATTTCAGCTGCTCTTGGTATGGCGATTGCTAGAGATAGAAAAGGAGAAGACTATAAATGTGTAGCAGTCATTGGAGATGGGGCCTTGACTGGTGGAATGGCTTTAGAAGCCATAAATCATGCTGGTCACTTACCAAAAACACCACTTTTGGTTGTTTTAAATGACAATGACATGTCAATCTCACCTCCTGTTGGAGCATTGTCTACCTATTTGAATCGAATGCGTCATAGTCCACCTGTTCAATTTATTTCGGATAGTGTTCAAGAAAGTGTTAAAAATCTTCCTTTTATGGGAGATGCCATCCAAGAGGAATTTAAGTCTCTGACTGGAAGCGTTCGACGTTTGGCTGTTCCAAGTGTTGGCGCTGTTTTTGAGGAATTGGGTTTTACTTATATGGGTCCTGTAGATGGACATGATATTTCTGAATTGACTAGGACATTTAATGCTGCACATAAAGTTGGTGGACCTGTAATGGTCCATGTCGCCACTACTAAGGGAAAAGGTTATCCATATGCTGAGGCTGATCAGGTCGGCTACCATGCTCAGTCTTCTTTTGATTTGACTACGGGAAAATCTATTCCTTCTAAAACTCCTAAACCCCCCAGTTTTAGTAAGGTTTTTGGTCAAACTTTAGTAAAGCTTTGCGAGCAAGACAGCAAGATTGTTGGTATTACAGCAGCTATGGCAGAAGGTACAGCCTTAAATCTTTTACAGAAAGCTATTCCAGATCAATACGTAGATGTAGGTATAGCTGAACAACATGCTGTAACTCTCGCGGGTGGAATGGCATGCGAGGGTATCAAACCAGTTGTAGCTATTTATAGTACTTTCTTGCAACGGGCATATGATCAGTTGATTCACGATATCGGAATACAGAATTTACCTGTAACTTTTGTATTAGATAGAGCTGGAATTGTTGGTGCTGATGGTCCTACTCATCAAGGACAATATGACATTAGTTATTTAAGATGTGTTCCTAATTTTACTGTTATGGCTCCAAAAGATGAGTCTGAATTACAGCAAATGTTAGTTACTTGCATCAATCACAATGGTCCATCAGCCCTAAGAATACCTAGAGGCTCTGGAGAGGGCGCAGCGTTGATGGAGGAAGGGTGGGAGTCTCTAGAAATTGGTAAGGCTGAGATAATAGAAGAGGGAGAAAATTTATTAATAATTGGTTATGGCTCTATGGTCTCTCCAGCAATAAAAACAGCAGCAATACTTAAAGAGTCTGGAGTAAATAGTACTGTTATTAATGCTCGCTTTATAAGACCATTAGATGAGGAGACTATTCATAAGTTTGCTAAAAAGATTGGTAAAGTAGTAACAATGGAGGAAGGAACATTACTGGGTGGTTTTGGATCAGCAGTGGTTGAATCATTTAATGATAATGATATTTTTGTTCCCACATTAAGAATTGGAATACCAGATAAATTAGTAGACCACGCAACTCCGCAGCAAAGTAAAGAATCCCTTGGCTTGACACCAGAAATGATGGCTGATCAAATTAGAAATAAATTTAATTTTAATTAAATATCTATAAATAAAAAAAGGATTATTGATTTCAATAATCCTTTTTAAAATGCTTATTTTGAAACTATTGTTATAAAACGCCTCTGGCAGCAAGACCCAATATTGATCCTATTCCCAAAACATGACCTAAACAGTTTGCTGCAACAAAAGAACCATGGCTTAGTCCTCCATAGAACTGAGCGTTAGGCATAGGAAAACCTTCGTTTGGCTTTTCAATATTTGATCTTGCAATTGCATAAGCAAGTAAATTGCAAATGATCATCACAACGGCACATTTTGGAGACCACTGAAATGTCACTGGATCAGCTGCTGCTAATAATGTTGTGAGCATCTTTTATCCCTATTGAATAAATTCATTATCGACCATAAAGATTGCTTTTGCGTCAAATGTTACTCACCTCTTAAGAGTTTTTTACTTCCGTTTTGTTTTTGAATGACTGCAGCATCAAAACAAAACCGTAAACAACAAATGCATCGCTAATCGTTAAAAACGATTCTGCTAGTCCGTGCAGCACATCAACATTTGTTAATTCTTCCCCAAAATAAATTTGTGCGATTATTGCAAAAACAATCGTCATAAATACAAATAAGAGAGTTAACTTAAAACCAATAAATGATATTTTTGGTATCGCTTTTGTTTTGCCCGCGTAACGTAGAAATACTAGATAAGGGATTAGTGAAAGTATGAAAAATGGACTAGGGTCAATTCTTGCAATTGACTCAAGACTAAGAATTGAAATATTCATTGGTTTGTTTGTGATGACTCAGATCTAAACAAGTGCAAAGCAGCAAATGCTAGACATATATTTCCTACAGTTGTAAGAGCGGCTTGTAGAACAACTAATCCTTTTAATTCAATACTGTTGTCAAATACATGCCAAGTGATTGCGGCCATAGCACTAGCAAGATTTGGCAACATTGCTAGGGCAAAATAACCCAAAGCCTTGTTTTTTGATATTGATGAAATATAATCAATTATTATTATTGCAATCCCCCACTCAAATAGAGTTGCAATGTGTATAAACCACGTAGCTAAGGAGAGTTCATGCATATATTTTCTTTTGTTTAATAAGCTCTTCTAAAACTTCCTGAGCATGTCCTATGGGTCTTACTCCTATCCATTTATGTATAACTATACCCTTTGGATTGATCATAAATGTATTTCTTTTTGAATAGGGATCCAACCATGAATCATATGATTTACTTATTTCTCCGTTTGTATCTGAAAGTAGGGTATATCCAAGTTTGGCGGATGTACAAAATGATTCATGCTCTTCTTCATTGTCAGCTGAGATTCCAACTACAGAGGAATTTAGCTTTGTAAACTTAGAAAGATTGTCTTGAAATGCTTTGGCTTGTAATGTACAACCACTTGAGAAATCCTTAGGATAAAAATATAAAATTAACCATTGGCCTGAATAATCATCTAGAGACCATTCATTTTTATTTGGATTGTTTTTGTTGAAACCATTTAATAAAAAATCAGGTGCTTTTTGACCAAGGCTAACAGAATTTATAGTTGCAAATAATCTTGAAGGTTTAACACTTAAAATACTAGAAAACAAAACAAAAGATATTATAAATTGTCTTCTTTTCATTTGTTTTTAAATCAAATTTAAATTTTGTTTAAATCTACTCCTAATGACTTTGCATACTTTCCTAATCCCTTCTTCTGAATAGTTTTTAATGCTCTTGTCGTTACTCTTATATTGACCCATTTGTTTTCTTCTTCCCACCATAATCTCCTCTGCTGCAGATTTGCTTGCTGCAATTTTTTGGTTCTAATGTGGGAATGGCTTACGGACATTCCGTTGTTAGCTCTTGTGCCTGTAAGTTGGCAGACCCTAGACATTTTTTAAACTTATTCGTTTTTTTATTCTATCAAATGAGGTTGAGATTAAACGAATTTTTGCATTAATTTCCCTAACACCTCAGCATTCCTAGTTTGAAAAGCTGCGATATCTTTATTCTCTAGACCTCCAATTGACAGTTTTGCCATGTCATAAACATGGATAGCTATGTCACTGGCTAATTGGTCTTCCTCTGATTTGCTAGATCCTTCAATAACTATTGGATTGGAATTTAACTTGAGTAATCCTTGAATAAGTGGATGGTTTGAATTGACAATTAAATTATGATATTCAGGTAGACCAGGAAGCTTCTGTTCCATTAATGCTGTTATATCATTAATTCTTCTCATTTGTTCTGGTAATAATATTAAAGAGGGTGGAGAATTCTCACCTTTAAGGCTTTGCACTTGTACTGTCACTTTTTCATTGTTTAGAGCTGAACTAATCATCTTTTTAAGTGTTTCTGACTTTGTATTTCCATCTTTATCTGCGATTTCAGGCGAATCATCTTTAATACTTTCATCAAGTTCGGAATCAACTCTGACAAAATTTATTTCTTTATTTTTTTCTTCTAACCAAGGAATAAATTGGGTATCAATAACAGTATCCAGTTTTAAAACTTCTTTGCCTTGCGAAGTCCACATGTTGAGTGCTGTTGATTGAGAGACTTCATCCGTTGAATATAAAACCTTTTTGTTCTCATCAGTTAGCCTATTCTTATATCCATCAAGGGTGGTAAAAGTCTTTGAACCAATATTTATTAGTTCATTAGTTTCTTCATTATCTTCTGAAGTGGTTTTTGTTGTTGAATATAAAATTATGTCTTTTACTTGCTCGGCAAATTTCTCATCTTCCATTGCTCCTATTTTTATAAAAGGTGCTATGGAGTCCCAAATATCAGCATAAAATTGGGTTTCATCTTTCTTTAATGTTTTAAGTTTGTCTGCTAACTTCTTTGCAATAAAGTTACCTATAGATTTAACTCTTCTATCTGATTGTAATGCGCTTCTACTTACATTTAATGGAATGTCTTGTGAATCTATCACTCCTCTCAAAGGTAACAGATATCTAGGAACTATTTCTTTAATAGAGTCGCTAACAAATACCTGATTACAGAATAATTTGATTTCACCACTTTCCCAATCTGCCCTTCCACTTATCTTTGGAAAATATAATATCCCCTGCAAATTGTAAGGATAGTCTGTATTCAGGTGAACCCATAAAAGAGGATCACCTTGAAAGGGATATAGATATTTATAGAGTTCAATATAGTCTTCGTCTTTAAGATTTTGTTTGCTTTCTCTCCAGGGCGGATTCATTTTATTAATGACTTCTTCTTCAAGTGAGATTTCAATGGGCATGAAATCACAATATTTCTTTACTAATGTTTTAATCCTACTCGGTTCAATATATTCAATTTCATCTTCCATTAAATGTAAAATTATATCTGTCCCTATTTCTTCTTTATCTGACTCATCAAGTGAATATTGCGGAGAACCATTACATTTCCATTGAATAGATTGTGAATCATTTTTTGCAGACTTAGTTATTATTTCAACTTCATCTGCAACCATAAAACTTGAATAAAAACCGAGTCCAAAATGACCAATAAATCCATCATCAGGTTGTTTGTATTTTTCAAGGAATTCTTCTGCACTTGAGAAAGCTACTTGATTAATATATTTCTTTATTTCATCACTAGTCATTCCTATTCCATTGTCGCTAATGGTTAATGTCTTGTTTTCTCTATCAATTGAAATTTTTATTTTTTCATCTTCAGCTGCAATACAATCACCTGCAAAAGCGGCCATCTTCCTTTTCTTTATTGCATCAACTGAGTTGCTGATGAGCTCACGTATAAAAATTTCGTGATCTGAATAGACTGCTTTTTTTATTATTGGAAATATATTTTCTGTGTGAATAAGAATCGTTCCTTCTTCTTTAACTGCCATGATTTATCTAAATTTCTATCATCATAGCGACACGGATTTCTATTTAGGCATCAGTACCAAAAGTATTATTGTTTACAGCCGATTAGTTTTCATTCCCTGACAATTAACAATAAATCTAGTGACTTAATATCAATCTATCCATTCAATTTTAGTACATCTGTTGGACTTTAAAAGTTGATTTGTAGTCTCCTTGGTCTTTAAAGGTTCATGAGATATTACTGATACAATTCCTTTATTGTGCCATTCTTTTTGATGTTTTAATGCTGTAGGTAGATTAGAGCTTTTATTATACGCGATTAATACTTTTTCGTTATTACCATTAAATTCTTTATTAGATGGTATTAATTCCCTTAGTTTATCAATACTAATACTAAAACCAATTCCATAGCTATTATGATCACTTGAACTGAATTTTTTTACTAAATCATCATACCTTCCACCTTTAGCTATTATAACTGGAGCACTTGATAATGATGAAACTAGAGAAAAAGTTAAGCCACTATATAATTTATACTTGGTGCTTAATGTAGGGTCTAGTTGTACTTTTATCCCTTTATTTTTAGCTAATGGTTCAATAATACTAAATAAGTCTTCAAGGTTTTCAATGTAATAATTTGAACCATATATATTTTTTAGATTAGTTAATATTGTTTTTGGAGAGCCTCTCATTCTCATGATTTTGTTTATAAAAATCCTTTCTTCTTCATCTAAATCTAGATTTCTTATTGCTATGTAATCAAGGTCGCAAAGAATTTTTTTTATTGCCTCTCTTTTCTTTGAATCTAATGAGCTTAAAATTAAATCCATAAGATATGTATTTCCAATAAGTAATGTCGTTTTATATTTCTTATCAATCTCAATTATTTTTAATGATTCAATAAGTAGAGATAAAAGTTCAATTTCTGCATTAATTGACTTTGTTCCAATTAATTCAACTCCGCTTTGAAATGACTCTTCAATATCAATACCGCCATCAATGCTTTGATTGCATTTAAATGATGTCCCTGTTGACCAAAATCGAAGTGGCCTTTCATATTCATTAAATCTAGTTGAGGCAGCACGTACAATCGAAGCTGTTATTTCAGGTCTTAATCCAAGAGGTTCATCAGATACGATTTTTAGTATTTCATTATTGGAAATTCCACCAGCTGCCATGAGTGTGTCTATACGTTCAATATGCGGAGGTGATATTTGCTCATATCCCCATAGTTGATATAACGATGAAAGTTTCGATGCAATGAGATGGTTCTTTTTTACTTGCTGAGGATTTAAGTCACGTGCACCCGAGGCAGGTTGCAATGTCATTATTTGAATCTTTTTATTACTTAAGGATCACATAAATTCGGACTAATTTCCACCATATGAGTTGGGAGTTAATGGTCTAATTTGTTCAAGTTCTTTTACAAGCTCATTTTTTATCTCTGGATTGCAAGCAAGAATTCTGCCGGTATTCAGATCAAAATCACCAGAAGGATAATTAGAAACTATCCCACCTGCCATTTCAACTAGTGGTACTCCTGCTGCCATATCCCATTTTGCAAGTCCGCGTTCCCAAAAACCATCCACTTTGCCTGATGCTACAAATGCTAGATCTACGGCGGCTGCTCCTCCTCTTCTGACGCCATGAGTTCGATGTGTTAGCCAACAAAACTCTGAATAATTATTATCTAATACTTCTCGTCTGTCATATGCGAAACCAGTAACTAAGAGTGAATCAGATAAGGAATTTGTGTCCGTGACATTTATCTTTTCGCCATTACAAAATGATCCATGCTCTGGAGAGGCATAATAAATTTCATTTAAAGAAGGTACTGATATTGCTCCCAAAATTGGATTGTTATTCCAAATTAAACCTATTGAAGTTGCAAAAAAAGGATATCCATGGGCATAGTTTGTTGTTCCATCAAGTGGGTCTATACACCATTTTAATTCTCCATCTTTTGACTTATAGCCACTTTCTTCAGCAAGAATTGAAATATTAGGAGTCTCTTTTTCTAAATATTCTATTATTATCTTTTCACATTCTATATCTGCATTAGTAACAAGATCTCCAGCAGTTCCCTTGCAATTTATCGTTTTAATCCTTCCATAATTATTCATTAGCGATGCACCACCTCTCTCTGCAGCCTGCTTGCTAATATCTAAAAGTTTATTTATTTCATCATTAGTTAGACCTGCATTCAAGGCAGCCGTTTTACAGGAAGGTATAATCATAACTATTGTTTTTATTTATAATAAACGACAGCTATTGGATGATTCTAATTATCTGTAAATCAATTTATTCTCATTAAATAATTAATGATTACGAGGACCTTGTTTATTATAAAAATATTTAATAAATAAATCCGACATTTTTATTTTTAACAATAGCTCTATTGTGGTATATATTTAAATCCAGCAACAGAAAAAGTTCTTCATTGCTGAATTTAAGGAGAGGTGGCCGAGTGGTTGAAGGCGCAGCACTGGAAATGCTGTATAGGGGCAACCCTATCGAGGGTTCGAATCCCTCTCTCTCCGTTTCGTAATTTTTCCTATAAATCAAAACAATTCAAGGGTTATCCAAATTTTCCAGAGATATAGTCTTGAGTTGATTTCTGCTTTGGTGAATTGAAAATGTTTTTTGTTTTATTAAACTCAACTAAAAATCCAATTTTTCCACCTTGACTTTTATCTTTTTTCTCTGTGTTGAAAAAAGCAGTGTAATCACTGACTCTATTAGCTTGTTGCATATTGTGCGTAACAATAATGATTGTAAAATTCTTTTTTAATTCATGAATTGTCTCTTCAATTTTTAATGTAGATAATGGATCAAGTGCTGAACATGGCTCATCCATTAAAATTACATCAGGTTCAATAGCAATTGTTCTTGCTATGCATAGTCTTTGCTGTTGACCACCAGATAATGAATAACCACTTTCGTTTAATTTATCCTTGCATTCATCCCACACAGCTGCTTTCGTGAGAGACTCTTCTACTAATTGATCCATATTACCTTTATATCCATTTACTCTTGCACCAAAGGCAATATTTTCGTAAATACTTTTAGGAAAAGGATTGGGTTGTTGAAAAACCATTCCGATTCTCCTTCTAACTTCAACTGGATCTATATCTTCTGCATATATATCTATACCTTCAAAAATAACACTGCCTGATAATTTGCAACCTTCAATTAAATCGTTCATTCGGTTAATTGCTCTAATAACGGTTGATTTGCCGCATCCTGATGGACCAATAAATGATGTAACTTGATTCTTTTCAATTTCACAGAACACATTTTTAACGGCAACTGAATTGCCATAGGTTATTGATACATTATCTAGTGAGACTGAAGATGAAGATTTTATATTATTTTTATTCATTAGCTTATTTTATTATTAGTTTTGTTCATGATTATACTTTATTTTTGGAGAAAGCACCAAGTGTACCAATCCATCTTGAAAGGATGTTTAAACCTAATAAAACAATAACTAATATAAATGATGCTGCCCACGCTAGTTGGTTTTGTGCTTCGTATGGTTCAAGAGCGAAATTATAAATTAACACAGATAATGAACCCATTTCATAGAAAAGATCATCAAAACTTGTTATATAGTAACGGGAGAAAAGAGCTGTAAATATTAAAGGAGCTGTTTCTCCTGCTGCTCTAGCCAGTGCTAATAATATTCCTGTTGAAATTGAAGTAAACGCAGCTGGTAATGTGATATTTGTTATCATTGTGAATTTTGAGGCACCAACTCCAAATGCAGCTCTTCTCATATCATTTGAAACTAGTTTAAGTGCTTCATCAGTAGTTTTTATTATTGTTGGAAGCATTAAAATTGATAGTGAGATTCCTCCTGCAATACCGCTGAACATTGATCCAAATAATATTTTGGTTGATACAATAATTGCATATATAAATACACCTGCAATTATAGAAGGAACACCTGCAAGTACATTTGATCCAAACCTTATAAATTTTGCAAACTTTCCTGACTTTGAATATTCGGCAAGATATATTCCACCTCCTACTCCAACAGGTATTGATATAAAAGAAGCTATTATTGACATTATAAAAGTTCCAGTTATTGCTGGTCCTATTCCTCCTGCTGATAGAAGATCATCTCCTGGTGGCTCGGGTTCAAGTATTAAGGTATCTATGTTTATATAACTTCCTCCTTTAATTAATACATAGCTTATGACTAATATTAAAGGAAGTACAGAAATGATAGCAAAAAGAGCAGAGATAATAGTTAAGGCTTTGTTCCAAATATTTCTAATTAAAGAGGGATTATAAGTTAGAGATTTTTTTGATGGATAATTCATTTATTGATATTTTAAGCTTAATTTTTTTACAACCCACTGGGCAAATACATTAACCATTAATGTTAATATCATTAGGATAAATGCGGCATACATTAGAGAAGAGACTTGGCTTCCATCTGCTTCACCAAATTGATTGGCAAGCATTGATGAAATTGTATATGAAGGAGAAAATATTGACCAACTAAAGTTATTTGAATTGCCAATAATCATTGTGACTGCCATTGTCTCACCCATAGCTCTTCCTAGCGCAAGTAAAACTCCTCCTGTAATACCAGAAATTGCAGCTGGAATAATAACTTTAAAAATAGTAGTCCATCTAGATGCTCCAATACCATAAGCAGCTTGTCTAAGCTTTGATGGAACTTGGTTTAGTGAATCTTTTGAAATCGATGTAATTATAGGTAATATCATTACAACAAGTATTAATATTGCTGGCATCATTCCAGCGCCGAATGGTTGAGTACCAAAAAATGGTATAAAACCAAATATTTCGTAGATCATATTCAAAAATGGTCTAATAAAAGGTTCCATAATGAATACTGCCCAGAGTCCTAAAACTACAGATGGAATAGCAGCTAAAAGCTCAACCATTATTCCAATTACATCTCTTATGTATTTAGGAATTATATTTTCAGTTATAAATATTGCAGTGCCTACGCCTAATGGGATAGCAATTAATAATGAAGCAATTGATGTGAAAAGGGTTCCATATATAGCAGTGAATGCTCCATACTCATCTGTAACAGGATTCCAAGCAGAGCTAAAAAGGAACCTCAATCCATATTTTGAAATCGAGTCTGTTGATTCATAGTAAACAACTGCAAATATTGAAAAAAGTACGACGGCTACCATTGAAGCCATAGCAACAACAATATTTTTAAAGCCTATATCCACCAACTTCTCTGAAGTTGGTCTTCTTCTCAGTACAAATTTTGATGTAGTTGCTTTGTCCACTTACAAAAGCATTTACATTATGAATCTATATCTAATTTCAAATTTTTCACTAATAGTGGGTTAAGGATTGGCTTTAAGTGTTGAAGGGTACATAATAAGTACTGAATACCATTAAATGCTAGTTACTGTGGGGCTTAAATAAGTATTGCCATGGGGAGAATAGTTGGCATTGACTTGGGAACGACTAATTCCGTTGTCGCGGTGTTAGAGGCAGGTAGGCCTGTTGTTATTTCTAATGCAGAAGGCGCTAGAACTACTCCATCAGTTGTTGGCTATACAAAAGAATCTGAATTATTGGTTGGCCAACTTGCTAGAAGACAGTTAGTACTTAATCCCAAAAATACCTTTTCTAACTTAAAAAGATTCGTGGGTAGATCTTGGGATGAACTTGAAGAAAATAGCCTGACAGTTCCTTATAACGTTCGTGCTAATGACCAGGGAAATGTTCGTATAACCTCACCAGTAACGAAAAGGGAATACGCGCCTGAGGAATTGATTGGAAATATAATTAGAAAGTTAATAGATGATGCTGAGACTTATTTAGGAGAAAATGTAGATTCTGCTGTGATAACGGTTCCTGCTTATTTCAATGATTCGCAAAGGCAAGCTACTCGAGATGCCGCAATTTTAGCGGGGATAAATGTTGAAAGGATCTTAAATGAACCTACTTCAGCTGCACTTGCTTATGGATTTGACAAAAGTTCCTCTAGAAAAGTTCTGGTTTTCGACTTAGGCGGTGGCACCTTTGATGTTTCGTTAATGTCGATTTCAAACGGAGTTTTTGATGTAAAAGCAACATCTGGAGATACTCAATTGGGTGGTAATGATTTTGATCAAAGAATTGTTGATTGGCTTGCCGATGATTTTCTTAAAAAAAATAAAATAGACCTAAGAAGAGATAGGCAATCCCTCCAACGACTTACTGAGGCTGCTGAGAAAGCAAAACAAGAGCTTTCTGGAGTTCAATCCACACCAATTTCACTACCTTTTATCTCTACAGGTGAAGATGGTCCTTTGCATATTGAGACGACGCTCTCTAGAAAAATTTACGAGAGTCTATGCAACGATCTTCTTGATAAATTATTTGATCCTGTTAATACTGTGATTGATGATTCGGGTTGGAATCCTGAGGAAATAGATGAAGTCGTTCTTGTTGGCGGAAGTACAAGGATGCCTATGGTAAAGCAATTGGTTAAAACATTAGTCCCTAATCCTCCTTGTCAATCTGTTAATCCTGATGAAGTAGTTGCTATTGGTGCAGCAATTCAAGGTGGGATCATTTCTGGAGAACTTAGAGATCTTTTATTAAATGATGTCACTCCTCTTTCATTAGGCTTAGAAACTGTTGGTGGATTAATGAAAGTTTTAATTCCTAGAAATACATCCATTCCTGTTAGGCAATCTGATGTTTTCAGTACATCTGCATCTAACCAATCATCTGTTGAAATTCATATTTGGCAGGGTGAGAGACAAATGGCAGCTGATAATAAATCTTTGGGCAAATTTAGATTATCTGGTATTCCTCCAGCGCCAAGAGGTGTTCCCCAAGTTCAGGTTGCTTTTGATATTGATGCAAATGGTTTACTAGAAGTTAGTGCTACTGACAGAACTACTGGTAGGAAACAGTCCGTGAGTGTCACAGGTGGTTCAAATTTGAATCAAAATGAGGTTAATAAGCTTATTGAAGAGTCAAAAGCAAAAGCATCTGAAGATAGAAGAAAACGAGCTTCAATAGATCAAAAAAATAATGCCCTAACACTCGTTGCTCAAGCGGAGAGAAGGCTTAGAGATGCCTCACTAGAGTTAGGTCCATATGGCGCAGAAAGACAACAAAGATCTGTAGAAGTTGCGATTAGGGATGTTGAGGATTTGCTAGAGGATAATGATTTGCAAGAACTTGAATACGCTGTTGGTTCACTTCAGGAGGCACTTTTTGGCTTGAATCGTCGACTTTCAGCAGAAAAAAGGACAGAATCTAGTCCGTTACAAGGAATAAAAAATACTTTTGGCTCTTTAAAAGATGAATTGTTTTCCGATGAATACTGGGATGATGATCCATGGGATTATTCACCACGAGGTCAAAATCGAAACAGTGAAAATAATTATGGAAGAAGGGATATAGATCCCTGGGATAATGACTACTACCGTTGATCCTAATTTTTGGTCTCTACTAGGTGTCTCGCCTGATTGCGATTCTAGGCAACTTAAATCAGCCTTTAGAAGAGAGGCGAGAAAGTGGCACCCTGATCTAAATAAAAATGATAAAAATGCAGAAGAAAGATTTAAATTAATTAATGAGGCATATGCAATTTTAAGTGACCCTATAAAAAGGGTTGAATGGGAGAAAGAACATAATAAAAATGTTGATATATTTCATAATAGATTTCCAACTTATGAAGAATATTTAGATGTTGTTTTAGGGATAAAAATAAATTTAAATGAAAGCTATGAAGTTGATAATGAGTTTGATGATCTTTCAAATGAGAATTTTGACTTCCATGATCACTATGTCAATGAAAATATTCCTACTACTAGTGAAGCTTCTCCACCACCTACATTAATCTATGAAGACCAGGAATCTATTGTAGAAATTACACCAGAGCAATCACTTTATGGTTCTTCTGTCGAGATTCAACTTCAAGATGGTACTCTTGTTGAAGTGTTAACTCCTCCATTTGCTGGTGATGGTTGGAGATTAAGAATTGAAGGTGCTGCAATCGGTTGTAGAGATCATTTTGTTCAATTAAAGGTACAAACTGAGGATGGTTTACGAATCGATGGTTTGAGGGTTTTATA
>QCJB01000006.1 GCA_003216295.1 Prochlorococcus sp. AG-402-P16 | reverse complement strand
GTGGATTAAGCCTTGCACCTACTGCTCCTATAGCAATTGCTCAAGCAGCTCTCGCTATTCATACTACAAAGCTAATAGGACGTCTCGCCGCCTATAAATTTCTAATTGGAACAAATAGGAATGATGGGAGGCCACGATTAATGTTGAAATATCTTCTCAAAAAAAATAAAGACTTAAGAATCATGCTTGGTGATTTTAGATTTATTGCATCAAGTATGGATAAAAATAAAAGTTTTTTATTGCCATGAAAACAAAAGTAAATTCAATAGCCTTATTTGGTACAAGCGCAGACCCACCAACTTTAGGTCATCAAGTTTTGTTGAGTGAATTAACAAAGGTTTTTCCAAAAGTTATCACATGGGCAAGTGATAACCCAGATAAAAAGCATCAAATTCCACTTCTTAAAAGAACTGAACTTTTAAGAATTCTGGTAAAAAAAATCTCACATCCTAAATTGGAGCTAGTTCAAGAACTTAGTAGTCCAAGAACAATTCATACTCTAAAAAAAGCTTTAAAACTATGGCCTGAAGCAAGCTTTAGTTTTGTAATTGGTAGTGATTTAGCTATTCAAATTCCAAAGTGGCTCAATGCGAGGTCTATTCTAAATAAAGCAACAATAGCTATCGCTATTAGAGATGGATGGCCTATTAGCGATAAACAACTACAAGAGATAAAAAAGCTTGGAGGAGAAGTTTACCTACTTCCTTTCAATGTACCTGCATCATCAAGTTCAAATTTCAGAGAAAAGCCTCAAGAAGATTTAGTTCCATCAGAACTGATTCCAGCACTTCTTGAAGAAAATCTATATGGTTTCGCCGATAAGAAAAAATGAAATTAGTTCTAGCCCAACTCAACCCAGTTGTTGGAGATCTCCAAGGTAATGCAGAAAAAATTTTTGCTGTATGCAAAAGCATCAAAAATAAAGATGTTGATCTAGTAATAACACCAGAGCTTTCACTTATCGGCTACCCTCCAAAAGATTTATTATTTAATCCACTTCTTTTTGAAAAAGAAAAAAATATCTTAAATAAACTAAGTAAAAAATTAAATAATCTTAGCCAAAGACTATCTGTACTAATTGGTATCGCCGAGCCCACTCCAGATATAAAGGTTCCGAAACTCTTTAATTCAGTTGTTATTTTAGAAAAGGGAACTTGGAGAATAGTTGCAAGAAAGCAACTCCTACCAACTTACGATGTTTTCGATGAAAAACGCTATTTTCGTTCTGCTGAAAAAACTAGTATTTTAAACCTAAATTTTCAAAACAAAGTTTGGAAAATTGGAATAACTATTTGTGAAGATATATGGGTTGAGCAAAGCCTCCAAAATCAAAAAATCCTAGGGAAAGACCCGATCAGATCCCTAGAAAAAGAAAAATTAGACTTGCTTATCAATCTTTCAGCTTCTCCATTTATTGAATCGAAAAGTTTATTACGCCAACAAATAGCAGCCAAAGCAGCTATTCGTCTTTCATGCCCTGTAGTATATGTCAATCAAGTAGGAGGGAATGATGAATTAATCTTTGACGGTTCCAGTTTTGCTCTTAATAAACAAGGCAAGCTAGAGCAAGAACTTCCTGCCTTTAAAGAG
Source organism: Prochlorococcus sp. AG-402-P16 (assembly GCA_003216295.1). Classification (GTDB taxonomy): domain Bacteria; phylum Cyanobacteriota; class Cyanobacteriia; order PCC-6307; family Cyanobiaceae; genus Prochlorococcus_B. Next base: position 86,196 of record QCJB01000006.1, on the reverse strand, counting down.
TCAGTTGGTCTTTGTAATATATCTTCTCTCAAACAACAACTTTCGATATCAAGTAAATATTCAACATCACAAGAAGTCCTTTTCCGAGCTTTAGTTCTAGGAGTTAAAGATTATGCAAGAAAATGTAATTTCAACAGTGCAGTTATTGGATTAAGTGGGGGTATCGACTCAGCTCTAGTAGCAACTATTGCAGTAGCAGCTTTAGGCATCTCTAAAGTTCATGCAATTTTAATGCCATCTCCATGGAGTTCAGCAGGATCTATAAAAGATGCAACGACATTAGCAACTCGGCTTGGAATACATCATCAGAAGATCCCGATCTCAGATGTAATGAATAGTTTTAATGATGTTTTATCCAATTCAACATGTGGTATACCAACCGGTATTACTGCTGAAAATCTACAATCTCGGATTAGAGGAACAATATTAATGGCTCTAGCAAATCAAAAAAAACATTTACTTCTATCTACAGGTAACAAATCAGAACTCGCCGTAGGATATTGCACGCTTTACGGAGATATGAACGGAGGTCTGTCTGTAATTGGAGATCTTTTTAAGACAAGTGTATTTGATCTATGTAATTGGATAGATAGTGAGTCGTCATCCAGATGCAGAAATGATTTTCTTCTCCCTGAAACAGGAGAAATTATAGGCTCTGAAATAAGAAACAAGCCTCCAAGTGCTGAATTACGACCTGAACAATTAGATAGCGACTCTCTGCCAGATTATTTTATTCTTGATCCAATACTAAAAGGGTTGATTGAAGAGCACTTACCAACTGAAGTTCTAATAGAAAAAGGATTTGATAAAAAAACTGTTCATAAAGTAGCCAATTTATTAAAGAACGCCGAATTCAAACGTTATCAAGCACCTCCTTTATTAAAAATTAGTAATCAAGCTTTTGGAAGTGGGTGGAAAAAGCCAATAGCCTCAAAATAAATTCTTCAGTTCACTTTTATTCGTCATTCAATTCCTTTAAGCAATCAATTGGTCTTCGCAGAGACTTAATATTAATCCCATGACGTAAAGCTGTTACTAGCCCTGCAGCCTCTAAATAATTTTCAGCATATAAAATATTATTATTATTTTCGCCACCCAAGTAATCTAGTCTCATCTTTGTAGAGCTAACATTTAATACTCCTTTATTAGAAACTACTATCAAAGGAATAAATCTTTCGATACAAGATAAAACTGCTTCACCACCTAATGCGCCCTGTGGCACAACAACAGCTCCTAAATCCTTATTCCTTAAAATAGTTTTCACCTGTAAGAACGCACAATCTTTGCTTTTTATGGCTGACTTACAGATCAGATCAGGTGCACGACTAAGACCAACTAAAACACTTTGCAAAAATGTATATCCAATTTCCTCTCCAGAAGTTCGAGGATCAAGATCATAATCAATTGGCAAGGGGGCTAAACCCGGTGCATGTGCACATGGAATCAATAAATGTTTTACAAGAAAATGACTTATTACAGCTTCGACCCCCGCAATAACATCTACACCATTACCTTGTCTATAAAGTTTAGTCTCTAATCCATCACTATCATCAGGAAACCGAGTTACTACAGCAATTGCGGTTGCACCAGCTTTCTTAAGTTTTTCAGCGGCTCTTAAAAGAACATCTGGTTCTTCGATATTTCCCCAACTAGAGCCACTTAAACCTTTTTTCAGATTGATTTGTATGGCTCTTTCAGTGGTAATTACAGGGCCAATATTTAACCCCAAACTTGCAACACAACCATCAGCAACTTGCAAATGTCTTTTCTTTAAATCAGACTCTAACCCTGCATCTAATAGCAAACCTACTTTTTGTTGTCTTACGGGTTTAAGAAACAATTCTCCAGCGGCAAAAAGATTTAAACTATACCCTTCTACATATTGGATACAATTATCTGACCAATATAAAGATCCACCGTTCATAACATTGGGATGAGTTATTAAACATTCACTAGCAGAAGCCAATAATCTTGCAGCAGGAATTGCATCACCTGCATATCCACCGATACTGCACCCTATGCCAGTGGGAATAATCAATAGTGTTGGTAAAGGATCAGTAATAGTCATAATGAAATAAATTCAATTCAGTATTGATACCTTTCCCCCTTATCTTGATTAATAATTAAAACAACTTCGACCGAAATTACCTGGATTTTTTTTTCAGAATGAGTGGTTACTGAGGTAATGGCCCACCTAAGTGGTTCACCATATTCCATCAGCTTAGATAAAATATAATTTTTCAAGTCAAATACGCTTAATTCAGAAGGCCAATCAAGGTCTAATTCTATAAATTCAAGATTCACTTTATTAATTACTTATACTTTGAGAATTCGCAAAGTTAAAGACAAAAAAGAATTTACGCTGCAGCACCACCCACAACTTCTAAAATTTCTTGCGTAATTGCTGCTTGCCTAGCCTTGTTATAATCAATAGTAAGGTTTTTAGCCAATTCCTTAGCATTATCGCTAGCGTTATTCATTGCAGTCATTCTACTCGCCAACTCTGAGGCAGCAGACTCCTGTAATGCACGAAGTAATTGATTTTGTAAATAAAGAGGTAAAAGAGCATTTAAAAGTTGATCAGGACTTTGTTCAAAAACAATATCCGATGGTAATTTTGGCTCTTCATTCGAAGGAGCAGCATCTTTCTCAATAATTAATTTGCTATCTTTTGTAGTTAATCTAAAGATTTCATCTTCTGAATCTGCTATTCCTTGAGGATCTAGAGGTAAAAGAGTTTGTATTGTTGGATTACAACTAACCAGGCTTACAAACTTAGTGAAAATGACCTCTACTCGATCAGTACTTTCAGACAGGAATTCTGCTAATACTTCACTCGTAATAGAGCCAGCATCTTCAGAAGTAGGAACTTGCTCTAATTCTTTAAAAGTAGCTCTTATGTTATAAAGACTAGATCTATTTTCGAAATAACCTATTGCTTTCTTACCAATCAAAACTAGGTCAGGACTATATCCTTGAGCTTTTAATTCGGCATAGCGTTTCTCTGTTCGTTTAATAATATTTGCATTGTAACCTCCACATAATCCTCTATCCCCGGTAACAGCCAAGAGAGTGATTGTTTTTACTTCACGCCTATTTAGTAGAGGAGAATCAGCAGCTTCAAACTGCATTCTTGATTGTATATTTTCTAAAACCCTTGCCAATCGATCAGCAAAAGGTCGACTTCGTAGCACCTGATCCTGTGCTCTTCGAACTTTCGCAGCAGCAACGAGTCTCATCGCTTCTGTGATTTTCCTGGTGTTTTTGACAGATACAATTCTGTCTCTTATGTCCTTGAGGTTAGCCATAGGTGATTGTCTATCTTAGGTAGCCTTTGTATTTAAGCTGCAAGCATGGAGGATTTAACCTCATTAATAGCATCTTTAAGCATTGATTCAGATGCTTCACTTAAGACTTTTTCGGAGAGAACATTCTTAATGAAATCAGCCTTATTTATTTTAAGATAATCACGCAATTCACGAGCAAATTTTGTGACTGCCTCTTCAGGCACCTCATCAATCAATCCTTTAACACCTGCATAAACAATAGCTACTTGTTCAGCTAAATTCAGAGGATCAAATTGAGGTTGCTTAAGAAGTTCTCTTAACCTTTTTCCTCTACCTAATTGCTTTTGAGTTGCCTCGTCAAGATCTGAAGCAAATTGGGAGAATGCCGCAAGTTCATCAAACTGAGCAAGTTCAAGTTTTAGCGTACCGGCAATTTTCTTTATAGCTTTCGTTTGAGCAGCTCCTCCTACTCGGCTAACTGAAATACCAACGTTAATTGCTGGTCTTAATCCAGAGTTAAATAAATCTGAGCTCAAGAAAATCTGACCATCAGTAATTGAAATAACGTTGGTTGGTATGTAAGCAGAAACGTCACCAGCTTGCGTTTCAATAATAGGCAAGGAGGTCATTGAACCCGCACCCATCGCATCAGAAAGTTTCGCAGCCCTCTCGAGTAAACGACTATGGCAATAAAAAACATCTCCAGGATATGCTTCACGACCGGGTGGACGACGTAAAAGCAATGACATTTGCCTATAAGCCTGAGCTTGCTTGGTTAAGTCGTCATAAATAACTAGTGTCGCCTTACCTTGATACATAAAGTGCTCAGCAATTGCTGCACCTGTATAAGGCGCTAAATATTGCAAAGCTGCAGCTTCAGATGCTCCTGCATTAACAATAATTGTGTAATCCAAAGCTCCTTTTTCTTTTAGAACTTCAACTACATTTGCCACGGATGCTTGTTTTTGACCGACTGCTACATAAACACAAATAACATCTTGTCCTTTTTGATTGATGATTGTATCGATTGCAATTGCAGTTTTTCCTGTTTGACGATCTCCAATAATCAACTCTCTCTGACCTCTTCCAATAGGAATCATTGCATCAATAGATGTTATGCCAGTTTGCATAGGCTCATGTACTGACTTCCTCTTAATAATTCCAGGAGCTATTGACTCAATTAATCTTGAGTCGGTTGTAGACATCTCTCCTTTTCCATCAATATGCTGTCCAAGAGGATTAACAACTCTTCCAAGCATTGCCTCCCCAACTGGAACTGAAGCAATCTTTCCAGTTGCTTTAACTGTGCTTCCCTCTTGTACTCCTAAAGCTTCACCCATCAACACAACACCAACGTTGTCATCCTCAAGGTTTAAAGCAATACCTTCTGTTCCATCTTCAAATTCAACTAGTTCACCTGCCATAACCTTTTCAAGGCCATAAACTCTTGCGATACCATCACCAATTTGTAAAACAGTACCTACATTGCTCACAGATACTGATTTATCGTAATCAGCAATCTGCTGCTTAAGGATTGAACTGATCTCGTCGGGACGTATAGAAACCATGGGATTAACTTAGGTTGGGGAAGATGAGAGGGAGGAAGAAGAGGAGAAAGTCAGTAGAGAATTAGCTGACCTTGGCCAAAGCAAGTCCAAGTCGCCTGACTTGCCCTGCGATGCTGGCATCAATGACCTTTGATCCAACATTGACCACAAAGCCACCTAGCAATTCAGAGTCGACTTTGAGGTCGATTTCCAAATTATCTGTACCAGCTATGGATTGTACTTTCTTGAGCAGCTCAGATTGTTGATCTTCATTTAAAGCTGAGGCTGAGGTAATTGTTGCTAAAGCAATATTTCTTTGTTCTCGATAGATTTCCAATAATCTTTCAAGAACAGAATTCAACAATCCAATTCTCTGTCGATCTGCCAAAAGCTTGAGAAGGTTTAAGAAAGAGGGTGTGATCTGACTAGAGAAAAGCTTTTCTAAAGCTGCTTTCTTTTGATTAACCTCTAAAACTGGGGATGACATTGCATCACTAAATTCAGGACAAGTATCCCAAAGCTCTAAAATAGACTTAGCTTGATTTACTACTTCATCAACCTCGTTGCGGCTCTCAGCGACTTGAAGGAACGCTTCAGCATATGGAGTAGTAATAGTATTAAGTAATGGCATTAGTTGTCTCCAATATTTTTAATTGACTGTTTAAGAAAATTATTTTGAGTGTTTGAATCTAACTTTTTAGGAAGCATTGCTAATGCTTTTTCAATAGCAAGTTCTGCTGCCTCTTTTCTTAATTGAGAAGTCACTCTTGCAGCTTCAGCATTTAAGTCAGACGCAGCGCCTTGTTTAATTCTTGCCATTTCTTCAACAGTTCTTTTTTCACTCTCTAGACGAATTGCTTCTGCTCTGGCTTTGCAATCATTTCTGATTTTGTCTGCTTTTTGTTTGGCTGAGGCAAGTTCGTCTTTTGCTTGTGAAAGAGAATGTTGTGCTTGAGCCAATCTCTCCTCTGCTTCTTTCAAGTCAGAAAGGATTGAAGTTCTTCGTCTTTCAAGGATCTTTCCTAAAAAGCCCGGCAAGAACTTATAGAGGCCAAAAACAACAACAGCTAAGTTGATGATATTGGTCTCAAAAATATTTAAATTTAGGCCAAAGCCTTCGGAAGCGAAAATTAAAGAAGTCATGTTTTTGCCAAGAGTCTTTCAATAATCAGATCACCAAGATTGTCAGCCTCGCTTTTTAGTTGATTAAGAGCTTCGTCTCTTTGTGAATCAATCTCACGTCTAGCTTTCTCTCTAGATGCATTTGCCTCTGAAGTAGCAAGAGCAAGAGCTTCTTTATAAAGAGTGTCTGAATCCTGTTCTGCTTCAAGAATCACTTTCTGGGCTTCAAGACGAGCTTCTTTAAGCTGATCTTTAAGTTCAGTCTCTAGTCTTTCAACCTCAGCAATTTTTTTCTTTGCTTCTGCCCGACTTGTATTTACATAATCCTCTCTTTCTTCAACTACCTTTCCAACAGGTTTGAAGAAAAGAGCATTAAGTATGAAAGTAAGCAACACAACCTGAACCGCCATGAGCGGAAGAGTTGCATCGAAATCAAACAGACCTCCCTCAGAGGCACCAAACAAAAACAAAGTTGGCATTAGCTAGGGTGCAAGAATTTAAGCGAGCCGATAAAGGCAATTGACATTTGCTAGAGAATTTTCAAATATTGGGGCTGAAAGTTAATCAAATTGATTGATTACTAAATCAGCCCTTTTTTTGAAATATTCAACCAGCAAAAGGGTTAGCGAAGAGAAGCACCAATGCAACCACAAGGCCGTAAATGGTAAGCGATTCCATGAAAGCGAAAGAAAGAAGCAAAGTACCTCTGATTTTTCCCTCAGCTTCAGGTTGGCGGGCTATACCCTCTACTGCTCCTTGTGCAGCACTACCCTGACCGATACCAGGGCCTATTGCGCCAAGGCCTACAGCTAAACCAGCTGCAACAACTGATGCGGCGGTGGTAATGGAATCCATAATTCTGCTAAAGATGTGTAGCGCTTTAAACGCTTATAGAGTTGTGAACGGGAGTTTATACCTGCGAGGGGTGCATCTCATAGTTCTTGAGATGATACTGAAAGAATTTCAGTCCTAAAAGCAGGAAATTTGCCATTAAAAAGTCAATTAAATAGCAAAAAATCATGATTAATGATGCTCTTCAACTGCTTCCCCGATGTAATAAGCAGCAAGAGTTGCAAAAATCAGAGCTTGAATAGCACTAGTAAACAAGCCTAGAAACATAACAGGAACTGGAAGAACAAGAGGTACGAGAAAAACAAGTACCGCTACAACAAGTTCATCCGCCAGAATGTTTCCAAATAAACGAAATGAGAGCGAGAGAGGCTTTGTAAAGTCTTCAACAATTTTGAATGGGAGCATTATTGGCGTTGGGTGAACGTAATACTCGAAGTAACGCAAACCTTTATTGCTCAACCCCGCATAGAAATATGAGAGAGATACCAGTAGTGCTAAAGCAACAGTCGTATTTATGTCAGCTGTAGGCGCCCCAAGTTCACCACTTGGTAGTTCAATCAGCTTCCAAGGAACCAATGCTCCGCCCCAGTTGCTCACAAATATGAACAAAAAGAGGGTTCCGATGAAAGGCATCCAATCTCTATAAACCTTTTCACCAATTTGTGTTCTTGCTAGATCACGTATGTAATCCCACAGAAATTCCAAAAGATTTTGTACACCTTTTGGATCACGTTCCATTTTTTTTGTTCCAATGACCACTAGGGCAAGCAAAGCGCCTATGAGCAGCCATGAAGTCATAAAAACTTGGCCATGAATTCTAAAATTTCCAATTTGCCAATAGAGATGTTGACCCACCTCTAATTCAGCAAAAGGAAAAACAAATGGTAAAAAACCCATTTATCTGGAAGTTAGGTTGCGTAGAAAATAAACGCCAAACAAACAAAACTTAAGTATTAGATATCTAAATAGGCCTATGGCATAGATAGAAACTGAATAATTAACGCTGGTTTATAAAGCAAAAATCCTAATAATGCCGGAATCAAATCAAGCTGAGGAAACCTAGAAGAAACCAAAACCAAAATGACCGGAACTAACAACTGGACTTTACCGATGTTGTTTGATGAAGTACCCAGTCTTCCAATTCCGCGAGCAAGCAAGCGAAAATAAAAAATTCCGGATAAAGCCCCAAAAAGAAGACTTGCACTAGCTTGAATTCCATAAAGAAAACCCGCTATGCCAACAGAAAAAAAAGTCAATAAAGATGTCAAACGAAATACTCGAAATTGAAGTTCGAGATATTCATCTGATTTAACTCCGGACGAAGAGTCCAACGAATCAATATCCAGAAGAGGATCATGACTTGAACAATCTTCAACAATCTCAGATGCCACAATCATTCCTCCTAATGGAGTTACTGAGTGACATCTCGAAGTTGTAGCTAGAACAAGACACCTAAGCTCTCTGCAAAGGCCCGGGGAATCTATCACGCGACTTGCATGAAAACAAAAAAAATTCTTATTAATAAATTGACAGGCTTGTCAAATTATTAATAGAAGCTAATTTTTTTTCGGTACGGTTTGAATTAACTAATCCAAATTAATAAACAATTTATTTGAAAATCTAATTGTAAATATCTCAAATTAAATCATCAGTTAATAATCAATAAAAATCTATCTCTCAAAATTAAACATCTAAATTTAATGTTAGAAAAAATCATAAAAATTTTCTTCAATTCCATAAAAAAGTAAATTAATTACATTTATGGACTTGGCAAATTAAGCTTTAGACGGCTCAATGGGATGTAAGCAAAATATCCTTTGACAAATATTTCAAATAAAAATAAAAAAATTCGATTTCAACCCAAAGGAAAAAATGCCCACGAATCAAAAGATAATCTGATTGGTCTAATAAATAATAAACTCTTACCATTGCCTTGGCTTTTTTGGCCAAAGGAGGGACGATTAATAATGGGATTAATTGCCTTTTGGAGCATAGCTGGAATCTTTATTCTTGGATCTGCAAGTTGGTGGGTAGCCAATAGAGAGATGGGAGATGGTGCCTATTACATTAAAAGACAAATAGTTTGGCTAGCAGCTAGCTGGAGCATTTTCTTTTTAGCCATAAATATTAATCTAAAAAAAATGGCTTAGATTTTCTGGACCTTGTCTTTTGATAGGTATGGTCCTTATTGCTTCAACAAGCTTTTTTGGTAGTACAGTAAATGGTTCTACTAGATGGCTAATTATTGGTCCATTGCAAGTTCAACCATCCGAATTAATTAAACCTTTTATTATTCTTCAAAGCGCAAAACTTTTTGGTCAATGGGAAAGAGCAAATTCAGAAAAAAAGCTTTTTTGGTTAACTATTTTCGCATCAATAATTTTATTAATTATAAAGCAACCAAATTTAAGTACAGCTGCTTTAACAGGGATATTGCTTTGGATGATTGCTTTAGCAGCAGGTATTAATAGTAAATATCTTTTCAATACTGCCCTATCAGGTTTAATTATAGGTTCTATAAGCATTCTTTCAAATGAATATCAGAAAATACGCGTCATGTCATTTCTCAACCCATGGGAAGACCCTCAAGGAAGCGGATACCAATTAGTCCAGAGTCTTTACGCGATTGGTTCCGGTGGCTTATTTGGAGAAGGGTACGGTCTTTCAATGCAGAAATTACAATATTTACCAATACAAAGTACTGATTTTATATTTGCTGTTTTTGCTGAAGAATTTGGATTCTTTGGCTCAATTTTACTTTTATCATTTCTACTTATTTTTGCTTATTTAACCCTAAAGATCTCTCTTGGCTGTAGAAATAATTATTCCAAACTAATCTCTATGGGGTCAGGGACTATTCTTGTTGGGCAAGCAATTATGCACTTAGCAGTTTCATCAGGTGCAATGCCCACAACTGGTCTACCTTTACCTTTAATTAGTTATGGAGGAAACTCATTAATTGCAAGTCTTCTAATAGCTGCATTATTAGTAAGATCCTCCATTGAATCAACTGATTTATTAATTCAAAATTCCTCAAATAGACTTTTAGATAGATAATCTAAAGGTAGAACAAAGAGTGGTAAATCCTTTTTTGAACATTTCATCTATAAGTTTAATGGTCTCTGAGTTAGCTCGCACTGGCGAAGAATTAATGAATAACGGGCTAAACAATCCAAACCCTTCTTCTATTTTGATAGTTTTTCTTGGAGGTCTTTTAACTAGCTTGGGACCCTGCTCATTGTCACTTCTACCAATAACAGTTGCATACTTAGCTGGATTTGAAGACAACCAAAACGCACTTCAAAGAAGTTTAAGTTTCTGCAGCGGTATCGTTATATCTCTTGTGATTCTAGGAGGCTTAAGTGGTTTCTTAGGTAAAATTTATGGCCAATTGCCAAACTTATTTTCAATATTCATTAGTTTATTAGCATTGGTTATGGGACTTAACCTTCTAGGAATTTTAAAATTATCACTTCCATTAGGTCCTGAACCGGAAATCTGGAAAAATAAAGTTCCTCCTTTATTAGCACCAGTTTCAGCAGGATTAGCATTTGGCTTGGCATCTTCACCTTGTACCACACCTGTTCTTGCTGTTCTTCTTGCTTGGATTGCCAAGCAAGGTAATCCTCTTGGCGGCATAATATTTCTAGGCAGTTTTGCGATTGGTCAGGTTTTTCCTTTATTCATTTCTGGTACTTTTGCCGCAAGTATCCCAAAATTTTTGTCCTTGCGACCTATTGGGAAATGGGTTCCACCGGTTAGCGGAGTAATTTTGCTAACAGTTGGTCTTTTAAGCCTTATTTCTATTTGGATGTAAAAAAGATGAAAAAGATTAGCCAAGTTTTAAATTGGCTTTCTAGTTTAAAAATTGCGATATTACTATTATTATTAATTGCTATTTCTTGTGCAATTGGAACTATTATTCCACAACAAGAATCAGATAATTTTTATTATGAAAATTTTAACAATAATCCATTCCTTGGAATAATAAATGGAAATACTTTACTATCTTTTGAATTCAATCATGTCTATACGAGTTTTTGGTTTTTGTTGCTACTTTTTTGGCTAGGTATAGCTTTAGCAGTTTGTAGTTTTAGACGGCAATTACCATTATTAAAATCAGCTTTAAATTGGATAGATTATAAATACCCTCGTCAAATTACCAAACTTGCTATCTCACAAACAATAAAAACTAAAAACAGCTCCAAAACCTTGGAAAAACTTAAAATTAATTTAAAGAAGAATGGATGGAATATTAAAGAAACAGACGGAAGAATCGCTGCACGTCAAGGTGCCTTAGGAAGATTAGGCCCCATATTAATTCATCTAGGAATGATTATATTAATGATAGGTGCAACTTATGGAGCCTTAAATGGCCAAACTATAGAGAAATTTTTAGCCCCGGGCAGATCAATAGATTTATTAGATAGAAACAAAAATAAAAAACTAAGTATTGAATTGAAAAATTTTCAGATTGAAAGAGATCCACAAGGAAGGGTGGAGCAATACAGATCTATAGTTAATGTTATTGAACAAAATGGTAATATTCAAAATAACGAAATTAGTGTAAATTACCCGTTAAGATTCAAAGGATTAACTTTATATCAAGCTGATTGGGGAATAGCTGCTATAACCATTGAAATTAACAACAGTCCAAAGCTGCAGATTCCAACAAAAGCGATTCCAGAACTAGGTGAACAAGCATGGGGAACAGTAATACCTACGAAAAAAAGTGGGGAAGATCCAATCCTATTAACAGTTAATAGCGAGCTAGGTCCAGTAATTATTTACGACAGTGATGGTACAAAACTTATTTCCTTAAATGTTAATGATCCCGCAAAAGAAGTCAAAGAAAGTTTTATAAAGATAATAAACATCATACCAACTAGTGGATTACTTTTAAAGCGTGATCCTGGCATTCCCCTAGTATATAGTAGTTTCGCTATTATTCTTATTGGTGGCTTACTAAGTATAATTTCTACTAAGAAATTATGGGTAATATACGAAGAGAAAGACTCATTAATTTATATAGGAGGATTGAGTAATAGAAACCTTACCGGACTAGCAAAAGAATTCCCTAATTTTATTAATCTATTAAAGAATTAATTCCAAATTATTTCTTTTCCCATGACAAACTTTGATAATTGTATGAACATTACCTCTAGGATTAAAATCAGCTTCCAATTGCATCCACTTAGGCGCAGAAGCTTCAATAAGATCATCTATTATTTTATTTATAACTTCTTCATGAGATATTTTCTTATCACGAAAATTATTTAGATATAGTTTAATCGCCTTTAATTCTATTAACTTCTTATTTGGCTGATAGATTATTCTCAAGGTTGCGAAGTCCGGATAACCAGAGAATGGACACTTGCATGTGAATTCTGGGAAATCTATTGAAATTTCATAATCTCTATTAGTTTTAGGATTTGGGAAACAAATCAACTTGCCAGCCTCTATTGCCCTCTCTCCGTAATTTATTTCATCTTTTGATTCCTCTTCTCTATTCAACACATTTAAATAGCTTGTAAATTACAGATTACATAAAAGTCTGCTCAAAACATTCAAACCTCAAAGAAATTTTTCTAATTCGAGTAAATACAAAAAATACAAAAACCTTTTTTGTATCAAAAATCACAAACCTTATTCACGCTATACCCCCTAATAGAAATACACATAATTTTGCTGCATGGACATCAGTCTTACAAAAAAAAATAATGGTACTCAAATCGAAGCCAAAAGTATTCATGGAATGTTATGGCTCCAAACACATTTTGAAGCGGATCATTGGGAATCAATTGGTAATGGTCAAGCAATAATTCCTACTATGGACTCACAAATACTTAATCTAGACGCATCAAAAGCTGGTCTAAATGTAAAGTTCATCAGTTCTCTAACACCATTAGACAAAATTTAATCAAAAACTTCCTAAAATATAGATAGTTAATCAAAATCATATGAAAAAGATAGAGGCAATAATCCGTCCTTTTAAACTGGAGGATGTAAAAATTGCTTTAGTCAATGCCGGCATAGTTGGCATGACAGTTAGCGAGGTAAGAGGTTTTGGCAGGCAAAAAGGACAAGTAGAGAGATATAGAGGTTCTGAATTTACTGTTGAATTTCTTCAAAAACTTAAAATTGAAGTTGTTGTTCAAGACGAAAAATTAGAAATTGTATTAAAAGCTATTGCCGATGCAGCCAAGACTGGAGAAATTGGAGATGGCAAAATCTTTGTAACTCCAATTGATTCTGTTGTTCGCATAAGAACAGGAGATAGAAATGAAACGGCTCTGTAAATTCAAGAGCTATTTATAAATTTTTCAATCTCAAAAATATTTCCTTTAAGTTTATCTCCCATCCAAAGAAGATATTCCTGATTACCAGCAGGTCCTTTTATAGGAGAAGGAACTACTCCTCTGGGGAACCATCCATGTTTTTGAGATTCTTCGATAACATCTTTTATTGCCTCTAGATGCAAAAAATATTCACGAACGACTCCTCCTTTGCCAACCTTATCTCTCCCAACCTCGAATTGAGGTTTTACAAGTAAAAGTAATTCAGATCTCTCATTATGAAGAAGTAATTTAATTGCAGGTAAAACAATTTTCAGAGAGATAAAAGATAAGTCTGCCACTGCAAAGTCAGGAATTGAGTCTCCATCCTTAAATAATCTTTCAGGAGTTAAATGTCTGATATTAGTACGTTCCAAAAGAACTACCCTTGGATCATTTCTAATACTCCAAGCAGTTTGACCATAACCAACATCCACTCCATAAACCTTTGCTGCGCCTAACTGCAAAAGACAATCTGTAAAACCACCAGTTGAGATCCCAGCATCTAGGCAAACTCGATTCTTCACGTCCAAAGGAAATCGATTAAATGCTTCAGCTAACTTTTCACCTCCGCGAGATACGTACCTAAGAGGCTGAGTAACTTCTATCTCAAGATCTTTGAGAACTTCCTGGCCTGGCTTATCAAGGATTTGTCCATTAATCGTTTTAACTTTGCCAGCCCTAATAAGCTTCTGAGCCTCTTGACGTGATTTAACCAATCCTTGAGTCAGCAAGTGAAGATCTAAACGCGATTTTTTAGTCATTTGTTTACAAAAACAAACAGGAAACGGAACAAAAACCGCAGAACTGGGACTAATCCTCTTTTTCAATAGAGAATCTATTCAATTGACCAAAGGTTTTGTCTAAAAAGCTCAGGCATCCAAGCAATGAAAATGAGCTATCTAGCCATGGTCATTTTCATCTAACCCCAAAAAATCAAACTGGAGAAGTGCTTGCACTTCTTCCTCCAGGAAGTTTTGCAAAATTTGCAAATCAACCAAGTGATTTACCTCCCTTTCAAGTGATTGATTGTAAAGGAGGGAGATGCAGAGTTAGGCAGCAAGCTTGGGGAAGATATGTTCATTGGGAAGTCGAACACAATAGACTCAAGTCAGCTTGACCTTTAGGACCTAAATTAAATTAACCTTTAAATTTGTAGCACTTTGATTGAGCGTTACACAAACCCAGAGATGGGAAATATTTGGTCTGAGCAAGCCAAATATCAAACTTGGCTTGATGTTGAAATTGCCGCATGTGAGGCTAATTGCAAGTTGGGAAAAATCCCTATTAGTGCAATGGAAACAATTCGATCAAAAGCAAGTTTCAAACCTGAACGCATACTCGAAATAGAAGAAGAGGTTCGTCATGACGTAATTGCTTTCCTAACAAATGTAAATGAATATGTTGGAGATGCAGGTCGATACATACACGTTGGCATGACAAGTAGCGATGTTCTCGATACAGGACTTGCTCTTCAATTAAAGTCCTCAGTAAAACTTTTAAAAAAAGAGCTTTTATTACTTGAAGAAGCCATTCGAGATTTAGCAACACAGCATAAGAAAACAGTAATGATTGGTCGTTCTCATGCGATCCATGGAGAACCTATTACTTTTGGATTCAAGCTGGCTGGCTGGTTGGCCGAGACAATAAGGAACAAGGAAAGGCTAAATAGTCTCGAAAGAGACATCTCAATTGGGCAAATTAGTGGTGCCATGGGAACTTATGCAAATACTGACCCAGAAATAGAGAGAATAACTTGCGAACTGTTGGGGCTTGAAGCTGATATGGCTAGTACTCAAGTCATCTCTAGAGATAGGCATGCTAATTATGTACAAATTCTTGCTTTGATTGGATCTTCATTGGATCGTTTTTCTACAGAAATTAGAAATCTTCAAAGAACAGATGTCCTTGAAGTAGAAGAAAACTTTGCTAAAGGCCAAAAAGGTAGCTCTGCCATGCCTCATAAAAGAAATCCAATACGCAGTGAGAGAGTAAGTGGTCTTTCTAGAGTTTTAAGAAGTTATGTCGTTGCCGCTCTTGAAAACGTTGCTCTCTGGCATGAAAGAGACATTAGTCACAGCTCTAATGAGAGATTAATGTTGCCAGATACATCTATTACTCTCCATTTTATGATTACAGAAATGACAGCAATAATTAAAGGTCTTGGAGTTTATCCAAATAATATGCTGAATAATTTGAACATTTATGGAGGGGTGGTTTTTAGTCAAAGAGTTCTTTTGGCTTTGGTTGAAAATGGAATGAGTCGGGAAGACTCTTATCGATTAGTTCAAAAAAATGCTCATTCAGCCTGGAATCAACCCAAAGGAAATTTCAAGAAAAATCTTGAGAATGACCGAGAGGTAATGAATAATCTCTCACCAGAGGAACTTTCTGAGTGTTTTTCAACCGAATTACATCAATCGAATTTAAAAGTTATTTGGGATAGACTTGGTATATAACTGAAAAAGCTAAATCAATTGATATCACTTAGTAGAATCTCAGAAGGTTATAACTATAGATTTAGCTATAATCTATAGCTATGATCTTCCACTTCCACAGAAACTTAAATTTTTCGACCAAAGATCAATGTCAAACATGAAACGACTTGAGAAAGATAGCCTAGGTTCAATTGATGTTCCAAAAGATGCGCTATGGGGAGCTCAAACTCAGCGATCAATATTAAATTTCACTATTGGGGATGAGGTAATACCTCTTGAAATTATCTATGCAATTTCCCAAATAAAAGCCTCTGCTGCTCGTGTGAACAATCAATTAGGTCTAATAAATACAGAAGTTGCACAGTTTATCACCGAAGCAAGTTTAGAAATTCTTGAAGGGAAGCACAATGATCAATTTCCACTGAAAATATGGCAAACAGGCAGTGGCACCCAAACAAATATGAACGTCAATGAGGTGATTAGCAATATTGCAGCAAAAAGGTTAAATAAACCTTTAGGTAGTCATGAGCCATTGCATCCCAATGATCATGTCAATTGTTCTCAATCCACTAACGATGTTTTTCCTGCTGCAATACAAATAGCCACAATAGTAACCTTAAGAGACAAATTAATACCTGAATTAAACAATCTCATTAATTTATTACATCAAAAAAGTGAAGAATGGAAAGATATCATAAAAATAGGACGTACTCATCTTCAAGATGCAGTGCCTTTAACTCTTGGCCAAGAAGTCTCGGCTTGGGAGGCTCAATTAAAAACTGCATTAGGACGAATAGAACTAAATCTCAAAGAACTATATCCGCTTCCACTCGGAGGAACAGCTATTGGAACGGGGATAAATACACCTAAAAACTTCGACAATCTTATTGCTCTGGATATTGCTAAAGAAACAAGCTTGCCTTTCGAAACTGCAGCTAATAAGTTTGCCATCATGGCTAGTCATGATGGTCTAGTAAATATAATGTCTCAACTAAAATTATTAGCAGTAACTTTATTGAAAATTGTTAATGATCTTCGACTTTTATCTTGCGGGCCAAGAGCGGGATTAGCAGAATTAAAATTACCCGCCAATGAACCAGGTAGCTCAATAATGCCTGGGAAAATTAATCCTACTCAATGTGAAGCTATGGCGATGGTGTGTACTCAAATAATTGGTATGGATACTTCGGTATCTATAGCAGGAAGTGGAGGACATCTACAAATGAACGTTTATAAACCACTTATTGGCTACAATATTTTAAAAAGTATTAATCTTATTCAAAATACATGTAAAAGTTGCAGAAAAAATATGATTGAAGGGATC
Organism: Prochlorococcus sp. AG-402-P16; assembly: GCA_003216295.1. GTDB lineage: Bacteria > Cyanobacteriota > Cyanobacteriia > PCC-6307 > Cyanobiaceae > Prochlorococcus_B. Next base: position 69,291 of record QCJB01000006.1, on the reverse strand, counting down.
CAACCTAACGAACAAAAAATCAAAGAGTATCTTGAAAATTCTTTAATGTTAGTAACTGCACTGGCACCATCAATCGGATATGAAAAAGCGAGTAAAATTGCCCAATTAGCACATGACAAGAATCTCAGTCTAAGACAGGCATCCAAGCAACTAAATTATATAGATCAAGATGAGTTTGATAATCTCATTGATCCAAAATCTATGATTGAGGTTAATTAAAAAATTTATTTCTTAATTTCATTATTTCTCTCAGTTGCCGGATTAATAAGTTCATGACTTTTGTCTTTTACTTGATTAATATCTTCAGCTTCACATACTGGAAATCTATCCATTAGTTTCATCGCTGCTTTAGCATTGTTTCTTAGCTGCCTACTCACACCCTCGCAATAAGGAATTTGCGAAAGTAAATCATTTGTTCTTCTTAGAATTCTAACGACATCTCCCTCGTCCAAAGAAGTATTTGAAATCAAATCAGTCCATGTACTACCTCTTGCCCAAGCTTCTACTAGACCCATTAATTCTGAACTCCACAAGATTGGAACTTCTATACCAAATTGATCTTGAACTCTAAATAATTCTCTTCGTATATTCGACAAATCATTGAATGCCTCTTCCGCAACTGCAGATGGAATAAATCCAGACCATAAATCAGGACGATTCACTTCTGTAACAACTGACTGAACAACTCCAGATAATTCCACCGGAGTTAGTTCATCAAGATGTCCACTCATTAAGACAAGACCTATCCATAACTCATTGTCACCTCTCAAAGATCCAATGCCTCTACCAATTTCAGTAGGGGTTAAATCGTCTAAGCAGCCGAAATGGTCAAGTACTTGAATTAATGATAAGAAAGTTTCCCAGTGACGATTAGATCTGTCATGTAACATCTCCTCACGTTCATGAATTTCAGTATTTAGTTCTTCCATTCTACGTCTATACTTCTTTAATTTTTTCTTGTCTCCCCATCTATGAGCTGGCTGTATCAACAATTCATCATCGAGAGTTTGGACTAATTTAGCCTGAGATAAAACTTCACTGGCAAGATCATATTGAGGTGTTCTCATATCATTTTTCTTAGCAAAATTTGAAATTATTGAAGCTATTTGATTACTTACTAAATTACCATGATGTAACTCACCCATTCTACTAAATTCTGGAGGTATAAGATGTGATACGTCTAAACATGTCATATCGGCATGAAGACTAACAACTTCCTTGCAAGAAATAAGGATCCAAATATTTTCATCTGTTAAACATAGTAGTTGAGATTGTCTATCTCCTTTTTGTATTTTTTCAACAATAACTGCAGGTGTAACTTTTTCCCGTAGCTGGGGTGTTTTTAGACTGATGAGTGTTCCATTATTTGCAAATTCTAAGGCTAAAATCAGTTCATTAGACAAAGTTTCAGCTGATTGCTTTTGGAGGATTTTTAATAGTCGTCTTTCTTCTTTTAAATGACTTTTTATTTTTTCATATCTTTCAAAATCTGACCATGGTATATCTTCTGAAAAGGTTTTATACTCTTCAAGATCCTCTTTCAATCTAGATAATTCTTCTTCTTCCTCAACCAAGTCCAAGCTAGCTAAATATCTGCTAAAGCTTCTTTCTATCAATTCTTTTGATTTAAGTAAATCATAACGCTCCAATAAATTCAGAACCATTCCATAGCTTGGTGTGAATTGACTAACCAGTGGGTCGGCTGGGCTGGTTGCCAATTGACCAGCTTCTCGAACTCCTTCAAATCGAGTTTGTACAGTAACCACATAGCCCCTAGAATCTAAACCTCTTCTTCCTGCCCTACCAGCCATTTGTAAAAATTCACTTCCCATTAATTGACGATGTCCATTATCTGATCTCTTCGACAAAGTAGATATAATTGTACTTCTCGCCGGCATATTAATTCCAGCAGCCAATGTTTCAGTTGCAAAAACAACCTTTATCAACCCTTCTTGAAATAATTCCTCAATTAATTCCTTCCATGCAGGTAAAACTCCTGCATGATGAGAAGCTATTCCATTAAATAAAGCTCTTAAATGTATATCATCTCTCAAACCTTCTGAATTTAATATTTTGTATTTTTCAAATCGAGCTTGAATTGAATTTCTTTCTTCTTGGTTTACTAAACAAACACTAGCTATTGTTTTCACAGATTTATCACACCCACGACGACTGAATATGAAATAAATCGCGGGCAACATATTTCTTTCCGCCAACTTCGATATCACAAAACCCAATGATGGAGAATCAGGTTGAGTAGGTTTAGAGATGCGTCCTTTCTTCTTATGTGATTTTGTTGGACGCCAAATCTTACAATTTGGATGTAATCCAGTCCCTTTATCATTTAGTAATGGATGAAGTCCTTTAGCACTGCAAAAGTTAAATTCCAGGGGGACTGGCCTTAGGTCACTAGATATTAGATCTGTTGGTCCATGAACTTGCTCAATCCAATCAGTTAATTGGCCTGCATTTGCAACTGTTGCCGACAGAGCAACAAACTGAACAGATTTTGGACAATGAATAATTGATTCCTCCCAAACTGTTCCTCTATGAGCATCATTCATGTAATGACATTCATCAAGGACAACAGTTTCTATATCAAGTAAAGGATCATCATTTCTATCTGCTGCTGCATAAAGCATGTTTCTGAAAATCTCAGTAGTCATCACTAGGATCGAAGCCTCTCTATTCAGACTCAAATCACCTGTTAAAAGTCCAACATTGCTTGACCCAAATTGATTCCTAAAGTCTCTTAGCTTTTGATTGGATAAAGCTTTTAAAGGAGTTGTATAAAACACCTTATTCCCATGAGAAATCGCTCTATAAATTGCATACTCACCTATTAATGTTTTTCCTGCTCCCGTAGGGGCACTGACAACCACTGAATGCCCTTGATTGAGTGAATCAATTGCTTTAAGTTGAAAATCATCCAATGAAAAAGGAAAGATTTCCTTTGGATTTAAATTGTTTTGGAGGATTTCGTTCTCAGACGTATCTCTTGCTGATGAAGTCATTACTAAATCCTAGAGAGTTATGCTATGACCACATGATTTTTGACGTGGATACATAATGAAATCAAGAAACTTAGAAAAAAAATGTTAATCGAACACCAAAATCTTCATCCACAGACTGCAAAATAATAATATGCCTGAAGTCTCTAACGCTAGAATTCGCAAACTCAGGACATGGATCCCAGGAAAAAGTTCATCAGAATTAATTGGTGTAGATGAAAATAAAAATAAAATCACATTAATGGACTTGGCAAGTAATGACTATCTAGATCTGGCAAGACATCCATTATTAATTGAGGCAGCCAAGCATACTTTAGAAACTGATGGAGTTGGTTCTGGTGGGTCAAGATTTATTACTGGTAGTAGAAATATTCATCAGAAACTTGAAACCAATCTTGCTGAATGGCTTAATCGTGACATAGTCCTACTTTATCCGAGTGGTTTTCAAGCTAATCTTGCTGCAGTTTTAGCACTTGCCGACCGTCATACTACTGTCATTTGTGATCGTCTAATACATCATTCTCTTCTCGTTGGAGTCCAAGCAAGTAGAGCAAAGCTCATTAGATTTAGGCACAACAATCTATTTGAATTAGAATTACTTTTAAAACAAACTAGACAAAGAAATCCTCACAAAAGGCCTTTAGTAATTACTGAAAGTCTTTTTAGCATGGAGGGAACAACTGCTCCCATTAAAGAAATCTCAAAACTATGCATTAAGTATGATTCAAAGTTATTGATTGATGAAGCCCATGCTTTTGGCGTTATGGGTCCTGAGGGAAGAGGTGAATCGTTTGGGATAAAGGAACCTATTCCAATTATTAGTGGGACTTTCGGTAAAGCTTTCGGAAGTGGAGGAGCATTTCTAGCAACAGATAAAGTGACAGGCGAAAATCTCATACAAAACTGTGGGGCATTTCGCTATACAACTGCATTAGCCCCTTCAATTTGCGCGAGTGCATTGGCCGCATTAAATCTTATAAAAAGCAACCCTAACTGGGGAAGAAAGCTTCAAGAAAAATCTATAGCCTTAAGAGATGAATTGTCTCAAATTGGTTGGCAAAGACCCTTAGGGGAAGGGCCTATAATCTCGATAATTCTTGGCTCAGACGAATTAAGTATTAATTATCAAAGGAAACTTGAAGCACAAGGCCTCCTTACTGTTGCGATCCGTCCACCAACTGTCCCAGAAGGCAAATCTAGACTAAGAATAGTAATCAAAAGAAATACACCAGTACAAGCCTTCGAAAAACTTATCAAAGTTCTTAAAATCCAATGAAAGAAATTATTGCTATGCATGGGTGGGCTGGTAATAGCAAACAATGGGCAAATTGGATAGATTTATTTCAATGTTGCAATTGGAAATGGCAAGCAGCCGAACGTGGATATACAGATATAATCACAAATACACCGAAATGGAATTACAACTCAAATCAGATAGGTCTAAAAAGAGTTGCTATTTGTCACTCTCTTGGTTCACATTTGATAGACAAAAGAATTTTATGCTCAGCTACGCATCTCGTGTTAGTCAATAGTTTTACTCGTTTTATTCCAAATAGCAAAGAGAATCGCTCTGTAACGATCGCTCTTAATAAAATGATGAATGCAATTAATACACCTAATGAGGCGTCAATGCTAAGAAAATTTCATATAAAAGCCCATAAACCTAATTCTATCGACATGGAATCAACCGAATCAAATCTCCTTCATATAACTGATTCAGGAAGGATGAGACTTAGAAATGATTTAAAACTTCTTATTAATTCAGATTCCCTTCCAACTGGCTTAAATACAAATGCAAAGGTGCTCATTATCAATAGCGAAAAAGACTATATCTTGGCTAATCAAACAAAAGAAAAGCTAGCTACAGATTTAAAAAACTACTTAAAGGATAAGCCAGCAATAATTAACCTTCAAGAAGATGGACACTCAATTTCAAAGATTGATAGTATCAAAAAAATTAAACACTGGTTAGAATTAGATCATGCAAAAAACATGGTCTAGCATAGTTAATGCAAACTTTAACGAAGCGGCATTAAATTATAATGAATCAGCTGCTATTCAAAAAAGTACCGCATTAAAACTTGCAGAGATATGTTCTAATAATCCAATTAAAAATGGATTATGGGTTGACCTTGGCTCTGGTACTGGCTTACTCGCCAAATCACTAGAGGATCTTCATCCAAAACAGTATGTATTGAGACTAGATAATTCTAAAAAGATGATTGATCAACATTCAGAAAAAAGCACAAAACAACTGTGGGACTTGAATAAAGGATTACCTAAATGGTCTGAAAAACCAAGTCTGTTAGCTTCAAGTTTTGTATTACATTGGCTTGACAACCCACAACTGCAACTTAAGACATGGTTTAATTCTCTAAGTTCAGATGGATGGCTTGCGCTAGCAATCCCAATCAAAGGAAGTTTTCCTGAATGGTATGAAGCTGCAGAGCAAGCCGGTTTAGTATGTACGGCTCTTGAGTTGCCATCACACGACTCATTAATAAGAGTCGTTCCGAATCAAAGTATATTATATAACAAAATTGAAATCATCAGACAGACAGCTGAGAGAGCAACTTCATTGTTGAAACCTATGATTAAGGTCGGAGCACACAGCAGCAATAAGGAACAATTAAGTATTTCAGATTGGCGCCGTCTATTGTCTCTTTGGCCAGCTTTCAATAAAGATAAAAAAGTCAGCCTTAGTTGGTCTATTCAGTTTTTATTAATAAAACGATGAGTACTTCTTTAAAAAGAATTATTATTTGTGGTACAGATACAGATGTAGGTAAAACCGTAGTCAGTAGTTTTTTCGTGCAAGGTCTTAAAGGTATCTACTGGAAACCCATTCAGAGCGGAACAGAGGAGGGTACTGATACAAAGACTGTCTGCAAGCTCTTAGGCCTTGAACCTAACCGTCATCTTTCTGAAAGATATAAATTTAAGGCTCCAGTCTCTCCCCATTGGGCTGCTGAAAAAGAGTCTAGGTTTATAGAACCAAGTAATTTAAACATCCCTAACTTAGACAAATTAATAATCATCGAAACTGCAGGTGGTTTAATGGTTCCTTTAAATCGAAATTGGCTACAAATAGATCAATTAAGAGTTTGGAAGGCTCCCATCATTCTTGTAGCAAGAACTGGTCTTGGGACTCTCAATCACACCTTGTTGAGCCTAGAGGCCTTGCGAAACAGAAATATAAATGTATTAGGAATTGTATTAAATGGTCCTCCACACAATGACAACCCCAAGACTCTAGAGCAATTTGGAGATACTAAAATTCTTGCATGGCTTCCTATCTTTAAAAAAATAAGTGCAAAAGTACTTTCTCAAGAATGGAAGAATCAACAGTTAGATCAAAAGCTTAAAAAATATATTTAAGATTAAAATTTTATTTTTTTGTTAATCAATAGATTTTTTCGACTCTAATCAAGTTAAATGAAATAAGAGAGAAAACTAAATTTGATGAATGAGAAAGAAAATTCAAATCAGTCTCTTCAAAATCCTCATATCTGGCCACCTTTTACACAACTTCCATCCTCAAAATCTCAATTATTAGTAGAGAAAGCAAAGGATGCCCTTTTACTGCCATTTAATGGCCCTCCAATAATTGACGGTATTAGCAGCTGGTGGGTTACTTTACATGGTCATGCAAATGAATATATAGCAAAAGCAATTGCAACTCAAGCAGAGCAATTAGAGCAGATTATATTTGCAGATTTTACTCATCCTCAAGCTGAATTATTAGCTAATAGACTTAGCAAATTAACAGGTTTAGATAAATTATTTTTCTCAGATAATGGCTCTACAGCTGTAGAAGTTGCTATAAAGATGGCTCGTCAATGGTGGCAAAATAAAAGTGATAATAGATCTCAAATCATTGCATTTGACGGTGCATACCATGGAGATACATTTGGAGCAATGTCAGTAGGTGAAAGAAATATTTTCAGCGAACCATTTGATCAAATGCTTTTCCCTGTTAGTAGAGTCCCTTGGCCTGAAACATGGTGGGGGGACGAAGATTTTGAAAAGAGGGAAAAGGAAGTTTTAAAAACTCTTGAAAATCTTCTAAAGACACCTACTATTGCAGTCATTTTAGAGCCATTAGTCCAAGGAGCTGGAGGAATGCGAATGGTACGTTCAGAATTTTTAGTGGAGGTTGAAAAAAGAATTCGAGAGGCTAACTCTTTACTAATTACAGATGAAGTTTTAACAGGATTTGGTAGGTGTGGAGAATTATTTGCTTTCCAACGAGCTGGGCTAAAACCAGACCTAATTTCACTATCAAAAGGATTAACCGGCGGATTCCTTCCAATGGGAGTAACTATGGCTAGCAAAAAGATATTTGAAGGGTTTCTAAGTGAGGATCCCAAGCAAACTTTCTGGCATGGACATAGTTTTACAGCAAATCCATTAGGCTGTGCTGCAGCCAATGCTAGTTTAGATCTATTAGAGAAGCTTCCTGAAAAGTATTTAAATTTCGAGTCGCGTCATTTACCTCATCTAAAAAAGGTAGCTAAAGATTCAAGAATTGAATGTCCAAGAGTTACAGGAACTATTGCTGCTTTCAATATAAAAGTAAAAGGTAAAAAAGGATACTTAAATTCAGTTGGAAAAATCATGAAAGCAAGTGCTTTGAAAGTTGGTGTTTTCATTAGGCCATTAGGAGATGTTGTATATCTCATGCCACCACTTTGTATTTCCGATGAGGAATTAGAGAAATGCTATTTTGGAATCGAAAAAGGATTAAAATCCTTGTCTTAAGATTCTCCCACTCATAAATAATTTCTTTACTTTAAACTTAATCTATTTATATTAGATTTCACAGGAATATTATCAAGAATCATTGAAAGATTAAAAACAGTCTTTTCAAGAAAAAACTTTAAGTAAGTCCTTTTTTTCTGCTGAGAATTCAATTTACATTAACCAACTTGGTGTAAAACTTAAATTTTCACCTCTTAAAAAAGCGACAAGAACACCTAATACCAGACTAAGTAAAATAGAAGCTATCAAGAGAAATAATGAAAACAATTCTCCTCCCGAAAATGGTCGTCTTATTCCTATCGATTTGGAAAATTGTACAGGCTGTTGATTTGTTAAATTAGACTCTATTGTTTGATTAGTAATATTATGTTTTTTTGCTATGCTCATATCATAATTTGCCCTTAAAACAGGATCACTAAGTAAATCATAAGCTTCACAAACAATCTGAAATTGTCTTGTAGCCTCATCACTAGGTAAAGATGTAGTATCTGGATGAAGTCGCTTACTTAGCTCTCGAAAGGCTTTTCTCAGCTCTGCATTATTCGCAGAAGAAGGAACTCCCAGCAGCTCGTAACAATTATAAGATGGAGTCAACTAAAGAAAATATAATCTAATAATGTACAGATTTTATATGAATATCTCAATTCTGACTATTATAAAACAAATAAATTTTTAATGTCTACTCTGAGAAACAACAAAAATTGCATTCCTTCCAAGATTTTAAATAAGCTGAAGTGGGATCCTACAAAAAAACAACTAGATCAATTTGTTCAGCTACAAAAACTCCTCAGAGAATGGAATAAGAAAACAAACCTTACTCGTTTAGTCGATGGAGATGATTACTGGATTACACAAGTTAGTGATAGCTTATGGCCACTTTATCAAGAACTTCAATATCCAAAACTCTCTCATAAATATATTGATGTTGGTTCAGGCTGCGGCTTCCCAGGCTTAGCCATAGCTATCGCAATACCAAGTTCAAATATTACGCTTTTAGATTCCTCAACTAAAAAAACAACTTTTTTAAAAGCAGTTGCAAATGAAATAGGGTTAAATTCTCGTGTAAATGTCATTACAGAAAGAGCTGAATTAGCAGGGCAGAATCAAATCTTTAGAGGTAGTTTTGACTATGCTATCGCTAGAGCCGTGGCTCCTGCCGCTGTAGTGGCTGAGTATCTCGTCCCTTTTCTAAAATCTAAGGGACATGCACTTATTTACAAAGGAAGCTGGACAGAAGCAGACCAACAAATACTAAAAAAAGCATTGAGTAGCCTAAATGCTGAAATCCAGCAGATAAATGAATTTGAACTCCCTGATAATCGTGGTATAAGAAATGTTATTAGAATCCATCCTTTTGAAAAATGTCCCGATGAATATCCACGATCAATTGGCAAACCAATGAAGAAACCATTAGGTTCTTAAATTCCCCATAATCTATCTCTTCTCTTTCCACCCAATCGATCTTTCAATTTCCTAAGAATAGATGGTATTTCTGAACCCCATGGACTATTAATCAAAACTTTTTGCAAATCATTCTCACTCACCTCACAATCTAAGGAATCCGCATTTTCCCCTGGGAACCAATGCCCTCCCCTACCTAAGAGACCATAACGATCCCTAGCAAAGTTTTCCATATCCCAAGCCTCAAGCAAATTATTAAGCCATAACAAAACAGGTATATTTATCTCGCCAGGTGTCTCATCCCAACGAGGTAATCCTTCATCCCAAGTAGTCAACCATGATTGTCCTAACGACTTATAAGAGGCATTTAATAATTTTTTCACAATAGAGTGAGTAAGTTCATGCATATCATCTATTTTAGAAATTGCACTTAAATGAATTTCAAGATCCTCAGGCTTGGATGCTCCAACACTTAATGTATGAACTCTTTTGTCACTCAAACAAAAAAGATCATTAAACTCTATTGGGTGCAATGGACTACATAAGTCTAAAAGTTTTTGAGACGGGGTATGCAAATGACCACCCTTATCAGTCGGGCTAATAATAAAAATGCCCATATCATTTGCACTAGCTACTTCCAGAACTGGTTCATTATCTTGACGTATAAAATACCAATGCAAATTTACATAATCAAAGAAGCCTGTTTCAATTGCTTTAATTATCAGGTCAACCTCTGCATGAGTTGAAAACCCAATATGATCAATAACACCATTATTTTTCCAACGACGAGCGACATCAAGACATCCATTTGAACGGATAGTCATATCCAAATGCTCTGGAAGATTAATGCCATGGATAGCTAATAAATCAATTTTCTCAACTCCCAATTTACTTAAACTCAACTCAAGTTCTTGCTCAAATAATGAAGGATCGTTATTTGGTGGGATTTTAGTTTGAAGGATTCTTTTTGGATCATCAATTTCAGCTAATGCCCATCCAATTTGAAGTTCCGATGTCCCATAATGACGGGCTGTCTCAATATGATGAAAACCTTTTTTAACAGCCTCGTTAATAGTTTTTTTCAAAATATTTTGTTCATGATTATTTATCTCAGAAGGTTCTAAATCTTTCCAACTTTGTTGAAAACGCATTCCTCCTAGAGATAGAATAGGCATCTGAATCTCTGTACGACCAAATCGTCTGCAAGGTATTGAATACTCTTTAAGGCCTTTATTACGTATCAATTTATTTTTGTTCAATCAAGTAGTTGGAGGCAAGCCTAAATTACGAAAATGATGGTTTTTCAATATGTCTCTTAATTTAATTAATTCTTCAAAAGAAACCCATTCAATACAATCAACAGGGCAGGTATCTATAGCTTCTTGAATTAAGTCCTCACTATCTCCATCTTGTCTGAAAGCTCTAGCTCTACCTTGTTCAGGCTCCATTGCGAATGTATTAGTAGCAACTGAGCTGCAGTATGTGCAGCCTATGCACTTTCTTTCATCAACCCAAACAGCTTTTTCTCTTAATTTCCCTCCTAGAACTGGATCCTTTCCACTTAACTTAAAATCTTCATTATTTAAAGCTTCAAAAGCAACTTTTGGATCATAAACATCAGTTATTGACTGATATTGACGATGGCTAGTTTCATAAGCAGCGCTTGGATCAAAAGTCAATGTCAATTTGAGAAATTAAGAATCCCATCGAGTGACAACTAATTCTATTGAACCATCTAAATTTTGCTTTTGCTCAGAAATTTGAAATCCTTCTTGAGCTGTTGAATCAAGAACAGTATTTAATGCGTAACGTTGAGTGACTTGAGCCAGAAATCTTTCAACTGGTATTGATTGTTTCCAGAGATCTAAGTCTGTTACAAGTTCATATGATTTGGACTCATTATTCCACCGAAATCCTATATCAGCCCCTTTTTGCATTTGTACGGTCATTTCAGCTTTAACTGTTTGACCCCTATAACCTCTAACTAAATTTTCCCCTTCTTGAGGTAAATAACCTAAATCAATCAAAGCCTGTTTTAGGTACTCTTTCTTTCGAAGCTGGGTTTTAACTGTGCTGAAATGTGACATCAGTAAATTTCTGCAGGAATTGTCTGTTTTTGGGCCTCTTCACGTATGAAGGCATCCGAGGTGGGTTCTCTTCGCTCAACGGTGCCTAAGGCATCCTCAAGCTTCTCAGTTAGATCGATACATGCTTCTCCCACAAGACCTTCGACGGTTTCTTCAACTCGTCCATCTTGTCGGATTTTAAAGCGCAAAGTGCGTTGAGGCATGAACAAGCAGGTCTAAGTCACTGATGATATAGAAAAAAAGCATGGATATGTGAATTGTTTATCACAACGAAGTGTTTTTGTACCAAAAATTAAACCAGTTGGCCTTCATCAATTAATGATTTTAATTTTTTCTGTACTTCGGGATTATCCAATTGCTCCAAAGCTATACGAGCTTCATACCTTACTGAAGGCTCTAGGTCATTTAACAAAACAGATATCAAAGCCTCTTCTATTTGAATTTTGATTTCCTCACTCAAATAACTGTAAAGGCGTCCTAGAGACCAGATACAATTACTTCTTACCAGTGGTTCGCCATCAATCTGTAAACTTTCAAGCAATTGATTAGCAGATGGGGAAGAGGCCTCAAGAGAGTTCAACCCAACTTCAGCCAAAGAACTTGATGCCCATAAACGAACTGCAGCAACATCTTGTTTTAATGCATTAATAAGCGGTTCCAAAACAGGCGCTTCAGGGTAATTTCCGAGACTCCAAGCAGTAGCTTTTCGCACATAAGCATTACTATCAAACCGCAACATATTCAATAGAATATCAATAGCTTGAGGGCAAGGATTTCTTCCTAACGCATAAACAGCACTCATTCTCACAACAGGAGAAGGTTCCTTGAGTAAAGGCACTAAGAATGGGAATGCTCTTGGATCTCTATATTCACAAAATACTCTGAGTCCCTGCAATTTTTCTTTATTACCAGCTTGAAGCCATTCCAATGCAAGATCGCATTCTTTTGATGAATTAACTAAATCTTCAGGATTTTCATCTAAGTCAATTTCATCTAAAGGATCCCCCGCTAGTTGGGCAGCTAATTCTCTAGCCAAAAGATCTTGATCTATGGCCAAGTTAGCCAAACCATCCTTACCTAATTTTTGATTTGCATCATTCATAGCCCTGACTGAAGAAAAGCAAGCTTAATTAACTGGTGCTGGTGCAAGCATATCCCCAGGAAGCCATATCCGAGCGCTGACCGCAAACAAAGCGACACCAAAAAGGGCAACAATCAAGATAGGGAAAAGAGTTGTACGTAAAAAACCCAAGATTGCAATTTAATTAGATTACTATTCTGCTCTAAATTTTGACCATTTGGCTATCCAGAAAATTTATTGAGTTATTAATCGAGTTTTTTTAATCAGAAAAATACAACTTACAGCGAAGGAAAGAGCAATCCAACCTCCTCTTTCTTGATGTAGAAGAAAAGCTCCAATACTTAGCAATCCACCATAAAGTATTCCTGAACCTAATACGAAGCGAAATACAAGCACTAACAAAGAGTCATGTGGGTCAAGATTTAATTTATTTCTTATCTTATTCCAACCTGGTCCTGGGGGCCTAACCTGCCGAACAAATCTATCAAGTGTAGCTTCTGACTCTGGCTCAGTTACAAGCAGAGTCAGCAACCAAATTACAGCAGTAAATAAAGTTGTAAATAAAAGTCTTTTTCCAAAATCTTCAATTTTCAAAAAAGGTGCGACGGAAGTTAGCAATCCTATAAAAAAACCACTGAGCATTGAAGAGAGTTCTGCTAGCGCATTAATTCTCCACCAAAACCACCTCAACACAAGAACAACACCTGGTCCTGTGCCTATCGCAATAACAAGTCTAAACATTGAGCCAATACTGCTACTAAATAATGCTGTTACGACTCCAATTAAAAGCAATACAATACTTGCCAACTGGCCTATAAGAATCATCTCGCTAGGACCCGCCGATGGCCTCAAAAAGCGTTTATACAAGTCATGTGCCAGATAACTTGCGCCCCAATTAATTGAAGTGCTTACAGTACTCATAAAAGCAGCTACCAATGAAACCACCACTAATCCAAGAGCTACAGGTGGTAAATAATTTACAGCTAGATTTGGATAACTTAATTCCCAATCTGTTTGATAAGGTAAAAGGACTAATCCAGCCAAACCAACTAAAATCCAAAGCCAACTTCGAATAATGTAATTGACAATTAAAAAAACTATTCCAGCCAAAGTCGCTTGCTTTTCATCCTTCGTAGCCAATAAACGCTGAATAAATTCTCCCCCACCATCACTACGCCTAAAGCTCCACCACTGCAATGAAATAAAGGCTAAAAAAGTTGTTACACTTATTCCAGAACTATCAATCCAATTTATACCATCTTTATTCCATGTCCACGGAAATAAAGAAAGAAGTTCAGGTCGACCCAAGCTCTCTAATTTAATCAATAATTGCCCCATCCCCCCTGAAGCATCTAGTCCTACATAGCAAACAGCAAAAGCACCTAGAAGAGCTAATATAAGTTGTACGAAATCATTCAACACCACAGCCCAAAGCCCACCAAGAACGGTATAAATAAGCATAAACAAAGCAACGAAAATCATTAAAAGAGTCGTATCAGTAAAAAATCCGAAGACATAATGTCCATCTACCACACCTAATGACTCGGCCACCTTACGCATTGCTAAAAAAGCATAACCAATCCCTATACAATTAATCGGAACAGAGAGTAAAAAAGCTTTTATACCTCTTAAGTAAGCTGCAGCTTTTCCGCCATAACGCAATTCAGAAAAAGCAGCATCAGTCAAGACACCACTACGTCTCCAAAGTGGTGCAAAAACAACTGTCATAGCTACATGAGCGAGTCCAAAACTCCACCATTCCCAATTCCCGGCTAAACCTCTCGTTCCAATAATGCCCGCTACATATAGTGGTGTATCTATTGAAAAAGTTGTTGCTGCCATAGACATTCCTGCAAGCAAGCCATTTAGACGACGACCAGCAACAAAATAGTCTGCTTCGTTATTATTTTTCAGTGAAACATATATGCCTAATGCCAAAGAGCATAACAAATATACGACTAGGATCAACCAATCAATAAATAGCATAAGAGTTAGCTAAAAAAAATTTCAACCACTCACATGAGTAACATTCATTTTATCAATTTGCTGTCTCCTTAATTGTCCACATGCCGCATCTTGATCTCTCCCTCTACTTGCACGAACACTGACTGCAATACCCTGATTTTCTAGTAGTTCTTTAAAATGCATAACTCTATATTGGCTTGGTCGTTTAAAATCTTCTTCAGCTATAGGATTATATGCAATCAAATTAACATGACTTTGAAATCCACTCACTAGATTAGCTAATTGTTCTGCATGAAGATCTTTATCATTCAATCCGCCAAGTAGAATATATTCAAAACTTACTCGTCTACCAGTAATTTCTAAATACTTTTTACAGTCTTTTAGTAAAGAAGTTATCGGATAAGAACTCGCTGAGGGGATTATTAATTCACGCAAATTCTGATTAGGGGCATGTAGGCTAACTGCAAGAGTGAATTTTACTCGACCTAAACGTTCTTGAGCTAATTTTGCTAAATCTGGAAGAGTATTGGGAATTCCCACAGTGCTAAGAGTTATTTTCCTTTGACTAATTCCAATATCCTTGTTGAGACATTGAATAGAATCTAAGACATTTTGAATATTTAGAAGAGGCTCGCCCATACCCATAAAAACAACATGAGTTGGTCTCCTATTCATGGTTTCCCTAATGCTAATCACTTGATCAACTATCTCATTCACATCAAGGGATCTTTTGAGACCGCCCTTACCAGTTGCACAAAACCTACAACCCATGGGACAACCAATTTGACTAGAAATACAAACGGTTAGTCTCTTATCTGTTGGTATCCCAACTGTCTCAATTAATTCACCATCTGAAGTGCCCATCAATAACTTTAAAGTTGAATCTTGAGCAACAACCTTCTTTATCTCATCCAGTCTCCCTACCTTTATTCCTTTGTTAAGTAAAGAATCTCTCCATTTCTTTGGCAAAACAGTTATTGCTTCAATATTTCTTGCCCCTTTTTCATAAATCCATTCATGAATCTGCCGGCCTCGAAAAGCTTTTTCACCTTCTTTTAGAGCAAACTCTTCTAGATCATCCGAACCTAAGCCAAGCAATAATGAATTACTTGATAACTGAGGAAGTTTGATCACCAATTCATTACACCATGCCCTAATTTTAATTCAAAAATAACTAATGCAATAAAACCAATCATTGCCCATCGACCATTTGTTCTTTCAGTATGGGTATGAAAGCCATAACGAGGCAGTTTACGCTTTGGTACTACAGGTGGATCAATCATCGCTAGAGCCTCAGATAGAAGAGTTAAATATTAGGAAATTTAAAAGAGAATTGGAGGAAATTCTTTTATTCATCTGATAGCAAACCTTCTTCTTGCAATCCCTCCAATGCTGCAGGATCTGGCATTTGATCTTCCGGGGAATCATCATCTCCAGTTGGACGAGCAAATGCTGCAAAATTACTAGTTGTCGGGTCAATTCCATGTCTGCTTCTAGTTGCCTCTAAATCTTCTTCACTTGGATCATCTAAGACAGATGTATTCTTAGCTACTGGAGAAGACGGCATATCTACAGTGTAGTCAGGTCGGAGGTTTTGTATCCGACGGTACCCTGCAGGATCTTCAGCCAGAATATCTGGATGAGGACCAGCCTCAGCATTTAATTCCTCAACAAAACCACTAAAACCGGTACCTGCTGGGATCAGACGTCCAATGATCACGTTCTCTTTAAGACCACGAAGCCAATCAGACTTGCCTTCAATAGCAGCTTCCGTAAGAACCCGAGTTGTTTCTTGGAATGAAGCGGCAGATATAAAACTATCAGTATTAAGTGAGGCTTTAGTAATACCAAGTAAAACAGGAGTAAATTCAGAAGGTGCTCCTCCTGTAATAGAGATAGCTTGATTGGTATCTTCAACCTGTCTGAGTTCTATTAATTCTCCTGGTAAAAATGTTGTATCACCAGCATCTTCGATCCGAACTTTACTTGTCATCTGACGTACAATTACCTCTATATGTTTGTCATCGATTGCGACACCCTGTGATTTATATACATTTTGCACCTCACTAACCAACCTATGCTGAAGTTTAGCTATTGCCTCCTGGGCAGCCTCCATTAAAGGCTTTTTATCTCGCAAGTCTGTAAAGAAACAATCTAAAAGCTCATGAGGATTAACTGGACCATCAGTCAAAAACTCCCCTGCAACAACTTGCTGACTATTTCTGACCATTACATTGCGCCCTAGCAAAATTGGGTATTCAGATACTGCGTCATTATCCTCAATAATCGAAACGACAATAGAATCATCATCATCTCCTTTCTTAATATCAACGGTTCCGGACTTTTTACACAAAATAGCTGAATCCCTAGGCCTACGAGCTTCTAATAACTCTTCAATTCTTGGTAGACCTTGCACAATATCTCCTGTTTTCTGTCTCTCGAAAACCAATAAAGCCAAGCCATCACCTCTTTGAACCAAATCACCATCACGAACATGAAGGACTGAATCAGGAGATACCATATATGGCCTTCCTAGACGCAATTTAACTTTCTTACCATCAATACTCTCTATTTCACCACAGGAGTCTATTGATTGGCCTTTGGAAACAAAGTCTCCATCAACAACTCTTTGTCCGACTTTGACAAGGATAGTTCCTTTTGAATCAACCGTAATTGTATCCTCATCCCTTTCGACTATGAGTCGGCGAATTGGATCACCATCAAGAGAATCAGGGAGTTGTACAACTCCTTCTTGCTTACACAATATTTGAGTAGTCGCAACAACATCACCAGCCACTACGAGTTGAGCATTCTTAATTTGTAACTCGGTATGGGTTGAACCATGACTCGAGTCGGAAGTCGTATCTCTTCTAACCAAAATACTTTCAAGTATAACTAATTTTAGTCGATCAAAATCCTTAGAATCCGAGCCCTTTGCAACCTCTACGTCTACTGTCATTTGTGGTGTCGTTTCAAATGTCTCAAGCATAAGTTGCGTCTTTAGAAGCTCCACCCCTTCGACAGATTTTATAAGTTCACCATCCTTAAATGTCAGCCTCTGAGAGGCTTTTATTCCTAATGATGGGCCTTTAGGTTGTTTAACATGTTCTAATTCAGGCAATTGAGCCTGATCAGGGATAGTGTATTCATCCACTGGTCTCATTAAAAGACCTTTCCCCTCAGGTGTCTCAACTGACTGAACCATTACCATTGCCTCAGTTTTAATACCCTTTGCAATCGTTTCCCCAGGGTTAACTATTAGCCCATCACCATCAAACCTATCTAAAACTTTGCTTTCTTTACATAATTTAAAAGCACCGCTCCTAACGATAATCTCTCTGAGAATATCATTTTTCTGGGTAACAGTAACAATTCCTGCCGTCTGACTAAAAATATCCTTTACTACTTCCGTGCCTGCTTCTATCCATTGGCGATCTTTAATCATTAACAAAGAAATATCTTTATTAATTTCATGAGTCTCCTGAGGAATCCAGAGGAGACTCCCTCCTTTACTCACTTCATAACCATTCTTGGCTGAGCGGGCTTTTTTAATTGTCAACCCAGGACCATATTTAATAAGTCCACCTGTTTCTGTTTTAAACCGATCGTCTGCTAACTCTGCTATTACCTCATTATTTCCAATCTTGCTGCCTGGAATAGTATTTAATCTATATTTTGTATTATCTTTAGCTTCCAGATGCCATATCTCACCTGAGTGAGTCGACTCTTCAAGTAACTTGAAATCCTTCAAAGTCATTGAAGTTGTTACTATCTGAACCTCCCTAGAATCTCCGACGGAGTCTCGAAGCCTAACCTCACCTCCATATTCACTAGCTTGACTTGCTTCTGCTAAAACTTGACCTTTAATTACAGCAACATTACCTGATACTACCGGTTTAGCATTGGGAGGCAGGTTATATACATCTCCTGCTAATACCCACAATCTACCTAAACGTTGAGCTTTTAATGTTATGTTTCCTTGTCTATCTGTAACCTCTCTAGGTTGAATAATATTTTCATATCTAACTTGACCAGCCAAGTCACAAATTACATCTTTGGTAGCTTTTTCAACACTTTTTTGAACGGCTCCAGTAGCAATCTGAGCAACAGTTACATCAACTTTTATTTCTTGTTCATTATCTACAAAGAGTAGGGAACCATTTGTAATATCAATTTTTTGAGACTTACTACCATTCGCCGGAACAATACTTAAGCTAAAATCAACTTCCGCTTGTTGAGCCTCAACTCCATGAGGTGTTCTATAACCTCTGACACGTGCCTTCGCGCCAAATTGAACTTTTCCTGAGACAGTAGATCGGACAACTCCAGTCTCTGCAGTTGAGACTCCTCCCGTATGGAAAGTCCTCATGGTTAATTGAGTACCAGGCTCACCAATAGATTGAGCAGCAACAATGCCAACTGCTTCACCTAAATCGACTAACTGGTTATGTGCCAATGCCCAACCATAACACTTACGACAAACCGACCTAGTAGCTTCGCATGTAAGAGGAGATCTCACTCTGACACCTTGAATATTAAATTGTTCGAATTTCTTTGAAAGCTGAGGATCAATAGGAGTATCGCGTTCAGCTAAAACTTCGCCATCTGCATGGACAACTTGATCAGAGGTCAAACGACCAACAAGCCTATTTCCATACTTTCCATCCTCAGCACCTACTAAAATTGACCTTGTCGTGCCACAATCTTCTTCTCTAACGATTACGTCTTGCGCAACGTCAACCAAACGTCTAGTTAAGTATCCAGAATCAGCTGTTCTCAAGGCAGTGTCAACAAGCCCTTTTCTAGCTCCGTAAGATGAAATAACGTATTCAGTTACTGTTAAACCTTCTCTAAAATTAGTTCGTATAGGTAAGTCAATTATCTCACCTTGAGGATTGGCCATTAATCCTCTCATCCCAACGAGCTGACGAACCTGGGACATATTTCCTCTGGCTCCTGAATTAGCCATCATCCATACTGAATTTAATGGGTCATTCTGATTAAAATTCTTCTTAACTGCATCAACTAATCTTTCATTAGTCTCAGTCCAAGTATCAATAACTTTTGTATGCCTTTCAACTTCAGTAATTTCACCTAACCTATAACATTCCTCTGTAGCTGTTATTTGTTCTTCAGCCTGGCCGAGCAAATCTTGCTTTGCTTCTGGGACCTTCAAATCATCGACAGAAATTGAAACTGCTGCCTGGGTAGCATATCTAAAACCAAGATCTTTCAGATTATCAGCCATTGCCGCTGTCGCAGCTGTGCCATGATTCTTATAGGCCCACGCAACTAGATTTTTTAAGCCTTTCTTATCAACAACCTTATTCCTGAAAGGTGGTGGTGTTTTAGAAAGTCTTTGAACAGCTTTTAAAGCCGCTGCTTTTTTTGCTTTTGCACCTCTTTTTGTTTTTGATTTAGTAGAGGATTTACGAGCTTTAGGAGATGAAGAAGTCATGATAAAAACTAATCTAGATAAATAAATGAAAGTTGTTTAAATTGTTATGACGTAGCAGCTACCGCATCAATAATTGTGTGATTCATGACCACTCGACCGACTGTAGTTAAAACATAACGGCTAATTAAGCCTCCATCTTCATCTAAACGATCTCGTCTATATGTCCATTCTTCAACGCGAGTTCCATCTTTTAAAGTCTCCGATTTGCGTGGTTCCTGAAGCTCATCGTCATCCTGAACTTCACCAGAGAAACGAACCCAAACCCAATCATGAAGATCTATTCTTTTATCTTCCAGAGCTTGAATAACATCTTTCAATGATGCATATGTATGAGAATAATCTCCAAACTTGGGTTGAATTGCTTCGGGCTGAATTGCAGTCAGATAATAGGATCCTAAAACCATATCTTGAGATGGAGTAACAATTGGATCCCCTGTAGCAGGAGAGAGAATATTGTTACTGGCTAACATCAACATTCTTGCCTCTGTTTGAGCCTCAATTGCTAAAGGTACATGAACCGCCATTTGATCCCCATCAAAATCAGCGTTAAAAGCTGGGCAGACTAATGGGTGTAGCTGAATAGCTCTACCAGCAACTAATTTAGGCTCGAAAGCTTGAATACCTAACCGGTGAAGAGTAGGAGCACGATTTAAAAGAATTGGATGACCATCTATTACTTCTTGCAAAACCTGCATCACCTCATCGTCGGCTCTCTGTATTAATTTCTTTGCTGCTTTGATGTTATTGACAATATTTTGACGAATTAATCTATGAATCACAAATGGTTGAAAAAGCTCTATTGCCATTTCTTTTGGCAATCCGCATTGATGCATTTTCAGCTTTGGGCCAACAACAATTACTGAACGACCAGAATAATCAACTCTTTTTCCAAGTAGGTTCTGTCGGAATCTACCTTGTTTACCCTCGATAATGTCACTTAGAGATTTCAAAGGACGATTATTAGCTCCTACAACTGTTCTCCCTCTCCTACCATTATCAATGAGTGCATCCACAGCCTCTTGCAACATTCTTTTCTCATTTCTAACAATAATTTCGGGAGCTAAAATTTCTTGTAGGCGCGCAAGACGATTATTTCTATTAATAACTCTTCTATATAAATCATTTAGATCAGAAGTCGCAAATCTTCCCCCATCTAATTGGACCATGGGTCTTAAATCAGGAGGTATTACAGGAATCGCATCTAAAACCATCCATTCTGGACTTGCGTTAGTAGCAATAAAATTATCGATTACCCTGAGCCTTTTGATGAGTTTAGCCCTTTTTTGACCTTTGCTAGTTGCAATTTCTTCTCGCAACTGCTCGGCTACTTCTTTAAGATTTAGATCTTCAAGCAATTGCTTTAAGGCCTCTGCACCTATACCAACAATCGGTTCATTCTCAATAGTTGAATCTTCTGCATATATCTCATCTTCAATCTCAAGCCACTCATCTTCAGTTAATAATTGCTTATATTTAAGGTCCTTACTATCGCCAATATCTAAAACGACATAACAATTGAAGTAAACAATTTGTTCAACATCCCTCAAAGGCATGTCTAACAAAATAGCTACATAACTAGGAATCCCTTTCAGATACCAAACATGTGATACGGGAGCAGCTAATTTTATAAAACCCATTCTATGTCTTCTAACACGACTTTCTGTTACTTCAACTCCACACCTTTCACAGACAATCCCGCGATGTCTAACTCTCTTATATTTGCCACAATGACATTCCCAATCTTTAGAAGGACCAAAAATCTTCTCACAAAATAATCCATCCATTTCTGGCTTTAAAGTTCGATAATTTATCGTCTCGGGCTTAGTAACTTCTCCAACGACTTGTCCATTGGGCAATGTTCTTTGCCCCCATTCCATTACCCTTTCAGGTGAAGCTAATTTGATTTTGACGTAATCAAAATGATTTTCTGTTCGTAGATTGCTATTAGTCATGAGAAATTAGTGTGATAGATGATAAATCCGACTTGAGTTAATTACTCCTCATACTCTTTACCTAGCGATTCATAGGTAGGCCTACTAGGCGTACTCCTACGGGGATTAACATCTTGCATGAGATCAACCTCTTTCCCATCATCCGTATAAACACCAATATCTAAGCCCAATGACTGAAGTTCTCTCATTAAGACTTTGAAAGATTCTGGAGTACCTGGTCTTGGAATTGGCTTGCCTTTGACAATGGAATTTAAAGCTTCATTTCTACCTTGCATATCATCAGACTTAACAGTTAAAAGCTCTTGCAATGTATATGCAGCTCCATAAGCCTCAAGAGCCCAGACTTCCATCTCTCCTAATCTCTGTCCACCTTGTTGAGCCTTACCACCAAGTGGTTGTTGAGTAACCAATGAATATGGTCCTGTAGAACGTGCATGTATTTTGTCATCAACCAAATGCACAAGTTTTAAGAAGTGAGCATAACCAACAGCAACTGGTTGATCAAAAGGTTCACCGGTTCGACCATCTGTAAGAAGTAACTTTCCAGGATCCTTAGAGTTGTATACCCATGATTTTCCTGGCTGCTTAGCCGCCTTTTCCAAATAAGCTTGAACAGTCTGATTTGACATCTCTGGTCCATACATCTCATCAAACGGAACAACTTTGACACGACAGTCTAAATTAGAGGCAGCCCATCCCATGAGAAGCTCAAAGACTTGTCCTACATTCATTCGACTTGGCACACCTAGGGGGTTAAGGCAGATATCTACAGGGGTACCATCAGGAAGATAAGGCATATCCTCCCTTGGAAGAATCCTACTAATGATTCCTTTATTACCATGCCTACCTGCCATTTTATCGCCAACTTGTATCTTTCTGCGCTGAGCCACATAAACTCTAACTACCATGTTAGCCCCAGGTGGCAACTCATCTCCTTGTTCTCTGGTGTAGATTCTTACATCGACTACTCTTCCTCTCTCAGTTGAAGGGACTCGAAGAGAATTATCTCTAACATCTCTGGCTTTTTCTCCAAAAATTGCTCTTAAAAGTTTTTCTTCGGGTGGTTGGTCTGATTCACCTTTGGGAGTTACTTTCCCGACAAGTATGTCTCCACTCTCTACAAAAGCTCCTATTCGAATAATTCCCATTTCATCCAAGTTCCCAAGGCTTTCTTCTGAGACATTTGGAATCTCTCTTGTGATTTCTTCAGGACCTAACTTTGTCTGACGTGCTTCTATTTCATATTTTTCTATGTGAACAGAGGTATATAGATCATCTGTAACTAATCTTTCGCTAACCAGAATTGCATCTTCATAGTTGTAGCCCTCCCATGGCATATATGCAATTAAAACATTTTGACCAAGGGCGATTTCTCCTCCCTCACATGCTGATCCATCTGCTAATACTTGGCCAACAATAACTTGATCACCATTAATAACTATAGGCCTATGATTTAAACACGTATCTTGATTAGATCTCTGATATTTTTGTAAGTAATGAGTATGGTCATTTCCTTCTTCATCAGTAACGACAATTGCATTAGCATCTACATAAGTGACAGTTCCATTTACTTTTGAAATTGGAACCATACCTGAATCTCTAGCAACTTGAGTTTCTAAACCAGTCCCAACAAGAGGTCTTTCTGGACGCAAAAGAGGAACTGCTTGTCTTTGCATATTGGAACCCATCAAAGCTCGGTTCGCATCATCATGTTCAATAAATGGAATTAACGATGCAGCTACTGAAATAACCTGCACAGGTGAAAGTTGGACATAATCAACTTGCTCAGGTGGGACAGTTTCAAAGTCTTGTCGATATCTCACCGGAACAAGTTCTGTCAATATTTTCCCTTCTTCGTCGGTAGCTACATCACCAGGTGCGACCCTGCATTCATCCTCTAAATCAGCTGACAAATAAATAGGATCTCCTTCTTTTATTAAACGTCCATTTTCCACCTTCCAAAAAGGAGTTTCAATGAAACCATATTCATTTACTCGGGCATGCGTCGCTAGTGAATTTATTAGACCTGCATTGGGACCTTCAGGGGTCTCAATTGGGCAAAGCCTACCGTAATGAGATGGATGAATGTCTCTAACGGCAAAACCTGCTCTTTCTCGTGTTAAACCTCCTGGTCCTAAAGCCGAGATACGTCTTTTATGGGTTAGCTCTGCTAATGGATTAGTCTGATCCATGAATTGACTTAATTGACTTGAACCAAAGAATTCTTTTATCGCAGCGACCAAAGGTTTTGGATTAACTAATTGGGCAGGAGTAAGAGAATCTGTTTCTCCAACGGTCATTCTCTCTTTAATTATCCTCTCAAGTCTGTTTAATCCAACACGAACTTGATTTTGTAAGAGTTCTCCCACAGATCTAACTCTTCTATTACCTAAATGATCAATATCATCCAAAGTTGCACCACCAACATCTAATTCTAAATTAATCAAATAGTCTAAAGTCGAGAGGACATCTTCATTGGTAAGTGTTCTTAAGTTATCAGGAATAGTTAAACGTAATTTTTTATTTATTTTATATCTTCCAACTCTTCCCAAGTCATAACGTTTGGGATCAAAAAATCTTGATTGAAGTAACTGTTGCCCTCCACTAACTGATGGTGGCTCCCCCGGTCTTAACTTTTTATAAAGCTCTAATAATGCTTGATCTTCTGAACTTATACCCTCTTCATTTGCCGCATCAATTGACTTCTTGTAAAACTCAGGATGACGCAACTTATCTATAACATCATTATCTGATAAACCCATTGCCCTCATTAGGACATGAGCATTAATTTTTCTAGTTTTATCTACTCGAACATGCAATAAATCATTTTTATCAGTTTCAAATTTTAACCATGCTCCACGATTAGGAATAACACTTGCATTATAAGTTCTTCTACCATTTTTATCTTGTTCATCTTTGAAATAAACACCAGGGCTTCTAACAATTTGATTAACTATTACTCTTTCTGCGCCATTTATTATAAAAGTTCCACGTTCGGTCATTAATGGAAGTTCACCTATAAAAACTTCTTGTTCTTTAATTTCCCCAGTTTCTTTATTAACTAGGCGGCATGTAACATACATTTGAGAAGCAAAAGTTGCATCTCTTCGTTTAGCTTCTTCTACATCATGTCTAGGACGCTTTAGCTTATATTCTGATCCAATAAAATGTAATTCAAGTTTCCCTGTGTAGTCAGTAATTGGAGAAAAATTATCTAATTCTTCTATCAAGCCTTTGTCCAAGAACCACTTAAAACTTGATCTTTGCACCTCAACCAAATCAGGCAGATATGTAGCTGCTTTAGCTACCTGAATTGCGCTTCTGCTCATTCGAGGACCTGCGTTTATATTTAGAGGACGGGGGGAGATGTCTTGATATTTTCATGTCAAAAATGATCTTTACTAAGAAAAACATATGCCCAGGCCTTCTAAAAGGCTGGGTTATTGAATGAATTAACTTAATAGACGAACAAACTGACTAAAAAGGTAGCACCTAATGGTGAAGCGCTAATAACACGCTATACAAGACAATAAATAACTCTACACTCAAATTAGATAATTAACTAGGGGAAATCTAGATATTTAAGGCAACCCAAACAATTTCCTTGCGTTTTGAGTACTTTTGTCTGCAATTTCAGAAAAACTATCTCCTCTAAGATCTGCTATTTTTTCTACTACATACTTCACAAAAGAGGGCTCATTCCTCTTGCCGCGATGAGGGACCGGTGACAAGAAAGGGCTATCAGTCTCAACTAGAAACCTATTTTCAGGCACTTCTATCGCACACTGATGAATATCAATGGCGTTCTTAAAGGTCACATTCCCACTGAAACTTATATAAAAACCTAGTTCAAGGAATCCTCTCATCTCTTCAACATTTCCACTCCAGCAATGCATTACGCCTCTTGGGCAGGTCTTAGCTTGAGAAAGGCTGGAAAAGACTTCTAGCATTTCTTTTGCGGCATCTCTGCAATGGACTATGACTGGCAAATTTAATTGGGCAGCAAGGTTCAGTTGCGGTATCAGAATAGATAATTGTTCACTTAAATTTTCTGCTTTAAAAAGATCAAGGCCTAATTCTCCAATCGCAACAACTCTACTGTCATCAAGTGCAGCATTTTTTAAAATGTTTAAAGTCTCTGGTCCCCAATGATTAAAATCCAATGGATGGACTCCAACTGAATAACGGAGTTCCTGAAATTGATCAGCAATTAATCTAATAGCAGGAATTTCAGAAGGTTCTACACATGCATGCAAAAGAGCTTTAACCCCTTCAGAACGCCACCTTTGAGCTACTTTTTCTCTATCTTCATCAAAATTAGAGAAAACAATATGACAATGGCTATCTATAATTGATCTTTTTTGATCGCTCAAAATAGAAAATAATGTGGAATTTCTATTTTAAATTCTAGATTATTTGTTCTCACGCAACTTCTTTAAGAACTTTCTTAAGAGCAACGCTCAGTCTAGATTTTTGATTAGCGCCTGTGTTTCTATGAAGCACACCTTTCTTAACAGCCTTATCAATTTTACTAAAGGCTGCATTAAAAGTTTTGTGAAGATCTGCTTTTGCTTCCTCTCCTGGCTCTTTTTCGAAAACCCCACAAGCTTCAACACATCGCTTCATTAGAGTGCGAACTGTAGATTTGTAATTTTTGTTTTGGAGGCGGTTGCGTTCTGCAACTTGAATTCGCTTTTTAGCTGAGTTGGTATT
Source organism: Prochlorococcus sp. AG-402-P16 (assembly GCA_003216295.1). Classification (GTDB taxonomy): domain Bacteria; phylum Cyanobacteriota; class Cyanobacteriia; order PCC-6307; family Cyanobiaceae; genus Prochlorococcus_B. The sequence goes on along the minus strand of QCJB01000006.1, from coordinate 42,862 downwards.
TGCCACGGAGGCTTTGTGTTTTAGTCTTATATTAATCCACACTACCTTAAGACCATGAAGAAGATCTACATAAATCAAAATTAGGGCATAAGATAATCAAATTGGACCAATAACCAAAAGTTCATGATGGAAATAATCAATAAAGATTGGGTTGAAAAAACCTTTTCTGAAGAATGTATTATCAAAATAGTCTCAGATGCTGACAACGCTAAGCTTCAACTCAAAAGAATTACCAATAGAACATCTGGCGCGGTTCAAGAAAAAGCAATCAAAGTAGTTAAAGATATTCTTGAGAACGTAAAAGAGAGAGGTGACGAGGCTCTCAAGCAATACACTCAACGCTTTGATGGATTTGTTCCTGAACCATTGCAGGTTTCAACAGATTCAATATTGAATGCTTGGGAAAAGACTCCTAAATCTCTGCAAGATGCACTATTAGTTGCAAAAAAAAGAATTGAAAATTTTCATAGTCTTCAAGTACCGAAAAATATTTCTTACATTGGACCTCATGGAGAATCGCTAGGAAGAAGATGGAGTTCAGTTGAAAGAGCTGGGATATATATTCCTGGTGGAAGAGCTGCATATCCAAGCACTGTTCTAATGAATGCTATTCCTGCAAATGTTGCAGGTGTAAATCAAACAATAATGGTTTCTCCTGCAAATTCTTTCGGAGAAATCAATACAACTGTTTTAGCTGCAGCTCACATCGTAGGAATCAATAAAGTTTTTCGTATTGGAGGAGCTCAGGCCATTGGAGCACTTGCCAATGGAACTCAATCAATTCCTAAAGTAGATGTAATTACTGGACCAGGAAATATTTATGTAACTTTGGCTAAGAAACATGTGTACGGGAAAGTAGGAATTGATTCATTGGCTGGTCCAAGTGAAGTTTTAATAATCGCTGATAACTCTGCAAAGTTGGAACATGTTGCATCAGACATGCTTGCGCAAGCAGAACATGATCCACTGGCCTCAGCAATATTAATAACAACAGATAAAAAATTAGCTGAAAAACTACCACACGAAATTGAACGTCAATTAGTCAATCATCCAAGATTAGACATATGCAAAAAATCAATAAAGGATTGGGGTTTAATCATTATTTGTGACAACTTAGATGCTTGTACAGAATTGAGCGATAGCTTTGCACCAGAACATCTTGAATTACTTGTAGAAAATCCTAAAAAATTATCAGAAAGCATCAAAAATGCGGGGGCCATATTTATAGGGTCTTGGAGCCCAGAAGCCATAGGTGACTATCTTGGTGGTCCGAATCATACTCTTCCCACCTCAGGCACTGCCAGGTTTTCAAGCGCTCTTGGAGTCGAAACATTTATGAAAAATACGTCATTAATAGATTTTTCTAAAGAAGCCTTTAATGAAACAAAAAATTCAGTTATAGAACTGGCGCAAAGCGAGGGTTTACATAGTCATGCCGAATCAATAAAAATTAGAGATTCTAAACTTTCTTAAGAGAATCAACCTCCACAACTCCATTCTTTATCTTCCCCACTAGTACTTCATCAGTAAGGTCTACAAAAAGTCCATTTTCAAGAACGCCAGGAATATTATTAATCTGATATTCAAGAATCTTAGGCTGATCAATACCATTTTTAAAGGTCAAATCAAGTATGAGGTTCCCTTGATCAGTCACCACAGGTCCAGCTTTTTTTTGCGCCATCCTTAAATCTCCTAATCCCCCCATATTTCCCAATGTTTTTTGAACTTGTTTCCAAGCAGAGGGAAGAACTTCTACCGGTAATTTGAAATCAAGGTTCAATTTTTCAACAATTTTGGATGAATCAACTACTACTATAAATTTCTCAGCCAAAGCAGCGACAAGTTTTTCCTGCACATGACATGCCCCTCCACCTTTAATTAATTGAAAACTTGGGTCAACTTCATCTGCTCCATCAATTGCCAAGTCAATCTTTGAAACTGCAGAAAGAGTTTTTAATGGAATTCCTAATTCACTAGCTAGAACTTCGCCTTGAAAAGAAGTTGTAACTCCAACAACATCCCTAATTGAACCTGATTTAATTTTCTGGCCAAGAGCCTCAATCATCAAAGCTGCAGTTGAACCTGAACCTAGGCCAAGAACCATTCCATTTTCAATTTGATCTACAGCAGCTTGAGCTACCGCTTTTTTCATTTGAGTTTGAAGATCCATTTAGTCATCCCTTTTCAAGTGACAGTAGCAAGATTTTCAACTGATTCCTGGCAAAGCAGCAGGCTTTATAGAAAGATTAATTTCTTTGTTGTTTCTAAGTACTTCCAATTGAAAAGGTTCTCCGATACGAGCATTCTCAACTTGCATAAGCAAAGACTTTGGATCACTAATTTCATTTCCCTGTGCATTAATCACAAGATCTCCCCGTCTCAAGCCTCCCTCCTCAGCTGGGCTTTGAGGAATCACTGATTGAACGAGTGCCCCAGATCTTTCAGGTAAGACGATTAATGAATTTGGGTCCTGATTATGTTCTTTAGCAATTCGTTCATTCAACAAAACTAATTGTGCTCCCAAATATGGATGAATAACCTCACCTTTACTAAGCAACTGATTAGTAACTTTTGAAGCAAGATTGATTGGAATTGCAAACCCAAGTCCCGCGCCGGGACCTGATCTAACCAAAGTATTTATTCCAATTACCTCTCCATTCGAATTTATCAATGGACCTCCAGAATTACCAGGGTTTATGGCAGCATCAGTTTGAATTAAATCCAATCTCTTATCAGAAAAACCAAGACTATTAATGTCTCTATGAAGACTACTGACAATACCCAATGTGACAGTACTTTCGAGTCCATATGGCGTACCAAGAGCAATTGCCCAATCTCCTACTTGGATATTTTCTGAGTCTCCCAATTTTGCACTTTCTAATCCTGAAGATTGTTGAATTTTAACCAAAGCCAAATCAGTTACCTGGTCAGTTCCAATAACTTTTCCATCTAGCTGATCCCCATTTTGCAAAGTAATTATGACCTTATCAACCTTTTCTACAACATGTGCGTTAGTAAGTATCAAGCCAGAGTTATCAATTATGACTCCTGAACCTTGACCTCTTTCTTTTTGAGGGAAATTCCCCAAATCCCCCAAGAGATCTCTAAGCAAGGGATCTAAAAAATCTGACTCAAATTCATCAGCTTGAATTTCTCTTTCAATGTCAATCCTTACAACTGCTGGAGAGACACTCTTAGCGACCTCGGCAACGAAACTATGTGGTTGATTAAATTTAAAATCTTCAATAGCAAATAAGGGAGAGGCGAGAAACAAAAAGCAAACAATAGTAGTGCAAAGAAACATTAGTTTATTCGCCCCCCTTAAAATATTTGACCTTTTGGGGCTCAGCATAATGAGTAAAAAAATATGTAAAACATTAAAGTAAATGAAAGCAAAACAATAAGAATTAGATTTTAGAGGTAACCGAAACCTTTATCTAGTAAGATTTAATAGCCTGAACGGTACCTCCTCTTTATAGGCGGGTCAAAACTTAACCGCTCGGGCTAATTGCCCGATTTCGACACTGCCTTTTGTCTAATCAAACCATTAAAGATTTAAGAGACATCGCTTCAAAGTCAGCTTTTAAAAATGGCTTTGATGTAACTGCTTTCAAGATGTTGAATTCTAATCCTTTATTAATTCAAATAAATATCCGCCACAAAGCCCATAATAAAAAGGTCACTATTAATGATTGCACTATCCTTAGTAATCTTTTAGATGAAGAAATTGAGAACTCATCAATTTTAAATAGGCCTTTTACTTTAGAAATAAGCAGCGAGGGAGTTGGAGAAATTTTAACTGAAAACAAAGATTTTGAAATCTTCAAAGGTTTTCCAATTAAAGTTACTTATCAGGATTTAAAAAAAATTGAACAACAAACAGTTGGTTTGCTTCTAAAAAGGGCTGATAATGAATTACAGATAAATCAAAAGGGGAAAATCCAACGAATCCCAGTTGAGGATGTTATCGAAGTCCGACTTACAACACCTTCTGGTTAAAATCTAGATATTAACTATCTAATCCAATCATTCACATCTCCATATCCCATCCTCGATGGCTCTTGTTCTACTCCCTGGCTTAAATAACTTAATCGAAGACATAAGTGAGGAAAAAAAGCTTCCATCACAAGTTGTTGAAGCTGCCTTAAGAGAAGCTCTACTTAAAGGTTACGAAAGATATCGAAAAACTCTTTACTTAGGCATTAGTGAAGATCCATTCGAAGAGGACTACTTCAGTAATTTTGATGTGGGTCTTGATTTAGATGAAGAAGGCTATAGGGTCCTAGCAAGCAAAATCATTGTCGAAGAAGTAGAGAGTGAAGATCATCAAATAGCAATAGCAGAAGTTATGCAAGTTGCTGATGATGCTCAAGTGGGAGACACGGTAGTACTAGATGTGACCCCCGAAAAAGAAGATTTCGGAAGAATGGCTGCGGCTACAACTAAACAAGTTTTGGCTCAAAAATTGAGAGACCAGCAAAGAAGAATGATTCAAGAAGAATTTGCTGATTTAGAAGATCCTGTTTTAACAGCAAGAGTAATCAGATTTGAGAGGCAATCAGTGATCATGGCAGTTAGTTCAGGTCTAGGAAGACCAGAAGTAGAGGCAGAACTCCCAAGGCGAGACCAATTACCAAATGATAATTATCGAGCAAATGCAACATTTAAAGTTTTCCTTAAAGAAGTTAGTGAAGTCCCAAGACGAGGACCCCAGCTTTTTGTAAGCAGATCAAACGCAGGACTCGTTGTTTATTTATTTGAAAATGAAGTTCCCGAAATTCAAGAGGGTTCAGTTCGTATTGTTGCTGTTGCTCGTGAAGCAAATCCTCCTTCAAGAGCTGTTGGTCCGAGAACCAAAGTAGCTGTGGATAGCATTGAAAGAGAAGTCGATCCAGTAGGCGCTTGTATAGGTGCTAGGGGAGCTCGAATTCAACAAGTAGTAAATGAACTTCGCGGCGAAAAAATAGATGTAATCCGATGGTCATCTGACCCTATTCAATATATTTGCAATTCATTAAGCCCCGCAAGAGTTGAGGTAGTTAGACTTGTCGATCCTGAAGGTCAGCATGCTCATGTTTTAGTCCCTCCAGATCAACTTAGTCTTGCCATTGGTCGTGAAGGGCAAAATGTAAGATTGGCCGCAAGGCTTACTGGGTGGAAAATAGATATAAAGAATTCTCAGGAATATGATCAAGAAGCGGAAGATTCTGAAGTTGCTGAGCTGATTACTCAAAGAGAAGAAGAAGAGTCTTTACAAAGAGAAGCTGAGCAAAGATTGGAAGCAGAGCAAGCTGCAAGAGCCGAGGAAGATGAACGATTAAGACAGCTTTATCCTTTACCAGAAGACGAAGAGGAGTTCCCAGATGAACAATCAACAGAGATTAACTCTGATGATTCAGAAATCACACCTCCTGAAAGTAACCTTGAGAAATCCCCTGAAGATAAAGAATTTAGTCAAAATGAAGAAATTGATGAAGAGGAAGGAACGCGGTGAGTCAAAGTCCCATTCTGCGTAGATGTGTAGCTTGCAAGAAAGTTCTTGATCGCAAGTACCTCTTAAGAGTTACAAGAGATTTTCAGAATGGAGTAGTTCTCTACGGAGGAATGGGAAGATCAGCTTATGTCTGTCGAACTGAATCATGCCTTGAAGAAGCTTGGAAGCGAAAACGATTGCAAAAAGCCTTGAGATGTAATGTTTGTTCAAGCGTTTTCAATATGCTCCAAAAACAACTTAATACCTGCATTGATTCAGATACTGAGGCATGATGAGGATGAAGAGATATAAATTAACTCAAAAACCAAATCCATAGTTCAAGCACAACATTAATGACCAGCAGCGGCAAAATCAGAATTTATGAATTGTCTAAGGACTTGAGCCTTGACAATAAAGATGTGCTAGACGCAGCTAGGAAACTTGCTATTGCAGCAAAGAGTCATAGCAGTTCAATTAGCAATCTTGAAGCGAACCGAATTAAAGATTTTCTGAAAAAGAATTCTGGGACTAGTAAAATAAAGAAACCAACTGAAAAACTAGAAAAAGAAATCCTTTCAGTTAAAAAAAGTCCTTCCAAAACACAAAAAGCTCAAAAGCCAGAAATAAAGCAAAGGACTCCAAATAGATCAGCTCATACCAAATCAACCCTAAAAGTCCCTCAAAAACCTACTCAAACTTTAATTGAATCTCCAAATGCCCCTTCTTCTATTAGAAACCCTCAACTATTACAAAATAAATCAACTGAAAAACAAATAACTGCCCCTTCTAAGCCAAATAAGCCTCTCCCCCCTCAACCAAGAGAAGAAAATAAACCAAGTATTTCTAGAGATGGAGATCAGGCAAAGAAGAACTTAATTATTCCCGAACAAAACAAATCTAGTCAGTTAAATATTCAACAAAAAAAGTCTGGACCAACCAACCAACCAATTAATAAAGCAGAATTAACTAATCGCCCACGACCAAAGCCTCCATTAGCTCCTCCAAGTAGACCCCAGTTAAACATTCAAGATAAAAAACAACCTCCAATCAATAATCAGAGACCCAAAGCAAAACAAAATAATATTTCACCACAGAAAGTTGCCCCCCTTAATAATCCTCAACGGATTAAAAATCAACCTATACAAAATGCACCATCAAAGTCTCCACAGCCCCCTAAGAGAGGGAGCACACTGGAACTTGTTGGAGCTCCCATTCGAAGGGAAAAACCTTTAAACAAATCCCAAAATAATGACTTAACAAATAAGCCAACAATACCCTCAAGACCTGGAGCGCCAAAAAGGCCAGGAACCGTAAATCGACAAGGATTACCAAATCGACCCATATCAAATAACCGAGTAGGAGGTCCAACTCGTCCAGGCGCTCCTAGCAAGCAAGGTTCTAACCGAGGTGGTGCTCCTAATAGGCCTATTCAAGCTCAAAACCGTCAATTCAATAGTCGGACTGCTGGAGGACCTCCTCGAACTGGTTCTCCAGGCAGAGGAGGCGGTCAAAATAGGCCTGGAGTTCCTAATAGAACTTCTGGAAGTCCTTCTCGTACTAATAATCGTCCTGGAGTTCCGTCTGGGATGAGAAAGCCAGTTGCACCAAGTGAATTAATGCAACTGCAAAAACCTCAAGCAAGGCCAACCCCCCCCCCTCAAAGAAGAACAGATACACCAACAAATGCCAAATCAAAACGAGAAGGCTCTGATAGCGCAAGGCCACCAGTAAATAGGCCCACTCCAGCCGCTCCTAAAAAGCCTCCTCATAGACCTGGAAGCACTCCGGTCCCAAGAAAGTCAGGCAGGCCTGATTGGGATGACAGTGCAAAACTAGATGCTTTAAGAAATAAATCTCCACAAAAACAACGCCAAAAAGTTCACATTATTGGAGAAAATGATGATGCTCTAACCACTGAAACGAGTGGATTTGCTGGAGAACAACAAGCAGTGGTTCTATCGGCTAGCTTAGCCAGACCATCGAAACCCAAGTCAGGTAAGAAAAATAATGGAAAACCTTTAACTGCTCTCAAAAAACGAAAAAAAGAAACAACTCGACAAAGACAACGAAGACGCGCAATGGAATTAAGAGCCGCCAGAGAGGCAAAGCTTGTAAGGCCAGAAATGATAGTAGTTCCAGAAGATAATCTTACAGTTCAAGAACTCGCTGACAAGTTAAGTGTCGAAAGCTCTGAAATCATAAAGTCTTTATTTTTCAAAGGAATTACTGCCACGGTAACTCAATCCTTAGATCTAGCGACTATCGAGACAGTTGCAGAGGAGTTCGGAGTACCTGTACTCCAAGATGATATTGAAGAAGCAGCTAAAAAGACTGGAGAAATGATCGAGGAAGGAGATTTAAATCATTTGATAAGACGGCCTCCTGTTGTTACTGTCATGGGGCATGTTGACCATGGGAAAACATCATTACTAGATGCAATAAGAAAGGCAAGAGTTGCCGCAGGAGAAGCAGGAGGTATTACTCAACATATTGGTGCTTATCAAATTGAGACTGAGCATGACGGATCAACTAAAAAACTAACTTTTTTAGATACTCCTGGCCATGAAGCCTTCACAGCAATGAGAGCTCGAGGCACTAGAGTCACTGATGTAGCAATTTTGGTTGTAGCTGCTGATGACGGTGTTAGGCCTCAAACGCTTGAGGCTATAAGCCATGCAAGAGCAGCTAAAGTTCCTATCGTCGTCGCAATTAATAAGATTGATAAAGAGGGAGCATCTCCTGACAGAGTTAAACAAGAGTTGTCAGAGCAAGATTTATTATCCGAAGAATGGGGAGGAGATGTCGTAATGGTCCCTGTCAGTGCTGTTAAAGGAGAAAACATTGAAAAACTTCTAGAAATGGTTTTGCTTGTAACTGAAGTAGAAGATTTACAAGCAAATCCTGAAAGATTGGCAAAAGGAACCGTAATAGAAGCCCACTTAGATAAAGCCAAAGGTCCAGTCGCAACATTACTAGTTCAAAACGGTACTCTTAAATCTGGAGATGTAGTAGCCGCAGGTCCAGTACTAGGCAAAGTACGTGCAATGGTTGATGAGAATGGGAATAGACTTAAAGAAGCTGGTCCATCCTGTCCATTAGAAGCTCTTGGGTTCAGTGAAGTTCCAACTGCAGGCGACGAGTTTGAGGTATATCCAGATGAAAAAGCAGCAAGATCTGTAGTTGGAGAACGAGCTACAGACGCTCGCGCTGCAAGACTTGCTCAACAAATGGCTTCTAGGCGAGTTTCTCTTGCAGCAATGTCTGGCCAAGCTAGCGAAGGTGAACTTAAAGAGCTCAATATAATTCTTAAAGCTGATGTGCAAGGCAGCTTAGAAGCAATTTTAGGATCTCTGGAACAATTACCTAAAGACGAGGTGCAAGTTAGAGTTTTGCTATCAGCTCCTGGAGAAATAACCGAAACTGATGTTGACTTAGCAGCAGCCTCAGGAGCGGTAATTGTAGGCTTCAATACTTCAATGGCATCGGGTGCAAAACGTGCAGCTGATGCAAATGGTGTTGATGTAAGAGATTATGAGGTTATTTATAAATTATTAGAAGATATCCAATTAGCTATGGAAGGACTTCTAGAACCAGAAATGATAGAAGAAGATCTTGGGATTGCTGAGGTAAGAGCAATATTTTCAATTGGGAAAAGTGCAGTCGCTGGATGCTATATAACTAATGGAAAAATACAACGTAATTGCAGAGTTAGAGTTAGAAGAGCAAATCAAATTGTTTTTGAAGGAGATTTAGATTCTCTCAAGAGAAATAAAGATGATGTTAAGGATGTCTCAACAGGTTTTGAATGTGGAATAGGTTGCGATCGTTTTGCAAACTGGCAAGAAGGAGATCAAATAGAAGCATTCAAGCTTGTAACTCAAAGAAGAAAATTAACCAATTAAGTTCTATCAATTCCAACTTTAAGCTAACTATATTCAGTTAATTGAAGATATAGCTAATCGCCAACTTCTTTACTCCTATCCTTAAATAACAAAACGCCGAGGATTAATAATGCAGACGTTTGGATTGCAAAGTCATTAATAGAAACGTTATCTCCGGTAATTATCTTGGAAAACATAATAAAAAAACCTAATGCAGCAGATCCAAAAAGTGCAATCCATACAGCTCTTCTTAATCCTCGAAAAGGATTTTTAGACTCCTTCAAAAGTCTAGATCTTAAATTAGGATCCAAATTGGATTCAGGCTTATTAGGATTACGCAAAAGTAAAATTGAAAGATGATACTTTAATTCTAATGCCGGTGTAGCTCAGGGGTAGAGCAACTGATTCGTAACCAGTAGGTCGGTGGTTCAATTCCACTCATCGGCATCTTGTCACTACAAGTTTGAGGAGAGGAATCTACTAAAAGAAGAAGCCTTTTACTTAAAGCATTTAATGAAGATGCCACCTCAATTAAAAAAACTTTGAAAACTGTTGAAAAAACTCAGAACTTTCTCTTACCCAACAACTGTGACTAATGCTTCTAAGAAACGCACTTAGGTATTCTCTTCATAACGAAAGTGATCTCGATATGTTAGGGTCTTAGCGCTCTAAATGTATGTCATCGGTTTTCCCTTACATATAAAGGTTATGACTTCTACAGCTCCTAATGAGAATATTAAGGATAATTTAAAAGATCAAATTTCTTGCAAATTAGTCTCTGAAATAATTCGTGAACGCATACAAGCCAATGGGGCTAGATTTCATGCAAATGATAATATTTCTGATTTCATTCAGCCAGGAGAGCTTGAAACTCTTGAGAGAGAAGTTGCAACCAGAGTTAGGGATCTACTCAAAACTTTATTGATTGATGTTGATAATGACCACAACACTCAAGAAACTGCAGAACGCGTTTCCAGAATGTATTTAAATGAAGTATTTAAAGGCAGATATCATCCTCAACCTAAAGTAACTAATTTTCCTAACGATAGAAATTTAGATGAGATCTATACACTTGGACCAATAACTGTTCGATCCGCATGTTCTCATCACTTTGTTCCAATTCTTGGAGATTGTTGGATAGGAATCAAACCTGGAGAAAAAGTTATTGGGATATCAAAATTTGCAAGAGTAGCTGATTGGGTCTTTTCTAGGCCACACATTCAAGAAGAAGCTGTCATGATTCTTGCTGATGAAATAGAGCGATTATGTGAACCCAAAGGTCTAGCAATACTTGTTAAAGCTCAACATTATTGTATGAAATGGAGAGGAGTAAAAGAACCTGAAACTAGCATGATCAACTCAATTGTTAGGGGTGATTTTCGCCATGATGCCAGCTTGAAGCAGGAGTTCTTCGAACTTGTTAAACAGCAATCAAACTTCGGTAAAAATTATTAGAAAGTTTTTTGAATATCAACTGATCTAAAAGTGAACCCTCAAGAACTCACGGGATTTCAAAACTAGAATTTAAAAGTGGTTTTCACCAAAGCCCCATTAACGTCCTCTTTACCATCTTTCTCGATAACAAAGATAGCTGGGGTGACTATGACACTATCGTTAACTTTCAAATCGTAAAAAGCTTCCCAAGCTAAAGGATCGTCATAACCACTATCATCTCTATGAGTTTCTGCTGTTCCAATACCAAAACCAAACTTATTACCTTCAATCAACGCATTATTCCATAAAAATGCAATAGACCATGTATTTCCATCTTCAACTTTATTCATAGAAGTATCAGGACAATCATCGTTTTCAGGATTCTTCCATCCTATCCCTCCACTCAAGCTGTAGTCGTCTCCAAATTGATAGCTACCACTGACCCCGAAAGAGGAGTAGTCGTTAATATCAGGAGAATTGTCAGTTCTCCCGTTGTCAGACTGTGTGAATGCAGCTGCAAGAGTATATCTCTCATCAACCCATGCCAACTGAGTGGTGATGTGGTCTTTGCCTTCATCAGCTAAAAAGCCAATCGAAGAATTTGATGCGTCTTCTGAAACGAAAAGTGCAGAGGCAACTAATTTTTTATGGGACCAAGTAATTCCTGCGCCCGCACCCATCTTCTTGGAATAAGTATCATTCGCACCTGCCTGATTCAAGACAAACAAAACTCCATCACTTGGATAAGCACTAGGCCAAACTCCAAGCAAATCATCTTGGCGGAGCTTGGGACCAAAAGTTACATGAATATCATCTCCAACAGGAAACTGATAAAAAGCCTTATGAAGTTCTAACGAATCATTACTACTGAAAGCAGTATCTAATCTTGCCTCACCCATCATTCCAAAGGGTTCCATCATGCCAAAATTGCCAATACGAACAGCAGTTTTAAGCATGTCTTGACCTGTGAAACTGGTCATAAACATTAGCTTTGTATCGTAATGAAAAACTGTTCCATCCTTTTCGTCAGTAGTAGACATTCCACCCATCCCACCCATTCCACCCATTCCAGAATCGCTCACGCCATCTACTCCACCCAAAACAAAAGTCGTTTTACCCATAAACATAGTTGAGGGATATGAGTCTCCCATATTCATATGACTACCATGGTGATCATGATGACCTTGGTGCTTTTCACCTCCTGCTTGAACAGCAATTGGAGTCATGAAACCTAAGACAGCAGGGATAGAGAGTAATTGAGCAAAGAGTCTCATAGGCCTTGAAAAGCTAGTAGAACTAGAAAAACTATTCATACCCACTGAAGCTAGCTTCCCAGGCTTGTTAAGGTATGAAAAATGTGCTTTTGAATACAAAAAATTGTGTTTTTAGTCTTTGCCAGGAAAAAACTGCAAACCAATTTCCATCGAAATCTAGTCTCAAGAAGAAGAGATAAAGAATAGTTGGATTAATTAATTACTTGTCTATTCTTATTTTCTGAAATACTTAATGACAAAGCTATAGGCTTCATTAGTCTAGAGACTAGGTGTACTAGAAAAAACTAGATAAATGAACAAATTCAAGCCTATTCTCTCTACAATTATTCTTTCTATATCATTTTCACTAATAGGATGTTCAGATAATTCTCAAACAAAAGGTACTCCCTCTCTTTTTGAGACAAAAATAGAAGCCGAAAAAGCAGCCAAGGATTTCAATTGCACTGGAGCTCATAAAATGGGTGACAAATGGATGCCTTGTAAAAGTCATTCTGCTCATGAGGATAAAGAAAATAACAAGCCAAGCAATGATCATCACCATCATCACTAGATTGTCGAACAATAAATGACAACCAAAAATAGTACAAATCAAAAAGATATCGAAGCACCTTCGCATTGTGGAAGCAAACCAAAAAAAATTGCATTTGGCATAGCACCACTTGGATTCATTTCCATTGGAATTGTTCCCATGGGTATTGTTAGCATTGGAATTGTTCCCATGGGTGTCGTTTCTATTGGTGCTGTAGCCATGGGAGTAATAAATGCCTCAATAGTAGGAATGGGAATATTTTCTGCCGGAATAACAACCATGGGTCTAAAGGTATGGAGTCCAGAAAACAATGCTATTCAGGAGTCAATCAATCGTTCTAATTCTTCGTCAAAAAATATATATGCATATCCAACCAAAGCTCAGGCAGAGATCGAAGCCAAAAAGCTCGGATGCAATGGTGTCCATAAGATGGGTAAATTATGGATGCCTTGTGCAATCCATATCAACCCTAACTAATCTTGAAGTAATTAAGAATTTAAAGTTGCGGTATAAAATCCTTGGCAATATATCTACAAACGACTCAATTCATCTCCCTGTTTTTTAACAAATTAGGATTTAATTAACTTTTAAAAAGTGATCTTAATTGGTCTAAGAATATATATCTTCAACTAATATTGAACCCTTTTCGCAAATTTGCTGCTGTGAAGGGAACTCTTTATCGGAGCAACAACATTCTCCTTTATCTGAATTGTTGATCCAATTAATAATCCCTGTTCGGATTGGTTGAGGACATACTTGTCCTTCTTTAAGGTGATTAATTTCTTCGCTTGTTAAAGGATCAGCATGTTCAATAAAAAGAGACTCTTTAAGCCTAAAAGAACATGTCTCATTCCATTGTTCAAAACAATTTATATGGTTTATAAAATCATTCCATGCTTCTTTCATTGATCTATATCCCTTCCTTTTTAACTCTTTGCTGAAAACAGCTTTAATGAATTCATTAAAATTCTGCAATTCATGAGGTGTAAAAGATGGTGTGACATGGCTTTCATAATTAGGAAAGTCAAGTTTCTTCTCTATTGATTGCAGTCTTTGTTCAATCGTGTGAAATCGAGAATCTATCGATTCAACAGGCATATTATCTATTTGATTAACAAAACAATCAGAGACATAACTAACCAATGATTTTCCCGAAATCCTCGCACTCTCTTTAATCTTTTCTAAAAGTTTTGGGTCAATACTTACATTGAGTTGCGTTCTCTTCATGAGTTAATCAATGAAAGGGTGGGAATATCCAATTAATTAATATTTTATTGAATTCAAAAACATATCGTTAGCATTTTTAGATTTCTTGATCTTTAAGAAGCTATCTCTTTTCATCCATCCACAAAGCACCTCTTAGAAGCAATTAAGAGTAAAAATAAATCTATCTATTATTTGGTAGCAAAATCAATGAAATTACACAAAGAACACTAATAAGAGGGCCAGGAGGCAAATTCATAACCATAGCAAGCGAAAAACCAATGATCGATAAAGCCAATCCAAATATGGAAGATCGAACCATAGCAACCCACAGAGATCTAGCTTTCTGTAAACCCAACAAAGTTGGTGTTGAGAGTAACGCAATCACAAGGATGACCCCAACTGCTGACATTGAGCTAACAATGACAAGTGCAGTGGTAAATCCCAGAGCTAAATTTAAAAAAGACACATTAACGCCACTTGAAGCAGCTCCTTCTGGATCTAAACCAATATGAACAAGCTTGTCGTAACCAAAAAGCATTAAGCAAATGAATGCCGAGAAAGCAATCAAAGTTCTTAACAAATCGCTCAAATTTGCAGTTAATAAATCTCCAAACAAAACAGCTTCCAAATCAATCCTGATTCCAAGTAGAGGTATAAGCAAAACACCAAGTCCCATCGAACCAGCAAGAATTGTATTCATTACAGCTTCATAATTTTGATTTTTTTTATTTGTCAAACTCTCTGCTGCAATAGCTCCCACTAATCCGCTTAAGACACCTCCAATAGATGGGTCAATCCCAAGCGCCATAGCCAAGGCAAGTCCTGGCAAAACACAGTGTGAAATTAAATTTACTTGAAGAAGCCTTTTATGAGTTATCAATACAGTTCCCATGGCAGGGCAAAGCACTCCTGAAAAAGAAGTTATCAGAAGAGGAATTAACCACCAATTTGTATTGATAAAAGACATTAAGCAAATGATTTAGTATGGTCAGTTAGATAGATCAAATTAAGATCTTGCTAATGAATAAAAACAAGCCTGTCATAACTAAGAGACAGCAACAACTTCTCAATGAACTCAGGAGATGTACTGATGAGTTGAGTGGACAAGAACTGCATAGAAAATTTCATAATGGTGAAAAGGCAATGGGTCTGACGACTGTATATAGGAACTTGCAAGCGTTAGTAAAGCAAGGTTTGATCCGCTCGAGACACCTCCCTAACGGCGAGGTACTTTATGCGCCAGTTGAAAGAGATATTCATCATTTAACTTGCGTAAGCTGCGGAGAAACTACTCGATTGCAGGGATGCCCCGTCAAAGCAATGCACATACCCCAGAAAGCCTCTAAAAAATTCGAGCTGTTGTTTCATACTCTTGAATACTTTGGCCTCTGCCAAAATTGTTCCCAAGGATTGAATGCTTGATCGAATTGCATAAATATCAATCACAACTATATTTTCCATCTCAGATAATTAATTGAACTAAGTTTTTCCTGCACCTCTTCAGGGTTACCAGAAGCCAAAATAATCTTATCTAGAACAACAACCTTGTCATAAGCATTTAATGATGTTCCCCAATCATGACTACTGACGAACACTGTCAATCCAGAATCAGCTAACTGACGGATGATTAATAGGAAATCTTCCTTTGCGGGGGGATCAAATGCGGAACAAGGTTCATCAAGTAGAAATATTTCGGCAGGATTCATCAAGGTTTTTGCGAGTAATGCTCTTTGTTGCTGTCCACCGGATAAAGAATCAAGTCGCCTTTTTGCTAAATGAGATATTCCAACACGTTGAAGAGCCGCTTCTAATTCACAACAAGTTGATTTCGAATGATTGACTCGACCTAAAGAAACTAATCCTTCAACAGTAATTGGAAAATTCCAATTCAGCTTCCCCCTCTGAGGCATTAAAGCCACTTGAGATCGATTATTTCTAAGTGGTTTTCCGTCAACAGTAATTTCTCCTTGATCCGGCTTACTACTTCCTTGCAGCAAGCTTAATAATGTGGACTTACCAGCACCATTGGGACCAACAAGAGCAGTCAAAGTACCTTGCTCAAGCTTTAGAGAAACCTTGCTTAAGGCAGGTTTAATTTTATTTGAATAAGAATATGTCAAATTTTCAGCAATCAAGCTAGGCATGAATTAGAGGATTTGCTGACAAGAAACATAATATACTTGCCAGGATCAAATGAAAATGATTATCGTTTCAGATACGCTTTATATTTTTAATGTCGAATTTCTCGAATCAGTCAAAAAAGACTAAACCCATAATCAATCAAACAGTTCTGAAAAGTTCTCTTGTTGCTGGAGCATTTTTATTTTCTGGAATCAATCAAACAGCACAGGCAAATACAAAATCAATTGTTGCTGTAGAGCCATTAGTTTGCGATGTTGTCTCTGCGATTGCACCACCCTCAACGCCCGTAACTTGCTTAATTGACAGAAAACAAGATGTTCATGATGTCAAGATCACTCCGAAGCAAGCTCAAACGCTAAAAAGTGCGAAGCAAGTATTTACACTTGGTTCAGAGATGACCCCTGCGATTAAAAAATGGTTAGATAATCCCTTAACTGTTGTTGTTGGCGTAAGTGCAATAGAAATAGACGATCATCATGACGATCACGATGATCATGACGATCATTCGGCTGCTAAGGATGATCATTCAGCTGCTAAACATGACGATCATGATGACCACGATGATCATGGCGATAGCCATGGAGAAGGAGCTTTTGAATGGGCTGGTGTTTTTGATCTTTCAGCAGGAACATACAAATGGTCTTTTGCCAAAGTCGATGGAGACTATGCTGATCCTGCCATGAAAATGGTTATTCTCAACTCTGGTGATATTGAAGCATCAGAAGAGCTTGCTAAAGAATTATTAGGGTCTAAGAATTCAGAAACCAAACGCAATAATGACAAACTTGTTGCGCAGGAAAAAGCATATTTTCTTTCATTCAATGAGAAGAAAGACATCACAACATTTACTGTAGAAATCAAAAAAGCTGGTAAATATGCATTCTTTACTGAGCATATGCCTTTTGAGTTTGAAGCCGATGAACATTTCTTTAAGGATGTTTCAGGCGACGATGTTGAACCGATAGCTCAAGTCCCAGATGAAGGCGATCATCATCATCACCATGATCATGGTGGTTTAGATCCTCATATCTGGCATGATCCACATAACATCATCAAGATGGGAAATGTCATTTCCAAAAATATCAACAAGAAAATTGGCTTCTTTGACAGAGAAACTAAAAAAGTTTTAAAAGAAAGAACTCAAGCCGTTAATTCTATTTTGGAAGATCTCGACTTATGGACTCAAAAACAAGTTGCCACAATTCCTACTGATCGAAGGACAATCGTTTCTAAGCACAAAGCGATGGAATATTACGGAGATGCATTTGGCTTGAAGACTTTGAGTCTATTAGATTTCCTTGGTGATTCTTCCAGCCTAAGACCAGAGACTATTTCAACGGTAATAGCTGAGCTGAAAGAAGAAAACGTGAACGTATTATTCGCTGAGCAAAAGCCTCCTTCAAAGCTATTGAAAAACCTGAGCAGACAAACTTCCACCCCTATTGCAAGAAATCAGATCTTTGTTGATGGTCTAATGCTAGAAGGTAATACTGTTTCAGTAGCAGTACACAACACATGTACAATTGTTGATTCGCTTGGTGGAGAATGTGACGAGACAAAGGGTGCTGAACTTGAGAGTAAATGGAATGATTTAAGTAACCCTTAACTTTTACAAGCACAATCCTGTCTACATTTATAAAATGTAGACAGGATTAAAACAAAAATGTTTACAACTAAAGGGTTTAATGCCTATAGACAGCACTGGGAAGATCAGGCAAGTTTTATGGATAAACCACCATGGGATAGAGATAAAATCTTAAAACTTACTATCTCAACTGACTTCGACGACAATTTAAAAGAACTTCAATTTTCAAATCATTCGCTTAAGAAAGAAAATGGAAAAAATACAGTAAGATTAAAAGTTCCATACAATTATTTCGAGCTAGATGATTTTGAATCAAAGTCACTAGATTTATTGGGAATACAAGAGAATTGGCTAAATGATATTTCTATTGACAACTCTCATTGTTCACATCGTTAGTTAAAGGAAATGAGCATTAAGCAAAAAGTACCGGTGACCATATTGACTGGTTTCCTAGGATCTGGCAAAACGACTCTACTTAATCGAATCTTGAGCGAAGAACACGGTAAAAAAATAGCTGTTATTGAAAATGAATATGGTGAAGTTGGTATTGATCAAGGATTAGTCATCAATGCTGATGAAGAGGTCTTCGAGATGTCGAATGGTTGCATCTGCTGCACCGTTCGGGGTGATCTTATTCGTGTACTTGGAAACCTCATGAAGAGGCGAGACAAATTTGACTATGTATTAGTTGAAACTACTGGCCTTGCTGATCCTGGTCCTGTCGCTCAGACATTCTTTATGGACGATGAAATCCGTGAGGAGTTTTCACTTGATGGCATAGTCACACTTGTGGATGCAGCCCACATAGAACAGCAACTTGGTCGAAGTGATGAAAGTTCGGAGCAAGTTGCCTTTGCTGACGTCCTTGTCCTAAATAAAACCGATCTAGTTTCAGATGAATCACTCGACAACTTAGAATCACGGCTACGCGATATGAATCGTATGGCTCGTGTCATACGCAGTAAACAAGCAGACGTCTCAATTGATACTGTGCTAAATCTAAGTGCTTTTGATCTAGATCAAGTACTTCAGCGTCGTCCAACTTTTCTTGAACCAGAATATCCATTTGAGTGGACAGGTGTTTTTTCACTTGAAAAAGGTCGCTATGAACTTATGCTCGAAGAAGGTCCAGACCCCACAATGTCTCTCGTCCTGTTATTAGACCAAGGTAAAGACGAGACAGCTCTTAACACAGGTGCTGAATCATGCGTGAGACTCTACGCAGAGCAAGAACAACTTATGAATCCAGGAGATATAGTTCCAGTCGGCAAGCATGTGAGCCTTCAACTTCAATCCGAAGGGACTAAGTCCTTCTTCATAGATGTTGATAAGGCAAGGGATATAGGTCTATTCACTCAACATACAGCCGAAGAATTTAATATGAAATTAACGAAAGTAACTACTCCTTCTACAGACGAGATAGATAATGATCAAAACATCTCTACAATTTCTCCAATAGCTGAGCGAACTTGGGTCGCCGAGCACGAGCACGACGATGAAGTGGGTTCATTTGCTATCGAGCGAGTAGGCAATGTAGATCCTGAAAAACTCAATAGGTGGTTAAGTCGACTTCTATCAGAAAAAGGGGTGGATATCTTTCGTACAAAAGGGTTTATTAGTTATGCGGGAGAATCTAGGCGAATAGTTTTTCAAGGTGTACACATGCTCTTTACAGCTCAACCTGATAAAGAATGGGGCAATGAACCTCGCCGAAACCAACTCGTCTTTATCGGTAGAAACCTTGATGAAGCAGAAATGTGTAAAGAGTTTGACAAATGTCTGGTATAGAAGCATTTAGTCCAAAGGGAATGCTTCATGAAGGTTGGTCTGCTCAAGTTGACGACTATGCGATTGTCTGCGGCTGGGCACTACAAGGTAAAACCTTTTTAGTAGGTGATGTTGCTGGAGGGCTTAACGCATTTGAGGGAAAATCTGGAAAGCTCATTTGGCAATCAAAAGACATACATAAAGGTGGCTTACTAGCAATGTCTATTCATCCAGATGGAAATACTTTCGCAACTGCCGGCCAGGATGGAAATGTGTCTATATGGGAAAGCAAAGAGGGTAAGTCAACTAAAAATTTGGAACTTGGGAAAGGATGGGTTGAACACATCAAGTGGTCCCCAGACGGAAAATTTTTAGCAGTAGTTTTTACTAAATACGTCTATGTTTTTGATGAAAACGGTCAAGAACATTGGCGATCAGAGGAGCATCCCAGCACTGTCAGCGCGATTGCTTGGTCTAATTCCAATGAATTAGCCACAGCATGCTACGGCCAAGTAACTTTTTTTGATGTAGTAAACGACAAGATCAATCAAAAGTTGGAGTGGCGAGGCTCACTGGTATCTATGGTACTTAGTCCAGATGGAGACATAGTGGCATGCGGCAGTCAGGATAATTCTGTTCATTTCTGGCGTCGTTCAACTGATCAAGATTCAGAGATGACAGGCTACCCAGGTAAACCAAGCCATCTAGCTTTTGATCAAACCGGCACAGTCCTTGCTACCGGGGGGAGTGATCGAGTGACGGTTTGGAGTTTTCAAGGCGATGGTCCTGAGGGCACTGTGCCAGGAGAGTTAATGCTTCACACGGAACCCATTTCATGCCTTTCTTTCTCACATAGCGGGATGCTTTTAGCATCTGGTGCGCGAGATGGTTCGGTTTTTTCTTGGTTTCTCCAAAACGATGGTCAGGGTGATCCAGTTGGTGGCGCATTTGCAGGTGACCTTGTAAGCCAAATCGCTTGGCACCCTAATGACACTGCCTTAGCTGCAATAAATGCAAATGGAGGAATTACGGTTTGGGAGTTTAAGGTTCGGACAAAAACAGCACCTCAAGGATTCTGATAAGGTCAAAATTTCTTATTTTCAATAGATACTCGAGAGCTGCTCGATTGCTATTGCTTAGAAAATTAAAATTCAACAAGAGGAGTTTTTACTGATGTATAAATATTCCACATAACTTATATATGGTTATATCCCACCAGAGGACTCAATGAAAAAAACAATTCTTTGGCTTCAAGAATTACTCATTTCAATGGGAAATGCTCTATTTCATCCTTATCAAGAGAACTCACCTCCAAGTTTTGAGGCACAGCCTTTCAGGGATGACCCTTACAAGAACCGAGGAATTGCATAGGTCAAGGTCAAAATTGTTTTAAATTTCAAAGAGAGGTTCAACTGGGCCTCTTTTTTATTATCTATTACGAGAAGAGAAAGTAACGACCGAACCATAAAGAATTAGAGAATGTGCTTTAATAAGCCCATGAATAAACAGATTAAGAAGAAGTTAAGCACAAGCAATTCTGGCGTTAACTTAAAAAAAACCGACAAGAAGCAACCTACTTGGCATTTTGAAGTTGAAGGTAGCGGTCAAAGAAAGAGATATTTAAGATCTCTGAAAGACAAAGCTGTGGCTTAATTTATAGCCTTTTAATAAAACAACTTCATCTAAATCAAACACAACCCCTAGCCAACTAAAAGAGGGTAAAAGTGCCTATAGGATTTTTATTGAATTAGTACTTTCAAGGGATTTAAAGTATCCAGAGATCGAAAAACCCTTAAAAAAATTCCATGAATTTAATAGCTAGTTATAGAAATAAAGGTTTTGAATCTGTTGCAGATGGTGTGATGTCATTTTTCGATCGTCGCACAGACTTGCATCGCAATGGAATCGCCTTCAGCAATGGATCAAATAATGATTCAGATCCTGCAAAAATTTCTACTGATATCAGCCTTGTAGCCATAGATCGCAGCGACCCAGAAGCATTTGCACTCTCTGAGGTCATTGTAAGAGGCGTCGATGCTGGGCTTCAAAAATACCTCCAAGATCGTCCTCTCTTTAAAGAGTGCTCCCCAGAACAATCATTATTTGTCAATCCAATTTTCAACATACAACGTTACGCCCCTGGAGAAGGATTTAAAAAATGGCATTGTGACTGGACGATTAGCGAAGAAGCAACCGAACCGGTTCATAGAGTTTTAGCTTGGATTCTCTATTGCAATGATGTCGAATCTGGAGGTACAGAATTCCACTGGCAGGAATATCATGAGACAGCTGAACGAGGAAAATTAGTTATTTTCCCTGCTGGATTGACACATATTCATAGAGGAAGAGTTAACAAAATTCATTCCAAGACAATTGCAACTGGTTGGATCAATGCGGGTTCAAGAGACTCATACATTTCCAGACTGGCAAGTTAATTAATAGAAAAATATTCTTACACAATTATTTTTTCAAGGTAGAGACAAGATTTGTCCATCTCTCCATAGAGTCCATCAGCAATAATTTTTGCCCAACCAGACTTTATGCTTGAAAAGACAAAAAGTTTCTGATCTAAATTGATAATAATTTTTGAAGAAACTTCAACAGATTGAGAATGAATTGTGTATTATCTACTGACGTTCAGCTCTACTCGAGTCGCAGTCAGATTCAAGCCATGGAACGGGGACTTGAACAATTACAATTTTTCTAATGGCTGAACTAACTTACAGAGGACTTAAGTACTCTCAAAATAAATCTGTTAAAAGCTCTCAAGAAGTGCATTTGCAATATTGTGGTCATGAAATCATGAGTAAGAGAATCCATGAAGCCATGAAAGCTGAAATGGGTTGAGGAAGAATTACTAAAAAGTCTTTCCACTAGTTAAATATAGTTTTTAATTATATATTTGAATTTTATTATTTATAAACTAAATAATAAAATAGTTTATAAAAATATTGAATCAATCACTACAGATTTAATTGAATTAATGCCTTAAAAATAAACTCTTTTTAAATTAAACATGCAATATGAGCCGGGGACGATAGATTGCCATGTCTTCATAGAATGCAAAGAGCAAATAGAGAAGATGCTACTCAGATTAAACAAAGTAGAAAATACTGAACATATTTGCGATCAACTACAGTCTATTTACCAACAAATAGAAGGTATGCACGAGTTGAAAAAAGTCAAACGAAAAAAAATACTATCTAATAAAGAATTGATTAAATAAATTCATAAGATATATAAATTGTTCATAGATTTTTGATTTTGTATCAATTAAGTCTTAACTTATTCAACTAAATTCCTATAACTATTTTATCAGAAAACCCGTTCCAAAGTTTTCTGTAGGGAGGTCACCACTACTGGGAAGGGTTTTGACCTCCCTCCCAAATCTTAAAGAAAAAACAAGTTTATCTAATGAATTTACTAATTAAATCCTAGTTTCAAAGTTCCCCAAAGATCAAATGCGCCAAATAAAAAAGCTATAAAAACCAAGTCCCATGCTTTCTGCTTAATAGCCCATGGAGCAAAAAAGACCTCACCAATCCCATGAAGAGCTGCTCCTACTCCTAGATGATCTAAAACCAAAAGGCCATGTGATAATAAAAATAATCCGCTAGCGAAGTATCTCAAAAATATATCGTAAGTTATGAGTTTAATTTTTTTTTATGTTCGAAAAAGTTATCGCTGTTGCGGGGATAGATTTAAAGGTTTTAATCATTTCATCAACCAAAAGTTTTTTGTTTTTAATAGTTGATTTAGCCATGACTTAATAATATTTTATGTAATCTAACTTATTAATATTTTTCATAATCTTATGTATCATTAATTGCTTTGTGAGCTAACTAGAACAAATCATATTTGATGCCTTTTAGTAAAATCAAATACTCTTCTTCTTGCACACAAGATAATTAATTCGCTAAAAGTGAATTAATTAATACAGTTAGATGTATTTATTCCAGTAATGTTTGGAACAAATAAATTTTTTGATGAAACTCAATTTTGTACCGGTTAATATTTTTCGAGAGACTCCTGAAGTGACTTTTTTAGATGCTAGTGTTGAAGGCTCAAATGGTAGTGATGTCGTTATTCATAGAGGAGGGGCAACTTCACCTCCTGATTTAAATGGCTTTGAGCAATATTATGTACACCATCATCAAACAGATAATAATCTTGTACTTGAGGGAGATAGAACTTTCACACTATTAAATCCTCTTTGGGATGAACCTCATCACATAATTTATCTCCATAGATTCATGGGTGCACTTCAAATACCTATCGGTACATTTCATAGATCAATATCTGGAAAAGATGGAAGTATTGTTATCAATCAGGCAATTAGAGACAAACAATTTGAATCGAATACAGAATTTAATCCTATAAGTATTGAAAACAGAATTGATCTACAACACGCAAAATCTACAGAGCCTATTATCTGGTTATGGAAAGATGGAGAAATCAAAAGGATAAAAGATTCTCTATTTTTAAAAGTAGCTTAATTTAAGTAGGTTTTATTAAAACCAAATTAATTTCATATATATAGTATCTAAGCAATACTTAACTTAGATAATATTTCAAGTAATAAAATAACTAATACACCTGACATTGCAATTCTGCCATTGACTATCTCAGTTTTGCTTAATCTTTCGAAGGACATGCAATAGAAGCACTTGATCAACTTATAACAAACTAAATAAATAGAGCAAGTATCAAAAAATGCTTTTTAATGTTAATTAAATAAATTAGTATTATCTTTAAAAATCAAAGTCTACGGCCAAAAAAATCTTGTATCTGTTAAGACAGAATGAAAATAGTATAATAAAGAACTATATAAAAAAGATTCAGTAATAAATGAGTCCACTCTTCAAATGCCTTGGCTGTGGACAAAATATCGAAAGGTCAACAAAGACTTTTTGGAAAAAAAAAGGTCATATTCTTTGCTCTACTTGCCAAGACAAAATAGAGCAAGAAACTGCTTTTACTCAAACAAAATAGACTTAAACACTAAGGAATTTCTCTACCACAGCTTTACTTAATTCACTAGTTTGTCCATTTGCAACTATGCCTCCGCGTTGCATTGCATAATAACGATCTGCTTGCCTCACAAAATGCAGATGTTGCTCTACCAATAAAACCCCAACACCAGTCTCACTAATGATCCTTTTAACTGCAGACTCAATATCTTGAACGATATTCGGTTGTATTCCTTCAGTTGGTTCATCAAGTAAAAGCAACTTTGGTTTCCCAAGTAATGCTCGAGCAATTGCAAGTTGTTGCTGCTGCCCTCCGCTTAAGTCACCTCCTTTACGAGATAGAAATTGTTTTAAGACAGGGAAAAGTTCATATACCAATTCATCAATCTGTTTATGCTTTGCTAAACCTCCTGGTAAAGCTTCCAATCCAAGTTGAAGATTTTCCTCGACAGTCAAATAAGGTATTATTTCTCGTCCTTGGGGAACATACGCAATTCCGGAACGAGCCCTTTGATGAGGAGGCTTTCTATTAACCAAATCTCCATTAAAAACAATCTCTCCACGCCGTGGAGTTAATAACCCTATTAAAGATTTAAGCAAAGTTGTTTTACCTACTCCATTTCGACCTATAAGACAAATCATCTCACCTTGATTGATATTCATATCAACATCTCGAAGAATATGACTTTCGCCATAGTAGGTATTCAAGCCTTTTATCTGAAGCATAGTCATTATTCTTCCTCCTCAGATTTGCCTAAATAAACCTCTATCACCAATGGATCTTTTTGTATATCGCTCATGGAACCCTCTTTCAATACATGACCTTGGTGCAACACACTAACAGGGCAATCAAGTCTACGAATAAATTCCATATCATGATCAATGACTAAAACAGTATGATCACCCGCTAAAGATTTAAGAAGATCAGCGGTTAAATCTGTTTCTTCATCAGTTAAGCCAGCAACGGGTTCATCAACAAGTAAAAGATCAGGATCTTGTCCAACTAGCATTGCAATCTCAAGCCATTGTTTTTGACCATGAGAAAGCGCGCCAGCCCTAATATTGGCTTTTGATTGAAGGTTGACAATACTCATTAAGCGTTGAATTTCATCTAAATTCTTAACCTTTAAACTATTCATCAATAACGACAAAGGAGTTTTAGGTCTACTAACTGCTAAAGCTAGGTTTTCTTGTACTGTTAAATTTTCAAAAATCCTTGGACTTTGAAACTTTCTCCCAATACCTTTACGCGCTATACGAAACTCTTTTTGACCAATCAAAGATTTTTCTTTGAAAATCACGTCACCCTTTGTAGGTGCTACTTTCCCAGTGATTACATCTAAAAATGTAGTTTTACCTGCACCATTTGGCCCAATAACTGCTCTAAGATCACCTTGATTCAAAACCAAATTAAGGTCATTAAGAGCAAGAAAGCCTTCAAAGCTAACTGAAATTTGTTTTAGCTCTAGTAATGGAGTAGTCATCATTTTACCTCCCCTTGTTCATTGACTTCAAGACTTGGATATGTTTCTAATTTTTTATTAATCCCAAGTAAAAACAATAATTTCTTTGGACCGTCTTTCCTAATCCATCCTAGTACCCCCTCTGGAAGAGCTGTTACAACAAGAATAAATAATCCACCTTGAATAAACATCCAGCTTGCTGGTAATGCTTCACTTACCAAACTTTTTGCATAATTAATTAAAACAGCTCCAAGTATTGCGCCTAGCAAAGTTCCTCTACCACCCACGGCAACCCAAACAACCATTTCTATAGAGAAAGGGACAGTCATAAACTGTGGAGAAACTATTCCAGATTGAACTGTATACAAAGCCCCTGAAATACCAGCTAATCCTCCTGCTATTGAAAATATTATTGTTTTAAAAATTACTGGATTATAACCAGTGAAACGAACTCGAGCCTCATCGTCTCTAATTCCAATAAGGATATTTCCAAATCTATCTCGAACAATCCACCGGGCAAAAAACCAGGTAAGTATTACTAAAACAGCTGATACCCAAAAGAACCATCTTTGCATTATTTCTGAACCTACCATTTGTCCAAAAAGTTGAGTCACATCTGTTTTCAAACCATTTGTTCCATTAATCAATTTCTGCTGTCCATTAAAGAAATTGAAAAAAACCAAAAGAGCCGCTTGTGTAAGGATTGAAAAATAAACGCCTTTAATTCTATTTCTAAAAACTAAATACCCAAGAAGACCAGCAATAATAGCCGGTATCAGCCAAATGGAAATAAGAGTAAAAATTGAACTTTTAAAAGGTTCCCAGAAAAATGGAAGCTTTTCGACTCCATATAAACCAAAAAACTCAGGTATACCATTTGGGAATTCTCCTGCACTATTCAATTGGAGGAACATCGCAGCACAATATCCACCAAGTGCAAAGAAAATTCCTTGACCTAAACTCAACATTCCTGTGAATCCCCAAATCAAATCCACTCCTAATGCCACTATTGCAAGCGATAAATATCTTCCTAATAGATTTAATCTAAAAACAGGAAGCACTGAGGGTGCAGCAATAATTAGGGCAATAAGTAATACCCAAATAGTTAAGTTAATCCAACTTTTTTTTGTAGAAAAAATACTCATCAATCAAGACTCCACCATTCTTCCTTTTTGTGGGAACATCCCAGTTGGTTTAAATTGAAGGAATATTACTATCAGAGCAAATATCATTACTCTAGCCATACTTGTTGTCGCAAAAAAATCTATTGTTGAATAAAGAGGGGAAGGCATATCTGGCCAAATAGTAAGTAGTCTTCCTGCTCCTATCAAATCAGTCATTATTCCAATAGAGAAAGAAGCAAGGATTGTTCCTAATAAATTGCCCACTCCACCAAGAACAACAACCATAAAACATCCCACAATGTAATTGCCACCAACATTTGGTCCGACTGAGCCAAGGAGTGAAACTGCAACTCCTGCAACACCAGCGAGACCAGAACCTATTCCAAAAGTAATAATATCTACTGTTTCAGTGGATATACCTAAACAATCACTCATTGGTCTATTTTGAGTTACTGCTCTAATTCTCATTCCCCAAGCTGTTTTATCAAGAAAGAAAATTACTACTAAAACAGATATTAAGGTAATGAGGATTATTAAAAGACGCGTTTTAGGAAAAGTAATTCCAACAAAATCAATTCCACCTCTCATCCAAGAGGGAGCTGTAACATCAACATTCCTTGCACTAGCGCGACTAAGTTTACTTACTAAAGACGATAAAACACCTCCTGTTGCTACACCTAATAAAGCTGAGAACCCCCAAGTACATGCTCTTATTAATTTACCTTTTGCACCATGAAGTAAGTCATCAGAAATAAATAGCGGTGTAAATAGGCCAAAGAAAAGTGCTATAACCAAACCACTGGCATAGGCCAGCGGAACACTTCTAACAAATTGTTGAAGGATTAGGCTCACTCCCCATGTGGCTAAAAGTGTTTCAAGAGGACTTCCATAGAGGCGTCTAATAACTGTTCGCTCTAAAAGAATTCCAACTGTTCCACTAACTAAAAAAGCAATACCAATTGCAACTATGACATACGAATCATAAAAAGGTTTTAAGAAAGAAACTTGTTTGAAAATTAATTGGGTTATGTATGTTGAATAAGCACCAAGCATCATCAATTCCCCATGAGCAAGATTGATGACACCCATTAAACCGAAGACAATTGCTAGTCCCAGTGCTGCGACGAGCAAAACTGAGCCAATAGCAACGCCATTAAAAAGGCTTTCAAGAATAAGTTGCACTAGCTTGGTTGATTTTTTTAAAGAAATAAGGAGCCCGAAGGCTCCTTATTAGAAACTATTTATAAGTCAAAAATTGAATTACATCCTATATTTTTCACCTTTCTTAGGATCAGTCCAATCACATGCGTAACCTTTTGAACTTGGATGTTTTTGGTTCCATGCTTGTGGTTCAACAACTCCAGTTTCTTCAAGGATTGTAAATCCACCCTCTGCGTTGATTTCACCGATTCTCACTGTTTGAGATAGGTGATGATTTGCCATAACTTCTACTGGCCCTTGAGGAGCATCGAATGTCTGACCAACCAATGCTTCTCTAACGGCATTGTCATCAAATGTACCTGCATCTTCAACTGCCTGCTTCCATAGATAAACCATGTTATAAGCAGATTCTTGAGGATCCGCTACAACACGATCACTGCCCCATCTCTTCTTAAAGCTCTTAGCAAATTTCTTAGAAGCTGGCGTATCAATAGACATCATGTAGTTCCAAGCACCATAGTGCCCCTCAAGGAACTCAGGCCCAATCGTACTTATCTCTTCTTCCGCAATGGAGTAGTTCATTACGTAATAACCATTGGAAGGAGTGATTCCTGCGTCCTGGATTTGTTTGAAGAAAGCAACGTTTTGGTCACCGTTCAAAGTGTTAACAATGATTCCGCCATCAGGAAGAGCAACTTTTATCTTGGAGATAATAGGTGCTACCTCTGTATTACCCAAAGGAAGATAATCTTCACCTACAACTTTACCGCCAAGTTGTTTAACTTGAGCTTTAGTAATTGTATTAGAAGTTCTTGGGAAAACATAATCAGAACCAACTAAGAAGAAATCTCCTCCAGCCGCTGGTGAGCGCTTGTACATGAAATCGGTAGCAGGCTCAGATTGCTGATTAGGCGTCGCCCCGGTATAGAAAATGTTATTTGAGCACTCTTGGGCTTCATATTGAATTGGGTAATAAAGGAATGCATCCTTAGATTCATAAACCGGAAGCATTGCCTTACGACTTGCAGATGTCCAGCCACCAAAGACAACTGGTACTCCATCCTGGTCGATTAACTTTTTAGATTTTTCAGCAAAGGTAGGCCAATCTGAAGCCCCATCTTCAACGATGTACTCGATTTTATAGCTTTTACCGTCGACTGTTACACCACCAGCTGCATTGATCTCCTCAATAGCCATTTTCTCTGTATCAACTAGAGTTGATTCGGAGATTGCCATTGTCCCTGATAGAGAATGGAGAATTCCAACAGTTACAGTGTCATCAAAATTGCCTGAGGAATCTGATCCACCACAAGCAGTAACAGTTACGGCCAATGATGCAGTAGCTAAACCTGCAAAAATACGCTTTGAAAGCTTCATGAATTACTAACTAAATTAGTTGTTTACCCGCCTTTGGGGGTGTAGGGAAAGTATCCAACCGAACACCCCTCTTTTTGTAGCCAATGAGACCAATTTAGCTATTTCAGTAAACGAACATAATTTTTCGTATCGGTTAATACTATCTACCGAGAAAAAAGTATCTGATCATACAAAAACTGCTCGATTGTTTCTATCCCCTCCCCTGTCTTGGTATTGGTAAAGCACCAGGGAAGATTTTTTCTCATTAAAAGAGTATCCCTCTCCATTATTTTCAAGCTTGCGCCAACCATTTTAGCAAGATCTATTTTATTGATCACTAATAAGTCTGAACGTGTTATGCCTGGGCCTCCTTTCCTGGGGATCTTATCTCCAGCGGCAACATCAATTATGTATATACATATATCTACCAACTCAGGGCTAAAACTTGCAGCAAGATTATCTCCACCACTTTCAACAAATACTAAATCTAGAGTTTCAAATCTCTGTTCTAGCTCTTCAACAGCAATACGATTAATAGAACAATCTTCCCTTATCGCTGTATGTGGACATCCACCAGTTTCAACTCCTTTGATACGTTCAGGTGCTAAAGCCTTTGAATTAGTCAAAAATTTTGCATCTTCTTGCGTATAGATATCATTTGTTACTACAGCAATCTCTAATTTATCCTTAAGGTTTTCACATAGCCTCTGAATAATAGCCGTTTTACCAGATCCTACTGGACCAGCTATGCCAACCCTTAATTTACTTTCCATTAGCTTCTGAATAATCTTGAATAAAGTTCTACATGCGACTGTTGTGCCATAATAGCGCCGACATCGCTAATCCAAATTTCTTTAGGATTCTGTTCCAATAAGTAACTTGCTTGAGACTTAATAAGTATTAGTGATTTCATTTGAAGCTGTTGAGCTTTTGTTGGCCCTAATGACAAGAGTCTTAATGCCGCACTTAATTGATTAGCCACCCAACTATATAAAAATCCCTCCACTAAATCAATTCGAGGTATGTCCCAACAGACTCCAGCCCAAGCCCACGCTATTGGCCATATAAATTTCTTTTCATTGTCAGGGAGAGGATGATCAAGATCAATGAGAAGCTGTAAAAGAGATTCACCCATTTGTGCTTGTTGAGATCTAACCTCTGGAGAATCTCTGAGTGAACTAAGCCAAGAATTCCACTCTTCAATAGGCGACTTATATTGATCACCTTGCTTATCCCGCCAATCAACTAAATCTTCCATTATGTACACAATTGAACTTGCCTCAATTGTTATTTGACCTCGAGAAAGTTCGCTTTCAATCCAATTGAAAAGACTTATCTCGTCATAAACTTTTTTATTTTGAACAAGCCATTCCAATCCTTCTGAATAACTAAAAGCTCCAACTGGTAAAGACGGACTTATTAATTGTAAAAATTCAAGTTTCATAAAGGGTTAATCCAACCTCTACTCATAAGCACCAATCTCGGGATAGAAAGGTCTTTTGAAACTTTCTATTGCAAAACCTTGTTTTTCTAACATCTTATTCATAACTACATCATTGAGTAAATATAACTCGTTATCATGCAACTCAATCTCAACATGTCTATTACCTAAATGATAAGCAGCTTTTAACAATTTCAATCTATTTTCTGAGCTAATTTTTATTACATCTTCCTGAGCGGCCTTTATGCTTACAAAAATTTGTGCATTCTCACTTTTCAATACCTCTCCAGGGATCAACCTACCTCCTCCTCTAGGCAAATTTAAAATGACATCGATCCCATCTAAAGTTGATCGCTTTCCTCGAAGTTGAGTCCTCTCTTTTGCAGACAAGGGAAGCGAAAGGCAATGTTCTATCACTTGAGCACTAATTCTCTCGGTGAGATAGATTAATTCGTGTGACAAGCTTAAATTCCTTGAAGATCTAAATTTTAAAGGTTATGTCTACAACATAAGACATTAATTATTCTCTTAAAGCTAAATGAGGAAAATCGGGACCAATATTCAATGACATCTCAATGGCATGGAACCTGTGATCTAAGGCTTTACAAAAAGTCAATAGATAAGAATATCGACAATCTCAAAACAATTCATCAAGCAAAATGCACTGCTCCATTGAAATTAATGAGAGTATTCAATGATAAAAAAGATGGGAGATGTGAGATACCAATTCTCCATAGTGCTGGAGGAATTGTTGGAGGTGATCAACTCACAATAAATGTAACTTCTGAGGAAAATAGTCGTGCCATATGTTCTTCAGTAGCAGCTCAAAAAGTTTATGGAAGTAGAGGGAGGTCAAAAATAAATCCAAAAGGGAGCTGGGCAAATCAAAAATGTTTATTTCAGATTGAAAAGAATGCAGACTTTGAATGGATTCCTCAAGAATTAATTATTTATGAAGGGGGACTTTTTGAACAAAATATGACAGTTAAGCTTGATCCTTCATCAAGTTTTTTATGTATTGACTTAGTTCGTTTAGGACGAACTGCCGCTCAAGAACAACTTGGTAATGGAGTATGGAGATCATCTTTAGAAATCTTTAGAGAGAGTACTCAAGGAAAACATTATGAATTTAGTGATCGCCTAGAACTATCTGGAAAAGCCCTAAAATCTATTCATGGTCTAGAAGAACAACCAGTTTTTGGCTCTTTCACTTGGATAACACCTAAAGGAATAAACCAAAAAGCATTATCTGATTTACTAGTGAAATGCCGACAACAAAGAGCGGGGCTGCCAGGTTTTATGACTTGTAGCCTTCTCGAAAATGGCATATCTGCAAGGTACACAGGCTCATCAACACAATCAGCTCGGTTTTGGTTTTATAGAATTTGGAGTCTCACAAGAGTTTTAAGAAAATCAAACATCCCTGAATATATGAGGATTTGGCCAATGCAAGAGGATCCATCAACAGACTTAGATTGTTCATGATGAACGTTTAAGCATGTTATTACTAGTAAAATTTTGTTGTAAGGATTAAAAAATGTACTTAAGTCCACAAGAAAAAGACAAGTTACTTGTAGTTACGGCTGCTCTTCTGGCAGAGAGGAGATTAAATAGAGGTTTAAAGTTAAACCATCCAGAAGCTATGGCTTGGCTTAGCTTTCAAGTCCTTGAAGGGGCAAGAGATGGAAAAAGTGTCTCAACTTTAATGAATGAAGGGACAACATGGTTAAAAAAAGAACAAGTAATGGAGGGAGTGCCTGAACTTATCCATGAAGTTCAAATAGAAGCTGTTTTTCCAGATGGAACGAAACTTGTAACACTTCACAATCCAATTAGCTAACTACAATTATGTCTTATTTAATTCCTGGAGAACTTATTCCCGAAGAAGGTTTTATCGAACTGAATAAAGGAAGAGAAGTCACAACACTCACAGTCGCAAATATTTCTGATAGACCAATACAAATAGGTTCTCATTATCACTTCTTTGAATCAAATAAAGGTCTAGAATTTGATCGACAAAGATCTCTGGGTAAAAGGTTAGACATCCCAGCTGGTACAGCTATCAGGTTTGAGCCTGGTGACCAAAGAAAAGTTGATCTTGTCCCATATGCAGGAAATCGTAAAGTTTTTGGATTTAACGGACTTATAAACAACTCACTTCAAAAATAAAATGCCTTACAAAATTTCTCGCCAAGCTTATGCTGAAACTTATGGTCCCACTAAAGGAGATCGCATTAGACTTGCAGATACAGACTTAATCCTCGAAGTTGAAGAGGACCGTACTCACTATGGAGACGAAATTAAATTTGGTGGAGGTAAAGTCATTCGTGATGGGATGGGGCAATCTCAACAAAGTAGAGATAATGGAGTAGTAGATACAGTTATTACCAATGCACTTATTCTGGATTGGTGGGGAATTGTTAAAGCAGATATTGGTATTAAAGACGGAAAAATTTCAGGTATCGGAAAAGCTGGAAATCCCGATACTCAAGAAGGGGTCGACATTATTGTTGGAGCAAGCACAGAAGCAATCGCAGGAGAGGGAAACATTATTACTGCAGGTGCCATCGATAGTCATATTCATTTTATATGTCCACAGCAAATAGAAACTGCGTTAGCAAGTGGTGTTACAACTATGCTTGGAGGAGGAACTGGTCCAGCAACAGGTACTAATGCAACCACCTGTACTCCAGGAGTATTTCACATCTCTAGCATGTTGCAATCAGCGGAGGGATTCCCTGTGAATTTAGGTTTCTTTGGGAAAGGCAATGCAACTAATAAAACAGCATTAGAAGAACAAGTAAGAGCAGGAGCTTGTGGGTTGAAACTTCATGAAGATTGGGGAACAACACCAGCTTGTATTGATTCATGCCTAAGTGTTGCAGATCAATTAGACGTACAAGTTTGTATTCATACAGATACACTAAACGAAGCTGGTTTTGTCGAGGATACGATTCAGGCAATAAAAGGAAGAACAATTCATACCTTTCATACAGAAGGAGCTGGAGGTGGTCATGCTCCTGACATTATCAAAATTTGTGGAGAGTCTAATGTGATTCCAAGCAGCACCAATCCTACTAGACCTTTCACTCTAAATACTCTTGAAGAGCATTTAGACATGTTGATGGTTTGCCATCATTTGGATCCCAAAATTCCAGAGGATGTTGCATTCGCCGAGTCAAGAATACGTCGTGAAACTATTGCTGCTGAGGATATACTCCACGATTTAGGAGCCTTTTCTATTATTGCAAGTGACTCTCAGGCGATGGGAAGAGTTGGTGAGGTAATTAGTCGAACTTTTCAAACTGCTCATAAAATGAAAATTCAAAGAGGTGCTTTACCAGAAGATAATGAAAAGAATGATAATAATCGTCTGAAGAGATATATATCAAAGATCACTATCAATCCTGCAATAGCTCACGGAATTAGCAGTCATGTTGGTTCTATAGAAATTGGTAAACTTGCAGATCTAGTAATCTGGAAACCAGGTTTTTTTGGGATCAAACCAGACCTAGTGGTAAAAGGAGGGTCAATCGCCTGGGCACAAATGGGAGATGCAAACGCGTCAATTCCAACACCACAACCAGTACATGGCCGACCAATGTTTTCTTCGTTTGGGAAAGCTATAAATTCCACATGCCTTACTTTCTTAAGTGAATCTTCAATAGAATTAGGTGTACCAGAACAACTTAAATTGGAACGATCTTATGCAGCCATAAAAAACACCAGAGACATATCTAAAAAATCAATGAAGCTAAATGATTTAATGCCAAAAATAGAGGTTGACCCTCAAACCTATGAAGTTTTTGCAAATGGTGAACTTTTAACTTGTGAACCTGCTGAATCACTACCTCTAGCTCAAAGATATCTATTGCTTTAATTATTAATTTAAAAAACTAAGCAGCTACTGGATCTTCCTTCTTTTTTGCGGATACTCTTAAACGTTGTTCCAGCCTTGGACCATATGATTGTATACCCCAAATTTCCAACTGAGATCCGTCTGGCGCAACAGATGAAAAGACTTCTTGGGGAAAAACAACTCTTTCTAGAAAAAAATTATCTGGTCCAATGCATTTCAAAACAACCATATTTGAGGTAATGTTTCGATAAGAGAAATCGACCATAACAAAGAATTATTCGTGGAAATTAAAACAAAAAATCTATCAAATATTTGTAACTTTTAATACCAAAAATGCAATTTAAAATATAAAAATTTTCTAAATTTGTTCAAAATGAACAGCCTCAGAAAAATCATTTAATTATAAAAATAAAAAGTTTTTTTCATGATTTCAACTACAACAAGAATAAAAGTTAGGAATATATTGAATCGAATAGAAAATAATAAATTAGTTTCATTAGAGGAAAGAATTTTTCTTAAAAAGTTGTCAAGCATTTCTCCGGTAGTATCAAAATGGATTGCAACAGCTTTAGGACCGGAAGCAGAATCAATAGATAGTGAATAGTTTATTATTTACATTAAACAAAAATCTTAAATTCATGACTTAAAAATGTAGCACTAGATACTAAAAATTTCTTATTTATGTATTAAATACTACTTCAATTAAAGTTTAAAAATATAAAAATAAATTGATATTATTTTGTGTGAGGACACAATGAAGCTTTTTCAGCGTTTGCTGGTAGCTCCTGCTGCATTGGGCCTAATGGCTCCAGTCGCAGCTAATGCAGATACTGCATTTTCATCAAGTACATCTCTTTCTGGTGGTGCATATTTCACAGTTGGTTCTGTAGCTGACGGTGGAACAACTGATAAGGAAGAAGAGCTTTATATGCAGTATGCATATGGCCTTGATGTTACTTCCAGCTTTACTGGTGAAGACATGCTTTATATGGGCATGGAAACTGGTAATGCCAGTGGTCCATTAGCAAGCATGGATAGCGCAACAGGTGGAACAGGTGCTATCACATTACACTCTTTATTTTATGCCTTCCCTGTTGGTGATCTTGAAGTAACTGCTGGTCCTTTGCTCGATCAGGATGATGTTGTTGCTGCAACAACTTCTGCTTATTCAGACGCTTTCAGACTAGGAAGCATGCCTTATTCTCTAGCTGGTGGAGAGACTGGTCCTGGAGTTGGTGTTGCATACTCTAATGACAGTGGTGTAGTTGCATCTGTTAGCTTCGTCTCTGTAGGTGGTGCCGACGCAACTACCGGCATCGGTGCTGATGATGCTGATGATGTTTCAACTTTCACTCTTGGCTATAACGGCGAAGGATTTGGTGGCGGTCTTGTAATCGCTTCTAATGATGGTGAAGGCGGAACAACTGGATACGACACATTTGGTGGTGGTATCTATTACAGCCCTGAATCAATAGATGCAACATTCAGCGTTGCTTATGACACAACTGATCCAGAGTCTGGTTCTGATGCAACTGACTTGTTCATCGGCGTTGACTACGAAGTTGGCCCTGGAACATTAAGTGCTGCTTACAACTCAACTGATGTTGATGGTGGTGATGATGAAGATGCAACAGGTTTTGAAGTCTCTTACACCTATGCACTAAATGACTATGTCACAATCACTCCTGGTTTCTTCACTGTAGAAGACAATACTGGTGATGATGACTCTGGAGTTGTTGTTGAAACTGCATTTAGTTTCTAATCTTCAATATGTAATAAAAACCTCCCAATTTAAATTGGGGGGTTTTTTATTATAAAAAATTAATTTTACTAAAATATAATAATTTAAATATCATTGGTTTTATTCTTTTTTTTGCTTAGGAATAGCACTTTGTTGAATAAGAGTTTCATACGGATCAAGTTTCTCAAGTCTGATTATGTCTTCATAAGGATCAGGAGAACTATGGTTATTTCTATTATTTTTTTTCATTATTATAGTTAATATTTTGTTTATTTTTATGCAGCAATATCGGTCTTTATCCCTCTATCTCTACTACCTTTAAACCATCTCATTTGATGAGTAGTTCGATGTCCATTTGGATATAAATAATTTAAATTTTCATTAATTTCTTTACCTTGAAAAGATTTTTTATTGTAATTAACCACATCTATAGAATCGTCAATATTGATTTGATTAAATTCCATAATAAATAAGTTATATTTATATAGTTAATCGATCAAATCAGCAAAATGATGTTCACTATGAACTAAATGGTCATTCCCAGACGAAGCAAATATTCTCAGAAATAACATAATTCATACAATTTAAATTAATCGATTTATCGCGTTTCTTATGTAACGAATTAAATCCAATTAAAAAGAAAGGCAGCTTTTCAAGCTGCCTTTCAGATGGACATCAATTGTTGTGTAGTATCACTTAAAAATATTTAAAAGGGAAGAAAATTTTATCTGGACCAGCAAGCATAACTGAAGCGGCAATAAGAGCAGTAACTATTTGAACACCAATAAATTGCTTTTTAAGGTACTGATAAGAACCAGTTTCAGAAAGCTCAACAGTTGGTTCATTCTCGGGAAGTCCATAATAGTAAATTTGAGAAATCTGAAAAAAGATAACCAAACCTGCAATCGCAGCCAAAGGATTAAATCCACCAAATGTGATTGTTGAAAAAGGGATTGATGAGTAAACCATTAAAAAGGCATTTCTCTTAACTTCTAATCATTAGAGCATTAATTTAAAAAAATGCTTTAAGCCCTAATAGACTGAAATCTAAAAGCAACTTGATAGTTTAAAAAAATTTTAGGATTCAAGCTATTCAAGGATCTTCCAGTAAAGGCTAGAGAAGAGACTTTATTAGCTATTTTTAGGTCTAGCTTTGGTAACCCTAATAGCTCTCCCCATCCACTCCACATCTTGTAGATCATCGATTGCTTTTTGTTCTTGTGCATCGTCACCCATATCAACAAAAGCAAAACCTCTTTTTCTCCCTGTTTCCCTTTCTAATGGAAGCTTGCAGTTGGTTACTTCCCCATAACTGCTAAAGACTCCAACAATATCTTCTATCTCAGCATCAAATGAAAGATTCCCGATGTAAATAGTCATTGGATAACGGACCTATGTAGTAATAATGAATGGTCCGAAAAGGGGAAAACTTCAATTATTTGGCCAATAACCAAAACCTGAAGAAAGCTATTTGGATAATTCTCGAAGATTCTAGATCTTTTTATCCCAAAAAGGTCAAAACAAAAATTTGCTTTATCGTCCTGTAAAATTAAATCATTGCATTTTTAATCTTTTTGACTCAAGTAACAGTTGGAGAAAACGAAGGCATTGAATCAGCACTTCGTCGATTTAAACGTCAAGTTTCCAAAGCGGGAATTTTTGGGGAATTGAAGCGCCTTCGTCATCATGAGACTCCTGTAGAGAAATACAAACGTAAGTTGCAACAAAGACGAAGAAGCAGAAGAAGGTGAATAAAATTTTAAAAAATGAAAAATAAAAACTATATCAAGATTTTTTTTCAGTCTAAATTTAATGGAAAGTGAAAACTGTTGGGTTTGGTTTAAAGGCTCCCTAAAAGAAGGAGGGGCATGGAAGGGTGGATTTACTT
This sequence comes from Prochlorococcus sp. AG-402-P16, assembly GCA_003216295.1. GTDB lineage: Bacteria > Cyanobacteriota > Cyanobacteriia > PCC-6307 > Cyanobiaceae > Prochlorococcus_B. The sequence goes on along the minus strand of QCJB01000006.1, from coordinate 4,568 downwards.
ATAGAAAAGACGAGAAGCCAGGTGTGCTTATCCAAAGTCCAGCATATGTACAATGTCGCGTTCCTGATTGGAGAATAACTACAACAGAGCCAAAAGATAAATACAAAGAGCCAAATATACCAAATAATCCTGTGTGGAAAATCATATAAAATTGCTAATCATTATCAAGAAAATTAAATTTTCATAGCTAGTTTCATTGATTAAAATTTACTCCTAAAAGCGGTGTTAAATACTTAACAACCGCTGGAATAATTAATAAGACTGTTATCAATCTAAATGCATGAATAGCGGCTACTGCAGCCCCTACTCCAAGTTCAGCGCCTACTAAGCTCATCCCAAGAGTACCTCCAGGGGCAGAGCCTAGTAAAGCTATTAAAGGATCAATTCCAAATAATCTGACAACTAGAAACCCAACCAAAAGGCCTGTCAAAATCAAAGTAAAAGTAATTAAAATCGCTGGTCTCCAAAGCGTTTGTAATTCATCTAACGTATCTCTATTAATACCAGTTCCAATAACAGTTCCCACTCCAATTCCAAGCAAAGTTTTTGTACCCACCGGCCACTGAGCAGGCTCAAATTGACCACTTATGCTTAAAAACCCCGCCGCTAAAATCGAACCAAGAAGAGGAGCGGCAGGAATCCCACTAAGCAGCATTAAACTACCTAGAGCCGCTCCACCAAGTATGTATATGATCAAAGTAATGAGAGGATTCATAACCTTAGCCTTAATACCTTTCACTGTATTCTGATCTATTTTTTGTTTTTTTAATAAATTCCTCTAATATCAATCAAAAAATCGCTGTGGAGACTTTGCACTTCAATGCAATAATTATTTTACAAATCTGAGACAAACAAGAAAAATCAGACCCTCACTAAGTTTTCGTAAGATCTAAAATTTTTTTCGATTTTTTACTTTTAACTCTTAACAAAATTTCCAATCAAAAAGGTCAACAAATTGTTAGTGTTTATTTCTGAATGATTATTTTTGGTAGTACTTGATGGCCTAATGGAAGCTCATTTAATTTCTAAATTGAATTCTTTTGGACCCGAATTAGAGGTTAGGGTTTTGTATGTCAGATTGCCATGCAATCCAATTTTTCCAATAGGTCCTATTTACCTAGCTGATCATATTCATAAATGTTTTCCAGAAATCGAACAATTAATTGTAGATTTAGCCTCAATACCCATATTAGATGTAGAGAGAATATTAATAAATACTATTAAAAGATTTGAACCTACTTTAATTGTTTTCTCATGGAGAGATATACAAATATATGCCCCTGTAGATGGAAGAGGAGGAAATCCTTTACAAAACTCATTTGAAGTGTTCTATGCTCGCAATCCATTAAAAAAGATTCGCGGTGCTATCGGTGGCCTTCAGCTAATGAAAAGCCATTATGGTGAAATATGGAGAAACCAAAAATTAATCAAAAAAGGATTAAAATATGCAAAAAAACTCAAACCAAATGCTACTGCAATAATTGGCGGGGGAGCGGTTAGTGTTTTCTATAACCAATTAAAGAAGTCTCTACCCAAGGGAACCATTATATCATTAGGAGAAGGAGAATTATTAATAGAAAAGTTAATAAGAAAACAATGTATCAAGAGTGAAAGATGTTTTGTAGTTGGAGAGGATCCCAGAGAAAAACTTATTCATGAAAAGCCAAATAATATAATTAAAACTGCATGTAATTACAGCTACATCAAGAAAATTTGGCCCGCATTTAAATGGTACTTAGATGGTGGTGATTTCTACATTGGAGTTCAAACCAAAAGAGGATGCCCACACAACTGTTGTTATTGTATTTATACAGTCATTGAAGGAAAAAAAGTAAGAATTAATCCTGTGAATGAAGTTATTAGAGAAATAAAACAATTGTACGACCTTGGAGTTAGAGGATTCTGGTTTACTGATGCTCAATTCATACCATCAAGAGGTCACATTCAAAATGCTAAAGATATTCTTCAAGCTATCCTTGACGAAGGACTAGATGACATCAAATGGGCAGCATACATTCGAGCAGACAATTTAGATGAAGAATTAGCTGACTTAATGGTTCGTACAGGTATGAGCTATTTTGAGATTGGGATCACTTCTGGTTCTCAAGAACTGGTTAGAAAAATGAAAATGGGATATAACTTAAAAACTGTTCTCAAAAATTGCGAACTTCTATCAAAAGCAGGTTTTAAAGATCAAGTTTCAGTCAATTACTCATTTAATGTTATTGACGAACGTCCAGAAACCATAAGACAAACTGTTGCTTATCATAGGGAATTAGAAAATATTTTTGGTGTAAATGTCGTTGAGCCTTCTATATTTTTTATTGGACTTCAACCTCATACCTTATTAGAAGAATATGGGCTCCAAAATGATTTATTAAAGCCTGGGTATAATCCTATGAGTTTAATGCCTTGGACAGCGAGAAAACTTCTATGGAATCCCGAGCCAATGGGAAAAGATTTTGGGAGGATTTGCCTGGAAGCCTTTGATACAAATCCAAATGATTTTGGCAGAACAGTGATGAACTTATTAGAACGCGATTATGGTATTTCTTCTTTGAAAGAAGCCTTAACTGTTGAAGCAAAAAATCGACCAGTCCTTTCAAAAAGTCTTCGTTGACAAAATAAGACTATTAATAAAATTACTATCCCCAAAATACTTCCTATTGGATTCACCATCTCTTTGCTTGGTCCTAAAAAATAAAAAGGGATTTCATTAGAAAAAATAATCAATCCAGAATCAAATAAATACCACATTCCAACCAACCCACCATGCAAGCCTATACAACCCCATAGCGACCCTTTATCACTAATACGTCTCAATGTGAGAACCAACCCAAAAAGGAAAAGTCCACTCAAAAAAGGAATTAATGCTAATAAGCCAATGTCAGATCTAAAATGAGCGAAACTAAAAATTGCAGATTGAAAAATTATTCCGGTTTTTCGACCAAACAACAATATCATTTCTTCCATTAACCATCCACGAAAAATAATCTCCTCAGCGAGAACAACACCCACTATTAATAAAATGGCATTTAATAAAGAATTGATATCTGTATAATTAAAATTCTCAACCCAACCACATAAAAACAAAAATAGAACAAGAATTAATAAAAGTAAAAATGACCACAGGAATCCATTAAATAAAACAATTAATGACTTCAATTTATTTTGAAAATCCAAACCTAAATACAACCATACTTGACAAGTTTTCCATCTCCTTCTTCCCCAGCTAGGTAGGATAATTATAAATAAAAAAAATGTTATTATTGTACCTAAAATACTTAAATCACTTGAGCTAATATCCTGATTTAGAATATAAAAAAGATGACTAGCACACCACCCGATTGGATATAAGAATAAAAACAGAGTAAATGTTGGTATCCATTGCATTCTCTGATGCAACCACCTTCTCCAAAATTGATTAATTAAGTATTTCAGCTTTCTAATTCTATTGTGCTTGTTAAACCTTTTGCTTTTAAAGACTCAGAATAAAACTCAGCTGGCTCTAAGTCGCAAGTAATGACAAGTCCCACACCATTATTATGTGTTTCTAGCATAATATCTAGTGCATCCTGTTCACTTAATTGAGGTACTACTTGCCTTAAAGTTGCAACTACATAATCCATCGTATTAACTGGATCATTATGGAGTAAGACCTTATATTTTGGAGATATTTTTCGTACTCGTTGAACATCTCTATCAATAACAGCTGTATCTCCATCAGTTTGATTTACAGAATTAGCCATAATTAAAATGCCTGAATGAATCACACTTTTCGAAAAGGAATTTACCATGATATTTTTCATCACAATTTTACAATCCTTTGCATAGCTTTTTCTACATTCTCCCTGTTATTGAAGGCTGATAATCGAAAATAACCTTCACCAGCCGCACCAAAACCACTTCCAGGCGTTCCAACCACATTTGCCTTTTTTAGCAGAAAATCAAAGAAATCCCAAGAACTCATTTTTTGTGGGGTTTTTATCCAAGCATATGGTGCATTTGTAGCACCAAAAACTTCAAATCCTGCAGAAGTCAGATTTGCTTTAATTATTTGAGCATTATCCATATAAAAGCTTATTAATTTTTTAATTTGAATTTGTCCCTCATTTGAGTACACAGCCTCTGCTCCTCTCTGCACTATATAACTAACACCATTAAATTTTGTACTTTGACGACGATTCCATAGAGACCACAAATCAACATCTACTCCTCCTCCCTGACCTTTCAAGGACTTAGGTATGACAGTAAAAGCACATCTGGTTCCTGTAAAACCAGCATTTTTAGAAAAAGAACGAAACTCGATTGCACAATCTTTAGCTCCTTCAATTTCGTAAATCGAGTGAGGTATGGAATCATCCTTAATAAAAGCCTCGTACGCAGCATCAAAAAGAATCAAAGAATTATTTTTCTTTGCATATTCGACCCAAGATGTAAGTTGCTTTTTAGTAGCAACTGCTCCAGTTGGGTTATTGGGAAAACAAAGATAAATTAAATCAAATTTTTCTTTTGGTATTTCTGCCTGAAAACCATTTTCTGAATTAATTGGAATATAATTTAAGCCC
>QCJB01000005.1 GCA_003216295.1 Prochlorococcus sp. AG-402-P16 | reverse complement strand
CAGGCTATGAAGCACGTTTTGTTGAAAAAGGTTTTATTCCAAGTACTGATGAAGAACGTCTAATGATTTCACCTCCCCTTTCAAACTTAGATGTGGCTGACTGGCAAAATCAAGAGATTATTAATACGACACAATCTTCTAATGATCAACTTGAAGATATACGAAAACGTTTAGAAAACCTTTTATGATTAAAAATAATAATTTTGATAATACGATATTAACTGAACAGATAAATTCAAGTTCGGTTGATCTAGATAAAAAATCCACAAAAGAAATAGTTACACTTTTCTGTGAAGCGGATAAAGAACCCCAAATGGCTGTCAATTTTGCTATTCCTGAAATTGTTAATGCTATAGATCAAATCACATTAAAACTTAAATCAGATGGAAGATTGTTTTATATAGGCTCAGGTACTTCAGGAAGGCTAGGAGTTCTTGATGCTTCTGAATGTCCACCAACTTTTTGTACTTCTCCTGACTTGGTTCAAGGAATAATTGCTGGTGGAGTAAAAAGTTTAACAAGAAGCTCTGAGAAACTTGAGGATTTACCTGATTTAGCAATTTCTGATTTGAAGTATAAAAATTTCTCAACTAAGGATGTTCTAATAGGAATAACAGCTAGTGGAAGAACCCCATATGTAATGTCTGCATTAAACTTTTCTAAAAGTATAAATGCCCTCACTATTTCTATTTCATCCGTTCCTGCTAATGAATCGTTTCTTCCATCAGATATAGATATTAGGTTAATTACTGGTCCTGAAATATTAGCTGGTTCAACTAGATTAAAGGCAGGTACAGCAACAAAGATGGCCTTAAATATTATTTCTACCTCTGTAATGATTAAACTTGGAAAAGTTTATGGAAATAGAATGATTGATGTTTCTGTGACGAATAAAAAACTCTTGCATCGTGCTTTATCTATTTTATCTGATGTGGCTTCTGTTAATAATGATGAGGGACTAGAGTTATTAGAAAAAACTAATGGTTCTGTTAAATTATCAATATTAATTGCTTTGTCTGGTTTGGATATTGCTAGAGCAACTCAAATACTAAATGAATCTAACGGATATTTGAGAACTGCTCTGAGTAAAGTTAATTATTGTTCTGAATAATAAAACTAATAAATGATGTATTTAAGGAAAGAACTTATCTGCATTAAGTTTAAAAAGAGTTAATATAAAAAAAATAAACTACAAAAAATGTCAAAAGTTTTGATGAAAACAGAAAAAGGTCAATTAACGATTGACCTTTTTGATGATGATGCACCAAATACAGTTTCTAATTTTTTAAAACTTGTTGGAGAGGGTTTTTATGATGGTTTATCTTTTCACAGGGTTATAAATGGATTCATGGCGCAAGGTGGATGTCCAAATACCAGGGAGGGTGCATCAGGAGTTCCTGGTACTGGTGGCCCAGGTTATTCCATTGATTGTGAAATTAATTTAAATAAGCATTTAGCTGGTTCGCTGTCTATGGCACATGCAGGTAAAAATACAGGCGGTAGTCAATTCTTTTTAGTTCACGCGCCGCAACCACATTTGGATGGTGTTCATACTGTTTTTGGTAAAACTAATGATATGAAAGTTCTCTTGGCAATTAGTAACGGTACTAAAATTAACAGTGTAAGTATTATTTGATAATAATTAATCCCATACAATCATACTAGTTTTCTCTTTTATATTCCAATCAAATAATGGCGAGCTTTCAATATTTGAAAGTTCGCTAATTTTTTTATTTTCTAGCAATATGTTTTGTGATGGATGAAGTAGTTGTTCATAATTATCTGTTTTAATAATTCCAATTCTCTCTGTATTTTTCCAGTTACAAAGTTCTTTTAATAGAGATTCTAATAATCTTTTATCGATTACTTTTCTTTCTAGTTGAGCTTTAATATCTCTATGTGAAACATTCCATATGAACAATGGATTCTCACAAAGGGCCATTAACCTGGGAGTGTTCTGAATAGAAATATTCAAGAAATGATTTTCTGACCATTTGTTAGCTTTATTTTCAAAATGTTTTAACTCTTCGTTGTTAACATGGCCATGCCAAAAAACAACTAAATTTTGTCTTTCACTGTTTAATTTTGTTTGGTCGTAGTCTCCAAATAAATGTCCGAGTTTTTCTCTTTTAACTTCAAGATATGCTGCATTATGATCACCCGGGCATATTACCAATGGGACTCTTGATTCTACCTTTAGGCCATATCCACCTAATCCGGCTATCTTCCTAGGATTATTTGTTAGTAACTTTAGCCTATTTATCCCTAAATCAGTTAATATTTGCGCCCCTACACCATAATTTCTCAGATCAGCTGGGAACCCAAGTTTTTCATTTGCTTCTACTGTATCCAATCCTCCATCTTGCAAGTTATAAGCTTTTAATTTATTGACTAATCCAATCCCTCTTCCTTCTTGCCGTAGGTAAACAACTACACCTTCTCCCTCTTGTGAAATTCTTGATAATGCAGCCTCAAGCTGTGGCCTACAATCGCATCTCAAGGATCCAAATGCATCTCCAGTTAGGCATTCAGAGTGCATTCTTACTAATACTGGTTCTTTTAAATTCTCATGATTTCCTTTTATTATTGCAACATGTTCAGATCCATCCAATTCGTTTTTATAACCTATGGCTTTGAAATCGCCAAATAGACTTGGTAGTTTGGCAATAGCTTGTCTATATACAAATCTCTCGTTTTCAAGTCTGTAGTGAATTAAATCGGCAATACTTATCAATTTTAAATTTCTTTCCTTTGCATATTTTTTTAGTTCAGGAAGTCTGGCCATTGACCCATCTAAATTTTGTATTTCACATATGACTCCAGCGGGAGCTAGGCCAGCAAGTAAGGACAAGTCAACTGCAGCTTCCGTGTGACCAGCTCTTTTTAAAACGCCACCTATTTTTGCTCTCAAAGGAAATATATGACCAGGTCTTCTCAAATCTATTGGTTTTGTTTGACTATTTAGAGCAACTTGAATCGTTTTAGCTCTATCTTCAGCTGAGATCCCTGTTGATACACCAAACTCTGGACCAGCATCTATGCTTACTGTAAATGCTGTTTGGTTTGAGTCTGTATTTCTATCAACCATTAATGGTAGATCTAATTGGTCTAATCTTTCACCTTGCATAGCGAGACATATTAATCCCCTAGCTTCTGTGGCCATGAAATTAATTTGCTGTGGTGTCGCAAATTGGGCTGCGCATATTAAATCTCCTTCGTTTTCTCTCTTTTCATCATCAACCACTACAACACATTCACCGTTTCTTATAGCAGCAAGAGCATCTGCTATATCATCAAATTCAATTTCATAACAATCTTCTGATTTCAACTTATTCCTCGTGTTTGTGGTGAAATGGATCTTTGCTAATTATTCTCATATGAATATTACTTATTCTACGGAACAACGATGATGTTATGGCATTAAGTAAAACTGACGTTGGTAGGGTCGCAATTATTGGAGCCTCAGGGTATGGAGGGCTTCAATTGGTGAAGTTGATTTCTGAACATCCTCAATTTGGGATTTCGTATTTAGCTGGTGAAAGATCAGCAGGCAAAAGCTGGAATTTTAGCAATCCTTTTATTGAAATTAATGCTGATATAAAGATCGACACTATTAATGTTGATCAAATAGCTAAGGTTTCAGATTATGCGATATTGAGTCTTCCAAATGGGCTCGCGTCACAATTAACCCCTTTATTAATTGAAAAAGAAATTAGAGTTATTGATTTGTCTGCCGACTATCGATTTAGATCATTAGAAAAGTGGAAGGAAGTTTATTCTGCTGAGGCTTTAAATTCTCAAAGAAAAGATTATGACTTATGTCAGGAAGCTGTTTATGGATTTTCAGAAGAATTCAAAAATGAAATCTCAAAATCAAGATTAATTGCATGCCCAGGTTGTTACCCAACATCATGCCTGAGCGTATTGATTCCATTTCTAAAACAGGGATTAATTGAAAGTGAGGGAATTATTGTTGACGCTAAATCAGGTACATCAGGTGGAGGAAGAAACCCAAAAGTAGAATTATCTTTGTCTGAATGTTCTGAATCAATAAAACCTTATGGCGTAGTAGGTCATAGGCACACTGCTGAAATAGAAAGTATTGCAAGCCAGTTTGCTGGTCACGAAGTAAATATCCAATTCACTCCTCATTTAGTTCCTATGGTTAGGGGAATTTTATCTACCGTTTATGCTCGTTTAAGAGACCCAGGATTAACAGCAGAAGATTGCAAAATTGTTTTAGAAGCCTTTTATAAAAATCAGTCCTTTATAAAAATCTTACCAGTTGGTATTTATCCTGCTACAAAATGGGTAAAAAATACAAATAAGATCATGATTTCTGTAGAAGTTGACCAAAGAAATGGGAGAATTGTGTTAATGAGTGTTATTGACAACCTTCTAAAAGGCCAGGCAGGTCAGGCAATTCAAAATTTGAATATTATGCATGGACTTGATCAAGATATTGGACTTCCTAAAAATACTTTTTATCCTTGAGAATTGTCCTTATTCTTTTTGCAACTATTGCTATAGCAGCAGGTAATATTATATGTTCCATATTTTGAATCCTTCTTTGTAATGTGTTTTTATCTTCTCCTTCATTAACTGGTACAGCGGCTTGAATAATTATTGAACCTGAATCTACTTCTCTTTGAACATAATGAACTGTACAGCCAGTTATTAAAACTTTGTTGTTAATAGCTTGTTGAATTGCATCAATACCTTTAAAAGATGGTAAAAGTGAAGGATGAATATTTATTAAGCGACCTTTATATTTATTTATTAAATCATCACCAGCTATTCTCATCCATCCTGCCATTACAACTAGCTCTACGGAATATTCTAATAAACTATTAATTACTAATTTATCATGTTGATCTCTAGAGATACAATCACGATGATTAATCACTTCATAGCGGATATTATTATTTTCTGCTTTCTTAATAGCTAAGCAATGTGGATTATTAACAATTAATATTGATATTTCAGCATTAAGTTTTTTTGATTGTATAGCCTTAATTATATATTCAAAATTTGAACCATTACCAGAGGCAAGAATTCCTAATTTGATTTTAGGTCCAAATTCAGGTAAATTTGATATTGATGGATTAATTAGGTTTTTTCCATTTAGGGCATTAAGCATATCCCCATCTTTATATTGATTATCAGCTTTAGCCATCAAGTAAAATCAACTTTATTATGTAATATATTCATATTTTTAAAAAATACAATAATTAATTGTTAAAATAAATCTTATATTATTATATTATCGAGCTACACTAAATGAATAATTAGTTTGTTTAGATGCATCTACTTATATAAACTAATTAGTATTCATTTTGTCAATTACTAAACATTCGCCATCTATATCTCCTTGTTTGTCTAAAATAAACAATAATTAATTGTTTAATGGTCTCTTTTTTGGAGACCTGACAACACAACTCATTAAGGAGTAATCTTTTAATAATAATGGCAATAACTGAGATCTACCAGATGAATAACATTGATAAATGGAAACGTTACTGTGAGCTTCTCTTTAATGATGACTCCTTAGGTTTTTGGCTTGACATAAGTAGAATGGACGTAGATATGGAGGATTTCGATAAATTTAGCGACATTTTTTCTAATTCATTTTCTTCCCTGGAATCACTAGAAAATGGTTCTATTGCTAATATTGATGAAAATAGGAAAGTTGGTCATTACTGGTTAAGAAATCCAGGAATAGCACCATGCGCCAAAATATCAGAGTCTATTTCTAATGAAGTTGAAAGAATTTCTCAATTTGGAGATTCAGTACTCAATGGAGATATAACTAATGATGAAGGTAAAAAATATACCGATGTTTTTTGGATAGGTATTGGCGGCAGTGGTTTAGGTCCGTTACTTATTAAAGAATCTTTTAAAAAAGAATCTGTTGGTTTGAATATTCATTTTCTAGATAATGTTGACCCTGAAGGCATTTCTCATAAATTAAATTCGATTCTTCCTAATATTGATTCCACTTTATTTGTAGTTGTCAGTAAATCAGGGGGTACTCCAGAACCTTTGATTGGAATGGAGCAAGCTATGAAGTTTGTTCAGGATAATAATCAGGATTGGTCATCTAGAGCGATAGCTATTACATCAAAGGGAAGTAAATTAGATGATTTAGCTGTTAATGAAAATTGGTTAGATATTTTTGACTTGCCCGATTGGGTTGGTGGAAGAACAAGTATAACTGGTGCCGTAGGGTTATTACCTGCAGTTCTTATTGGCGCAGATATTAAAAAGTTTCTAGATGGAGCATCTCAAATGGATGCACTTACAAGAGTAAAAGATATTAAAAATAATCCAGCTGCGCTTTTATCCTTAGCTTGGTTCAAATCTGGAAATGGAAAAGGATCAAGAGATATGGTTGTACTACCTTACAGAGACAGATTGGAAGTTTTTAGTAGATATCTTCAACAATTGGTGATGGAATCTTTAGGCAAGAAGTTTGATAGAGATAACAAACTAGTTAATCAAGGTATTGCAGTTTATGGAAATAAAGGTTCTACCGATCAGCATGCATATGTGCAGCAATTAAGAGATGGTGTTGATAATTTCTTTGTTAATTTTATTGAGATTCTTCATGATCCAGCCGAGATAGTTGAAGTTAAAAATAAACGACCAGGTGACTTTTTGTCTGGATTTCTTCAAGGAACACGTTCAGCATTGACTGAAGGAGGCAGACAGAATTTGACAATTACATTTAAATCATTTGATGAATCAAGTCTTGGTGCTTTAATTGCTTTATTTGAGCGAGCAGTTAGTTTATATGCAGAATTAATTAATGTTAATGCTTACAATCAACCTGGAGTTGAAGCTGGAAAGAAAGCTGCAACAAACATAATTAATCTCCAAAAAGAAATTGAGAAACTTTTGGATGATGGAAAGCAAAGAACATTAAATGAAATTAATGAAGCCTTGTCTACTGATTCAATAGAGTCGATTTATTTAATTCTAAGAAAACTTTCAGAAAATTCTGATTATTATTCAATGATTGGTAATCAATCTAATCCAGATAAGCTAATTATTTCAAAAACTTGATTTCTAAATAACTATATTCACTAATTTATTTGGAACAACAATTATTCGTTTTGGTTCTTTTCCCTTCATCCATTTTAGAGCTGCATCACTTTTAATAGCTATATCCTCTAATTTGTCTTTGGATAGATTTTTACTAGCATCGATTGATCCTCTAACTTTTCCATTGATTTGAATCATAAGTTTAAATTTATCTTGTTCTATTGCATCAGCTTCGAATTCCGGCCATGACTGAAGATGAATACTTTGTTTATTTCCTATAACCTTCCATAACTCCTCTGCAATATGAGGGGAAAATGGAGATGTTATTTTAACTAATAATGAAATAACTTTATTTAATGTTTCATCACTACAGTAGTTTACTATTGAACTTAAGCCATTTACTGCTTTCATAAGTTCAGATATTGCTGTATTAAATTGAAGATTCTCAAGATCATCAGTGATTTCCTTAATAGCAATATTAATTATACGTAAAGCTTCATCATTTCTTAATTTATCTTTTTCAATATTTAATCTTGAAGTATTCTTAGTTAGTTTTAAAGTATTTATAACAAACTTCCAAAGTCTCTGTATAAATCGATATTGACCTTCAACATCAGAGTCATCCCATTCTAAATCTTTTTCTGGAGGAGCTTTAAAAAGAATAAACATTCTCGCTGTGTCTGCTCCATATTTATCTATTACTACAGAAGGATCTACTCCATTATATTTAGACTTTGACATTTTTTCATAGATGATTTCAATACTTTCTCCTGTAAGAGGATCTTTTGGATTATCAATATCTTTTATTTGATCCTTTGAAAAATATTTATTTGTATTAGGATTTTTTAAAGTAATCGACTGAACCATCCCCTGAGTTAAGAGTTTCTTAAAGGGTTCATCGATATTTATTAATCCACAGCTTTTTAATGCCTTGGTTAAAAATCTTGAATAAAGTAAATGTAAAATTGCATGCTCGATTCCTCCAACATATTGCTTAACTGGAAGCCATTTATCTATTTCGCTTTTAATAAAAGGATTTTCAGAATTTCCAGGGTTTATATATCTTAAAAAGTACCATGATGAACACATAAAAGTGTCCATTGTGTCAGTTTCTCTTTTCGCATCAATTCCACATTTAGGGCAACAAGTATTTATCCACTCGGTATTTGAGGTTAAAGGAGACTTCCCTTTCCCAGTTAATTTGATATCAATAGGTAGAACAACTGGAAGATCCTTTTCAGGAACTCTAACTTGACCACACTTTTTACAATTAATAATTGGAATTGGGCAGCCCCAGTATCGTTGTCTAGATATAAGCCAATCTCTTAATTTATATGTGATCTTAGGTTTTGCCCAATTTGCATTTGATGCAAATTCAAGTATTTGTATTTTTGCGACATCAGACTCAATTCCATTGAATTTATCTGAATTGATCATGATACCCTTTTCAACATATTCAGCATTTAAATAATTATCATCTTCATCATTCTCGGGTTTTATAACATACTTAATTGGTAAACCATATGATTTAGCAAACTGATAATCTCTACTATCATGTGCTGGAACTCCCATAACAGCTCCTGTTCCATATTCCATAATTACATAGTCTCCAATCCATATAGGTATCTCTTTATTATTGGCAGGATTGACTGCATTTACTCCCAAATACATTCCACGTTTTTTTCTACTATCTGAATTGCGTTCAAGATCACTTAATTTTTCCTGAGTTTTTTTAAACTCTTTTAATTGATCAATATCGTTATTACTTATTAACTGATCAATTAATGGATGATTTGATGCTAAGACAAGATAACTTACTCCATAGACTGTATCGATTCTTGTAGTGAAGGCTGTTATCTTTTGTTCATGATTTTTGATATCAAATGTTATTTCAGCTCCAATCGATTTTCCAATCCAATTTTTTTGCATAACCCTCACTCTTTCTGGCCACTCATTAAGCTTATTTAAATCCTTATTTAGATCTTCGGCAAAACTAGTAATTCTTAAAAACCACTGGTTTAATTCTTTTTTCTCAACTTTGGCTCCAGATCTCCATGATTTACCTTCAGCATCTACTTGTTCATTAGCAAGAACAGTTTGATCAATTGGATCCCAATTTACTGTTGCTTTTTTTTGATAGGCAAGATTATTTTTATGTAATTGATTAAATATATATTGAGTCCATTTATAATAATCTTCTTTGCAAGTAGTAACTTCTTTAGACCAATCTATTGATAATCCTAGTCGATCTAATTGCTCCTTCATTTGTGAAATATTCTTATCTGTCCATGCAGATGGACTTGTTTCTCTTTCTATTGCTGCATTTTCAGCAGGTAAACCGAAGGCATCCCAACCCATTGGGTGTAGGACGTTAAAACCTTTCATCCTTTTATACCTAGCCAGCACATCTGTAATGACATAATTCCTGACATGTCCCATATGCAAAGAACCTGAGGGGTATGGGAACATCGACAAGGCGTAAAAAGTATTGTCTTTGTTTACTTCAGTATTTGTTCTGTATAGGCCATCATTAGCCCACTCTTTTTGCCAATAATCTTCTACTTCACGAGGCTCGTATCGCTGGTCTATATTCTCTGAAGTAGTATTATTCAAGGAAGATCTCCTTCAGTAGTTGATTTGCCAATCAGATAATGTTCTCATAAATAGATGCCCAATATGCGAATAATTATGAAATTACTACCAAGAACGCTTTATTTCCTAACAACATAGTTCAACAAACTGTAACTCATGAAAAATAATTTCTCAAAATATCAAGGACTAGGTAACGATTTTATTATCTTTGATTCACGTGGTAACAACTTAGATGATATATTTTCTGAAAACAAAGATAATTTTATTGAAAATCTATGTAATAGAAATTTTGGTATTGGAGCCGACGGAATTATTCTTATATTAAAGTCAAATAATAAATCTTTTGTGCGAATGAAGATATTTAATTCTGATGGGTCTGAACCAGAAATGTGTGGCAATGGTATTAGATGTCTGATTGCTTTTTTAAACGATAATAATGAAATTAAAGGATTATCTGAAGTGCCAATTGAAACGAAAGCTGGTCTAATTATTACCTCTATTGATGATAATCAAAATATAAAAGTAAACATGGGAGACCCTATCCTTTCTCCTGAGGAAATCCCTACAAAATTGTTAATGAATAATTTATCTGTTCCTAATGGAACGATTACAATAAATGATCAAAACTTAAATATTTATGCTGCTAGTATGGGGAATCCTCATATGATCGTATTTGTTGAAAAAATTGAAAATATACCATTTGAAGAATGGGGAAAATGCCTTGAAAAACACAATACATTTCCCAATGATACCAATGTTCACTTTGTTGAATTGATTGATAAATCAAATATTAAAGTTAAAGTATGGGAAAGAGGTTGCGGGCCAACATTAGCTTGTGGTACAGGAGCTTGCGCATGTCTTGTCGTAACATCTAAGCTAGGTAAAACATTAAACAAAGCTAATATTTATTTACCAGGAGGCAAATTAGAAATTGAATGGCCCAATCAAACAGGTCCAGTTCTAATGCAAGGGCCTGCATTAAAAGTATTTAGTGGAGAGATAGATATTTAATCACTCTTCACTATGAATAATATTTATCTCGATGCATCAGCGACTACTCCGCCACATATAGATGTTATTAATAAAATAAAGGCGATTCAATCTGAATGCTGGGGGAATCCATCAAGTATCCATAAAGTTGGAGTTATTGCAAGAGAGATTTTGGAAAGATCTAGATTATCAATTGCTAATAAATTAAAAGCTTCATCTGACGAAATTTTTTTCACATCTGGAGCAACTGAGTCAAATTATCTTTCTCTTAAAGTTGTATCTAATGCTCTTGTTAAAGGAAGACTTGTTATAAGTAATGTTGAACACCCTTCTATAAACTTAATAGCCAATCAATTGCTTAATGATGGCTGGGATATTAAATACTGGCCTGTAGATCGTTATGGAATTATTGACCTAGATCATTTGGAGGAGATGTTATCTCCTCCAACAAAATTGGTTTCGATAATCTGGGGCCAAAGTGAGATTGGTGCCATTCAGCCTATAAATCTCATAGGTATGGAATGTAAAAAACGAAATATACTTTTTCATACTGATGCTACACAGGTCCTCCCCAGCGGTCTTATTGATTGGAGTAAATTAGATGTTGATATGCTTAGTGCTTCTGCGCATAAACTTCAAGGCCCTAAAGGTATTGGATTATTAATTTTGAGAAGGGGCGTGCGAGATTTATTACTGAATGATCCATCATATGGATTTAAGAATGGCTCTATAAGATCTGGTACTGAGTCAGTTCCCCTTATTGCAGGTTTTTCGACAGCAATTGACCTACTAAATGAATATATAGAAATTAATGATAATCAAACTTTATTTCCTGAGAATAATGTTTCCAAAATGACTTCACTTTTAAAGAAAAATCTAGTTAAGAATAAACAACTTACTTTTATTGGTCCTCATAAAGAAAGACTACCTAATAATCTTTCATTTCTTTGTCATACAAAATCAATGATTCCAATTAAAGGTAGAGAAATTGTTCGATTATTGTCACAAAATGGCGTTTATATAAGTAGTGGCAGTGCTTGCTCATCATCCAGTCAAGGACCAAATCCCACACTTGCTGCAATTAATGTTGATAAACCACTTCAAGAATCTGGATTAAGAATAACTGTTGGTCCATGGATTTTAAATGATGATATTAACTCAGTTTCAAATATAATAAATGAATCATTGCAATCTTTAGAACTTAAAAAACAATGATCATCAAATGAAGAATAAGTTACCCTCTGATCTTAGAGAAGCAGAATCAAATGTATATGATTCAATTCAAAGTTATTTTTTAAGTAATTCAGAGCAATCTTTTCTTTCTATTAACCTTAAATTTGAAGGATTAAGAATCAATCCAATTATTTTTCGTTTATCTAATAAACTAACTGAAAGTAAATTTGATAATATTTTATTGTGGGCCGATGCTGGTGGAGCTGCACTTGCTAAAAGAGACAATCCTGAGTTATCTAATAAGATTTTTACATTTAAGGAGTTTATTAATTCTACAGATTCGTTGAATTCAGTATTATTAGTTTGTTCTCCTCAACCATATGATATTGAGATTTTTGAACAAGTATGTTCCCATACTAATTCAAACGTAATTATGATTAATGGTAAGTTGGAAGATCCAATAGTAGGAATCGGAAGTGTCGGTAGGGAAATGAGAAAAAGATTTGCTGAAAAATGGAAAGTACTTTATTATGTTCAACCATTATCTATGGGGGCATTATTAAAAGAATTCCCTAATGATTGGGAGCTTTTTAAATTAAACTCCAATGGATATTCATTTGTTAATTCATTTGATAAACGTCCTGACGATGAAACTATTATGCTAAACTTATAATTGTATGAATAAAAAATTTTATTTATATACTGGCTTGGTTCTACTATCAGTAAGTATACTTAACGGTAATTTATTTTCACTATATTCATACATTAGACAAAGGCTTAATATAAATTCTATAACTCCTGAAAAGTTTAATATATGTAAGCCTTTGCAGAATAAAATAGAGGATTATACGTATGACTTTAATTCTAACATTAGCATTAGTATTTTAGACGAATCTGGCGATTTTATTGTAGATATTAATGGCGAAATACCTAGGATACCTGCTTCTAACCAGAAGATTCTTTCTAGTGCTTTCTCTTTAGATACCTTAGGACCTTATTATACTCTTAAAACGTCATTAAAAGAGATAAATGATGGAAGCTTATATGTTGAAGCATCAGGGGACCCCGATTTTGATAAAAGTCATTTAGAAGAGTTAATTAATGATCTTAATTATATCAATTATAATCATGATTTAAAATTACCGATAATTATTAAAAGAAGCAATACAAAAAATTGGTGGCCCTCTAGCTGGTCTAATGCTGATAGGAAGGAAGAATATGGTGCACCTATTAGTAAGTATTCAATTGCTAGTAATTCAAGTATTAATGCTTTAAATAATCCAATTAATAATTTTATATATGAGTTAGAGACAGCTCTGAAAAAAAAGAATTTATCTAATAAATATTTTGTAAAAGCTGTTGATAATAACTATCCTATTGACTATATCTCAACTATTAAGGTTATCAATTCTGCACCATTATATATTTTATTAAATCTCGTTAATTCTGAGAGCCATAATTTTACTGCTGAGGTTATTTTCAGGCATTCATTAAAAAACTGGTCTCATGATTTTCCTAATCTAAAATACAGTAATTGGATAAAAGATCAAAACTTTAATTCTGACAATTTTATCATTGCAGATGCTAGTGGTTTATCAAGAGAAAATAGAGTAACCACATATGGTTTATCTCAGTTTTTGAGAAGAATGAAGCTTAATCGATTTTCAGACTATTATTTCTCATCATTTTCAATACTAGGTATTAGGGGATCATTAGCTAATGTAAATGCTCCAGTAAACCTTAAGGGTAGAATTTTGGCTAAATCTGGAAGACTTAATAATGTTAGATCCGTTTCTGGAATTATATTAGGAGAGGGTATATTTTTTAGTATTATTGTTAACAATATGGAAAATTCAACAAAACATATAATGAATATATTATCAATCGTAGATAAAACTGATAATTGTATTTAATTAGTATTTAGTGCTATAAGATCTTTGGCTATAAACTCAGGAACCATATGACGAATCTCACCACCAAATCTTGCGACTTCCTTAACTACAGAACTACTTAAAAAACTATGATGTGTTTCTGTCGCGAGAAAAATTGTTTCGTATTGATTATTTAATGATCTATTTGTATGAGCAACCTGCAGTTCATATTCAAAATCACTCATGGCTCTTAAGCCTCTTAAAATAAGATCCGCATTATGTTCACGAGCACAATCCACAGTTAGACCTTTGAAAGCTATTGTTCTGCAACCTGGTATATCTCTGGTAGCATTTTTTATGTGTTCTAATCTTCTTTCGCAGGAGAAAGTTGCCTTTTTTGAAGGATTTTCTAATACTGCAATGAGAACTTCTCCAAATAAATCACTACCTCTTTGAATTAGATCAAGGTGTCCAAACGTTAATGGGTCGAAACTACCGGGATAAAGAGCCTTCATGGTTTCTTAACTTTAAAAAA
This sequence comes from Prochlorococcus sp. AG-402-P16, assembly GCA_003216295.1. GTDB lineage: Bacteria > Cyanobacteriota > Cyanobacteriia > PCC-6307 > Cyanobiaceae > Prochlorococcus_B. The sequence goes on along the minus strand of QCJB01000005.1, from coordinate 84,990 downwards.
GTCCATTTCTTTCATAGAATCTCATATCTATAAACGTATCAAAGCGCATGACTCTTAATCAGGATGCCAAAAAAGTTCTTTTGCGCAAAATCCCTCATGGATTATTTATATGTGCAGTAAGAGAAGGAGATGAAATAAACGGTTTTACTGCTAGCTGGGTAACACAAGGATCATTTACCCCTCCTTTAGTTGTAATGGCTGTTCGCGCTGATGGATCAAGTCATGGAATTATTCAAAGAACTAAGATGTTTTCTCTAAATGTGTTGAGAGAAGATCAAAAGGATCTAGCAGCTGTTTTCTTTAAGCCTCAAAAAGGATTAGGTGGACGATTTGAAGCTTGTAAATTTACTTATGGAGAATTTGGTATGCCCTTAATCGAGGATGTAATAGGTGGCGTTGAATGTGAAGTTATTTCAGGCGTAGAACACGGAGACCATACAGTTTTTGTCGCTGAAGTAAAGAGTGCAGTATTGAATAAGGATGGATCTGCCTTAAATTTAGCAAGTACTGGTTGGAACTATGGTGGCTAATTTAACGAGACAAGATCGGTGGAATTAACGCCGTTAATTAATGACAAGTCAAGACTCTCGAATTTTTTGAAGGATATACCAAATGATCCTGGTTGTTATTTAATGAAAGATCGTGAGGACAGATTGTTATATGTTGGTAAGTCAAAAAAGTTAAGAAATAGAGTTAGAAGTTATTTTCGAACAAGTGATGAATTGAGTCCAAGAATTTCTTTAATGGTTAGGCAGGTTGTAGATATTGAGTTGATAGTTACTGATACCGAAAGTGAAGCATTAACTCTTGAATCAAATTTAATAAAATCTAATCAACCATATTTTAATGTTCTATTAAAAGATGATAAAAAATATCCCTATATTTGTATAACATGGGGCGATAAATATCCTAGAATCTTTTTAACTAGAAAAAGACGTGAAAGACAGATAAAAGATAAATATTATGGTCCATATGTAGATGTATATTTACTTAGACAGACGTTATTTAGTATAAAAAAACTGTTTCCTCTTAGACAAAGAAGAATACCACTTTATAAAGATAGAACGTGTCTTAATTATTCAATTGGAAGATGTCCAGGTGTGTGTCAAGAAGAGATTAGTTCAGAAGACTATAAAAATACACTAAAAAGAGTTGAAATGATATTTCAAGGTAGAACAGAAGAATTGAGATTATTATTACAAAAACAGATGCATTCTTTTTCAGATTCATTGAAATTTGAAGAAGCTGGATCTATCAGAGATCAGCTAAAGGGTATAGATAGATTGTATGAATCTCAAAAGATGATTATTCCTGATTCATCAGTATGCAGAGATATAATCGCATTGGCATCTGAAGAGAATATATCCTCTATTCAAATTTTTCAAATGCGATCAGGAAAATTAATTGGAAGACTTGGGTATTTCTCAGATAATAATAATCTAAGTACTTCTCAAATACTTCAAAAAGTTGTAGAAAATCATTACTCAAATGTAGATCCGATTGAAATACCTTCGGAAATATTAGTTCAACATCAATTACAAAATACAGAAATAATATCGGATTGGTTAAGTGAATTAAAAAAGCAAAAAGTTAATATTACAATCCCAAAAAGATCTAAGAAGGCGGAAATTGTAAAATTAGTTGAAAAGAATGCAAATATAGAGCTACAAAGAATAAGACAATCTCATGATAAAAATTTACTTGAGCTTGACGATTTAACCAATATACTTGAGTTACTAAAAATTCCAAAAAGAATTGAATGTTATGATATTAGTCATATTCAAGGTAGTGATGCTGTTGCTTCTCAGGTAGTATTTATTGATGGTATTGCCGCTAGGCAACATTATAGAAAATATAAAATTAAAAGTTCAAATATAAAACTCGGACATAGTGACGATTTCGAATCAATGGCTGAAGTTATTACTAGGAGATTTAGAAGATGGGCTCGTTATAAAGAGGATGGAGGTGATATGAATAAACTATCAAGAAATGAATCTAGTGTTTTAGACAAGGATAATTTGAATGATTGGCCTGATTTAGTGGTGATAGATGGAGGTAAAGGGCAATTAAGTTCGGTATTAGAGGCTTTAGAGGAGTTAAATCTTGATCAAAATATAAATCTTATATCTTTAGCCAAGAAGAAAGAAGAAATATTTATTCCAAATGTTAAACAATCATTAGATACTGATCCCAATCAACCAGGAATGCTTTTGTTAAGAAGACTTAGAGATGAAGCCCATAGGTTTGCAATTACATTTCACAGACAAAAAAGAAGTCAACGTATGAAACGCTCTCAATTAAATGAGATTCCTGGACTGGGACCACAAAGAATCAAATTATTATTGGAGCATTTTAGATCAATAGAGGCTATTCAAATGGCATCTCTTTCCGAACTTTCATCAACACCAGGCTTAGGATCATCTACTGCTGGTGTTATTCGAAATTATTTTCACCCAAATGAAAACAAATAATCTATTGATAAATTATTAACTATAATGGGACAGTTAATCTTTATTATAGTAATGTATAGAGTGATATGAAGGTACGGAACATTTAATAGAAAATGATTTTTTCTCCAGAGACATATTTATGGTTTAAATCTTTTCATATTATTGGTGTAGTTGTTTGGTTCGCTGGCTTATTTTACTTGGTCAGATTATTTATTTATCATGTAGAAGTGCAAAATGAGAAAGAAGAAATAAGAGATATATTTAATAAGCAATATACATTAATGGAGAAACGACTAGCTAATATTATCACAACCCCTGGGATGATCTTAGCTGTCATTATGGCATCTGGATTATTATATATGCAGCCTGTATATCTTATTCAAACATGGATGCAGATTAAATTATTATTTGTCGTCTTTTTACTTATATATCATTTTTATTGTTATAAAATTATGAATGAATTAACTAATAATCAATATAATTATAGTGGACAACAACTCCGTGCTTTGAATGAGCTGCCGACACTATTATTAGTAGTTGTTGTAATGCTTGTTGTATTCAAAAACCAGTTTCCTACAAGTGCAGCAAGTTGGTTGATATTTGGTTTAATTCTCTTTATGGCTGCAAGTATACAGTTTTATGCTAAATGGAGAAGGAATAGGAAACAACTCACTTAGTTAGTATGTCTGATATTGATTCTCCTGAATTAATTAACATAATTAAATCAATTACTAGAAATAGTTGCCCAAATTCTATCAACTTTCATATGCATTCAACATATAGTGATGGAAGTTTGACTGCTAAACAAATTTATTACCAAGCGATTGAACTAAATATTGATCATTATGCAATTACAGATCATCATTCAGTTGATGCATATATTGAATTAAGTAAATTTGATGATTCTATAAATAAAGATAGGTTGAATTTTCCTAAACTTTGGAGTGGTGTTGAAATTACTTGTCTATTAAAGGGGTGTTTAGTTCATGTTTTAGGTCTTGGTTTTGATCATAAATCAAAATACTTATTACCTTATCTTGACCAAAAGTCTGCTGTTGGTAATGAATTATTAGCTTCGACTGTAGTTGATTCGATTCATAAAGCTAATGGAATTGCTGTATTAGCTCATCCTGCTAGATATAGACTTCCATTCGATATTTTGATTAATGAGGCATCAAAACTAAATTTTGATGCTGTTGAAACATGGTATAACTATGAAAGAGCATATAATTGGATCCCATCAGAATTTGTTTGCGATAAAATATTTGATTGTGCAGGCTCTTATTCATTATTATCCACATGCGGTACCGATAGCCACGGACTATCTCTTCTTAGGCGTTGAATAATTTATAAATTATTATCAGAAGAATAGGTTTCAATTTTACTATCTATATCTGATAGGAATTTTTTTATAGATGATATTTCATCAAGAGTTGCATTTGTCCAAAGTTTTCTGTTAGATGCTTCTAGTAATCTTTCAGCGATATCTCGTAAAGCCCAAGGATTGTTTTCACTAATAAAATTTTTCGTATTATTATTCTTTAACCAATTATTCAATATAGATTGATAACACCAATTAGGAACTAAGTTTGTAGTTGCATCAAAAGAGAATAAGTAGTCAAGGCTAGCTGACATTTCAAAAGCCCCTTTATATCCATGCTTTTTCATCCCTTCTATCCATTTAGGGTTTAATAATCTGCTGCGAACGACTTTATCAATTTCTTTTGAAAGTTTATGAATTCTTGGTCGCTGATACCTTGAATTATCCGCAAAATAGGCTTGAGGATCTGTTCCACTAGTTTTTTTAATCGCAGATATCAATCCACCCTGAAATTGATAGTAATCATCCGAATCAAGTATGTCGTGTTCTCTATTGTCCTGACTATGAAGTACTACTTTTACCTTTGATAAATTACTTTCTAATCCATTTTTGTCTTTTATGATTTTATTTGAACCTTCATATCTCCATTTACTCCATTCGATAAAAGCATCAGCGAGTTCTGATTGATTCTCCCATGATCCACTATTGATTATTTCTTGTAATCCTGCTCCGTATGATCCAGGGGCAGATCCATATATTCTTGACTTTGTATTTCCATTTCTATATGACTCAGCAAGTGGATTAAGATAAGGGGATTCTTTTAAATTCCCAATAAGGTTTTGACCTCTTCGAATCAATTCAATTATCTGGGGAAATGCATCCCTGAATAAACCAGAAATTCTTAATGTTACGTCTACTCTTGGCCTGTTCAGTACACTGATGGGAATAATTTCTACGTCAACTACTCTTCTTAACGTCCCGTCCCATATTGGCCTTAAACCCATGAGCGCAAAAAGCTGACAAATATCTTCTCCACCATTTCTCATTGTTGAAGTACCCCAAATTGAAATAGCAAGATGTGAAAGGTGTTCTCCATTTTCTTGTAGGTAAAGTTCCATTATTTGTTCAGCGCTTCGTTTCCCTAAGTCCCAAGCTGTTTCAGTTGGTATTGCTCTTATATCAACAGAAAAGAAATTCTTACCTGTTGGTAAAACCTCTAATTTCCCTCTTGTAGGAGCACCAGAAGGACCGCTAGATATTCTTTTACCTTCTAAAGCACTTATAAAATTAGTTTTTTCGTTAGCTGAACTATTTAATAGTTTGGGTAAAATATTATTTAATAAATGATTTATAAAAAGATTAGGTTTTTCATGATCTAGGTAATTTATGATTTTACTATCAAGTTTTATCTTCTTTTTTGATTTTATTTCGTAATTAAGATATTTAAAACAATGAAACTCTATTATATATTTTCCAATGTCATTCAACCAATCAACTACTTTACCAACTTTCCTAGCATTAATACCTGTATAATCTTTAAATAATTCAATGTCAACTTGTCTTAAATTATTAGTCTCTTCGTCACTCCAAGGGTCAAAAGTAAAACCTAAATCTTCTGCTAAACATTGTGTAAGACCAAGAGTTATTCCTGTCGGGACATTGGAAATTGTTAGTGTTAATTCTATTAATTTATCCATACTCTGATTAACTCCAAAAACATGAAGACCAGTTCTTATTTGGTTATTCTTAATTTCACATAAATAACTCTCTGCATTATCTATTAGATCTTGTATAATAAAATTATCTTTTTCTGGTTTTAATTTATTTGATTCAACACCTGGCCATGAATTTTTAATTAAAAGATCTAGGATCTTTTTTTCTAATAATTCATTTCTATTGTCATTAATTAGTTTGGATTCATAATATTCATCAATTAGATTCTCAATTATTAGAAGGTCATTAAAACTACCCGAATGAGACAACGGAGGAGTTAAATGATCTATAATTATTGCATGTGATCTTCTTTTTGCTTGAGAGCCTTCACCTGGATCATTTACAATAAATGGATATATATTTGGTATCGGTGGACATAGCATAAATGGGAAACAATTATGACTTAATCCAACCCCTTTGCCTGGTAACCATTCCAAGCTTCCATGCTTACCGAGATGTACAATTGCATTAGCCTTAAATCTATTATTCAACCAAAAATATTGTGCAATATATTTATGTGTAGGAGGTAAGTCTGGCGAGTGTAAATCAGATAAATTATCGCTCTCAAAACCTCTATTTGACTGAATTATAATTGATATATTTCCAAAGATAATTCCATTAATCGGAAATCCATTTTTTTCTAATTGAAGAGAATTAATTGGATCTCCCCATCGATTTGAAACTTTATCTTTAACCTTAGATTCAAGTTTTTCCCAATAATTTAAATAATCTTGAATATTTAAGTATGCTTGAGGTTCATTTGAGATTGTCTCTTCAGAATTTGTTCTATGACTTAATAACAGGTTAATTAATTCTCTACTATTATGGGGAATATCGTTATTTCCTAAATTATATCCCTCCTCCTTTAGCCAGTTCAAAATATTTAGTAGACTTTCGGGTGTATCTAATCCAACTCCATTCGCAATTCTTGAGTCTTTTACTGGGTAGTTTGCTATCACGAGAGCTATTTTTTTGTTTGAATTATTAGATTGTTGTAGATAAGTTAGATTTTTTATATATTTTAAGCACCATTCAATATGTATTTCATATGGCTCTGTTTTATATACAGCAATAGATAACTCGTTATCTGTATAAGTAAGGTTTTTGAATGCAATTGGAATTGTACAGATTCGACCATCCACTTCTGGTAAAACAACTTGTATTGATAGGTCAATTGGGTTAAGACCTACTGTAGATTCATTCCACTCAGTTATGGATGAACTAGATATAAGAAATTGATATACAGGTATATCTAATTTATCCCACAAGTTATTTTTAGCATCATCATGTTTATATTTGACTGATGAAAATGAGGTTGTAGTTATTATTGCTTTTATTTTTTCTTTGTCTAATAAACTAATTATTTGTTTCTCTATATTTTCGGATTTGAAACTTGAAATCCATATTATTTTGGCATTTAAATTATATTTATTAGATATATCAATGATTTTATCAGCCAACTCTGTATTACACGATTGTAAAAGTGATTTATAGAGAAATACGGCAATAGATGGATTATCATTATTTTTCCATTTCCATTTTATTAACTCATCATGATATTCAATTAGGTCTGAGTTTATATAAATGTCTTCAACATCAATTATTTTCTCTAACGTTTGTAGCAGATAATTATAGTTTTTTATACCTCCTTGATTTAAAAGTGTTTGAATTAAATCAACTTTCTCTTGCTTTAAACTACTAATTTCTTGAACATCATTTGCTGTACTTTCAGTTCCAGAGACTACTATCAGATGTCTATTAGGTTTCTTTTGTTGCCATAAACCTAATTGTTCAAATCCATAAGACCAGTATGATCTTGACCCTAAAAACCTAACAACAATAATTTCAGCTGCATTACATGTATTAGTTATATAATGATCTATTGATGCATTAGAAGATAAATAAGCTATTGGTAATGCTCTTATTTTATTTTTCCACTTATTATTGTTAGGTAGCTTTAATACTGTAGATAGACAGGTTATATCAGATGTAGCGCTAGTTAGGAAGATAACTGGAGCTGCTGGCTGTTCAATAAATGTATTTTCTTCTTGAGGTTCATTCCCCGGAAGGGTGGCAATTCTATGCATTCATTTATTATGTGTAATTAGAGCAGTAAAAACTGAAATGCTGATTTTTGTCATCTTAGCTGGAACTAATAATGCATAATTTTCTTCCCTTCGCTTGGTTTGAAGGGCAATGTATCCCATTTAATGAGGCAAAGCTATCTATAGCTACTCACGCACTTCATTATGGAACTGCAGCCTTTGGAGGAATGCGGGCTATTCCTGACCCAAATGATAATAAATCATTTTTATTATTTAGAGCAGACAAACACGCAAAAAGATTATGTCAAAGTGCTAGATTTTTGATGACTGAATTAGACGAGGATTTTGTATTAAAGTGTCTTGAAACCTTTCTATTTAAAAACAAACCGACTCAACCTGTATACATCAGACCCTTTGTATATACTAGCGATTTAGGAATTGCACCAAGGCTACATAATATAGAAACTAATTTCTTTATTTATGGAATAGAACTAGGTGATTATCTATCACCTGATGGGGTTACTTGTCGCGTTAGTAGCTGGACTCGTCAACAAGATAACTCACTTCCATTAAGAGGAAAAATTAGTGGGGCTTACATTACTAGCTCCTTAGCTAAAACTGAAGCAGTAAAAAGTGGATTTGATGAGGCACTATTACTAAATAGTCAAGGAAAAATTAGTGAAGCTAGTGGTATGAATATTTTTATAGTTCGTAATGGTGAATTAATTACTCCTGGTGTAGATCAAGACATTCTTGAAGGTATAACTCGTTCTAGTGTTATAGAACTTGCAAAAAGTGATGGTATTAAAGTTATAGAAAGACCTGTAGATAAAACGGAATTATTTATATCAGATGAAGTATTCCTTACAGGTACAGCTGCAAAGATTACCCCTATAAAAATGATTGAAACTACATTAATGAGTAAAGATATGCCAATAATGAATTCATTAAGAACAAAGTTAACTAAAATTACAGAAGGTTTAGTTCCTGAATATGAAAATTGGGTTAAACGTGTGCAGATAGATTAAAATAAGAATACATAACTTATTTAAATTTATGTTTTTCATTTTTATAAGAAAAGTATATAATTTATGACTGATTTTTTAGACTATCTCAACTCTGAAAAGAGACCGATATTAGTCTTTGATGGTGCTACAGGCACATCTCTGCAAGATCAACAACTTAATGCAGATGACTATGGTGGAGAATCTTTAGAAGGTTGTAATGAAAACCTTGTATTGACATCAGTCTCTAGCGTTGAAAAAGTACATGAATCATTTTTAAATGCAGGTTGCGATGTAATCGAAACAAATACATTTGGAGCTACTTCTATTGTTCTAGATGAATATGGTATTGGAAAGAAAGCTTATGAGATCAATTTAAAAGCAGCACAAATAGCAAGGAATGTTGTAAATAAATATCAAACAGCGGAAAAACCCCGATTTGTAGCTGGATCTATTGGACCAACAACTAAGCTACCAACCCTGGGTCATATAGGTTTTGATGAGCTAAAAAATTCGTATCTTGAGCAAGCCAAAGCTCTTATTGAAGGAGGAATTGATCTTTTTATTATTGAAACTTGTCAAGATGTCCTTCAAATCAAGGCGGCTCTGCAAAGCGTAAATGAAGCTATTGGTTCTGGAAAAAGAATTCCATTAATGGTGTCTGTAACCATGGAAACTACCGGCCAGATGCTTATTGGTAGCGATATTTCTTCTATTACAACAATACTGGAGCCATTTAATATTGATATTTTGGGCCTTAATTGTGCGACTGGCCCCGAAGAAATGAAAGATCATATTAAATATTTATCGCAGCATTCACCTTTTCACATAAGTTGCATACCAAATGCTGGACTTCCTGAAAATGTAGGTGGCAAGGCTCATTATCGATTAACGCCAATGGAACTTAAGTTCCAGCTTAGTCATTTTATTAATGATTTAGGTGTTCAACTAATAGGAGGTTGTTGTGGAACTAGACCAGAACATATAAAGCAACTTTCAGATTTATCTAAAGAGCTTTTATCTTCTGAACAAAGATTGGTTACGCTTTCAAAAGAAAGATCTATAATTCCTGCTGCATCATCGATATATGAGTCTATTCCCTATGAACAAGACAATTCTTTCTTGATAGTAGGTGAGAGATTAAATGCTAGTGGATCTAAAAAAGTAAGAGAACTCCTAAACGATGAGGATTGGGACGGACTTGTTGGAATTGCAAAATCTCAACTGAAAGAAAATGCTCATGTATTAGATGTAAATGTCGATTTTGTTGGTAGAAATGGGATTGAAGATATGTCTATGTTAGTCAAAAGGCTAGTTAATAATATTAATTTGCCTTTGATGCTTGATTCAACAGATTATGAAAAAATGGAGAGTGGGCTAAAACATGCTGGTGGAAAATGTATTTTAAATTCTACTAATTATGAGGATGGTCCAGATAGGTTCTATAAAGTTATTGATCTTGCTAAACAATACGGATCAGCGGTTGTAATTGGAACAATTGATGAAGATGGAATGGCTAGATCAGCTGAAAAAAAAGCAGAAATAGCTTCAAGAGCTTATACGGATGCGACTGATTCTGGATTAAAATCTTATGAACTTTTTTATGATCCTCTAGCATTACCTATTTCAACAGGATTAGAAGAAGATAGAACGAATGGTTTAGAAACTATAAAAGCAATTAAGTTAATAAAAGAGCTACATCCAGAAGTTCACATAATCCTTGGAATTTCAAATGTAAGTTTTGGTTTATCTTCTAGTGCAAGAATTGTTCTTAATTCTATATTTCTTAATGAAGCAATTAAGGCTGGTCTTGATTCTGCAATTGTTTCTCCCTCAAAGATTTTACCTCTAAATAAAATTAGTGAAGAAGAGATAAAAATATGCATGGATCTTATTTACGATCGAAGAATATTTGAAAATAAAGTATGTAAATATGATCCTTTAACAACCTTAACTAGTTATTTCGATGATTCACAAAAAGTTTTAAATAAAAGTACTAATAATGATGCTATAAAGTTACCAATAGAAGAAAAATTAAAGAATCATATTATTGACGGTGAAAAAACTAATTTACACTCAAACCTTGATTTAGCATTAAAGAAATATAAACCATTGGTAATAATTAATGAATATTTATTAGATGGCATGAAAGTTGTTGGTGAATTATTTGGTTCGGGTCAAATGCAATTACCCTTTGTTCTTCAATCTGCAGAAACAATGAAATTCGCAGTTTCATATTTAGAGCAGTATATGGATAAATCTGAGGCCAATCAATCAAAAGGTAAATTTATTATCGCAACAGTTAAGGGTGATGTTCACGATATTGGAAAAAATCTAGTTGATATAATTTTATCAAATAATGGTTATGAAGTTATTAATTTAGGAATTAAACAAGATGTTAATTCAATAATCAATGCACAGAAAGAGCATAACGCCGATTGCATTGCTATGAGTGGACTTCTAGTTAAATCAACTGCATTTATGAAGGATAATCTTAAAGCATTAAATGAAGAAGATATATCTGTTCCTATTATTCTTGGTGGTGCAGCACTCACTCCAAAATTTGTTAATCAAGATTGTGCAAGTGTGTATAGAGGGAAAGTTATTTATGGTAAAGATGCTTTTACAGATTTGAAATTTATGGATTCATATATGAAAGCAAAGGAATTAAATAACTGGGACAACGTATTAGGCTTTCAAGAAGGAGCTCCTGAGGGGATCACAATTGGTAATTATAAAAATACTAATAATGATAGAAAAATTAATATCAATAAAATAAAAGATAAGCCTATTGAAGATACCTCAAGATCAAAAGATATATCTAAAGTAGATCCTATTCAGCCACCATTCATTGGTTCAAAGTTTTTACTCGAAAAAAATATAGACATAACTAAGGTTTATAAATTCTTAGATCGTAATGCTTTATTTGCAGGCCAATGGCAAATGAAACGTTCCAAGCAGATGTCTGCTTCAGAGTATAAAGATTTTTTACTTAAGAAGGCAGAACCGAAGTTAGATTACTGGATGAATAAAATAATCAATGAAAAGCTTATTAATCCATCATTAGTGTATGGATATTTTCCTTGTGGTAGAGATGGTAATAATTTAAATGTATATGATAAAGATCATAAAACTCTTCTTGGTGATTTTTTATTACCTAGGCAAAGATCAGGAAAAAGATTTTGTATTGCAGATTTTTATAATGACTTAAATAACAATCAGCCTACAGATTATTTGCCAATGCAAGCTGTAACAATGGGAGAATCAGCTAGTGAATATTCACATAAACTTTTTAGTCAAGATTCATACTCTGATTATCTATTCTTTCATGGTTTGACGGTCCAATTGGCAGAAGCACTTGCAGAATATATTCATTCTGTTATAAGGATTGAATGTGGATTTGAAGATTATGAGCCAGACAATATAAAAGATATCTTAGATGTTAAATATCGAGGATGTCGTTATTCTTTTGGCTATCCAGCTTGTCCTGAAGTTTCAGATTCTAGAAAACAATTGCTATGGCTTGATGCCAAAAAGATTAACATTTCTATGGATGAAAGTGAGCAACTTCATCCAGAACAAAGTACAACAGCCATCATTTCACTTCATCCTGTCGCAAAATACTTTGGAATTTGAATTTTAATGTTTAATAGTAATTTATTATATTAATAAAATTTAGTTACTATTAGGATTATCCATTAATTCTAGTACTTCTTGTTGAAATTCATCCATCGAGTCTGAATCACTTAAATCAATCCCTTCACCTGCTGCATTTTGTGTTAATTCCTGAAAGTGAAATGCACCTTCACCTGTTGCTAAAAATTCCATAGCAGATGTTTCTCCGCTTTCGCGAAAGGCATTGCAGAGAGCAATAAATGCTCCATCATCAGAAAAGTCCCAATCCATCGAGGACACATTACTGATTGAGGTTTTAACTCCTTCCCCCCTGCTTTCGTCAACCTTATTTGCCCAGAAACTGAAACTCTTTTGCAAAATGATAAATTTCCATTCGTGGTTATTCTTTTCAAATACATTGCAGCACAAGCGATTATGACCAATTATGCTTTAAACGATTTTTTTTTATTTGCTTAAAAAAAAAAGTTTTTTTTATTCAGTTGGAATTTTTTTTTTGAAAATTCTTTATTTTTTTAAATAATCAGAAATTACGAAGTCCATGTCTTGCCATCCATCGCCTTCTACCGCGCTATAGATCGTCTGTAGAGCTTCAGAAGAATTACTCATAGGGAAAATATCCATCAAACATCTCCAAGGCTTTTGTGCCTATATTTGGAGATCAATGATTTTATCAATTATTTTTCAAAACTAGTGCCATCCTCTTCCAGATTTTTGGTAATAACATATAGTTAATAATTATTTATCTTTTATCTCTTATATTAGAAGATTAATCATATAATAAAAAATATTATTGATTATGGCTTATTAGATGTGCGGTCAGAATTGATATGGTCAAAAGCTCTTGAGATTAATAGGTTAGCTATAGATAGCGGAGCCGTTATTCCATTAGAGACTAATAAATATATAACGGATTACAATAATAGTGATTATGAATTACGTTTTCTTAAGAGTCCACTTCCAAAATATTTAATAGAATATGGTCCAAAGGCAAATCCATTTATCCCATGGGATTCTCGCTTAGAAATTGAAACTATAAATGATAGTCACATTCTAATATTAAATAAATATCCTGTTCAAATTGGTCATATGCTATTAATTACTAATGGATGGATGCCTCAAAATGGATGGCTTAATGTTGTAGATTTTGAAGCTATTAGTAAAGTTGATAATGATACCTCTGGGCTATGGTTCTTTAATAGCAGTAAGGAAGCAGGTGCAAGTCAGCCTCATCGACACTTTCAATTATTAAGAAGAAATAATAGTGAAATCATTTGTCCAAGGTATAATTGGTTTAATTCATTGCTATTTGATCATAAAAATATAAAATCTGACATATCAAGTAGCATTGCAATTAGGGCTAGAGATAAAAAAAATAATACTAAAGCAGATGAATTGTTTAATGCATACAAGTCAATGTGTTCCGATATGGAATTAGGTGATGAAAATAATCATAAAAAACCATTAAAACCTTATAACTTATTAATCACAAAGGATTGGATAGCTTTAGTTCTTCGTTTTACTGATAAGTCATATGGATTCAGTATTAACGCACTTGGATTTGCTGGTTATTTTCTTGGAACAAAATCATCGAATATAGATATCCTTACAAAATATGGTCCTGATAAAATATTAAAGCAAGTAGTAGCGCCTGCAGATTCAATTCTATTTTAGATCTCGTTGTCGTTTATATTTGAGCTCATTTGTTCCTCTAGTTTTGATATTGATGCTGATATTGCAGCAACTTTTCTTTCATATGATTCCTTAATTGAAATCAGAATGTGTAATTTTTTTGTTTGATACATTTTTTTTGTTTCACTCCAGTTTTGTGAAGAATTACAGATTTTCATTGCACCTGAGTACTGTATGAATATAAATAATACAGATTAAAATCAAAATATGTGGCATGCTCACAATATCATTATAAAAAATTTAGAATAATTACATTTTCGTAAATAAAGATTAATTATAGAAATTTAGGAGTAAAAGTTGGTGAACAATAAAAAGACTATTACTATGGTATTAGTTGTTTGATTCTCGTGGCGGAAGTAGAAGGTGAAGAAGTAAAAAGAATATCAATTGATTTACCAATTGGCTTGATTGATGGTGTTGACCGTCTCCGTAAAGAGTGGGGATTAAGAAGAAGAGGAGCAGTATTTGAACGCTTATTAGAGGTTATTTTATCTAATGATTTAGATAAAGATATTAGCGACGATGTGCAATTAGAGTTTACTGAAAGTAATAATCTTGATAGTTCATTTGATAGACCTGTAGAAGATGATATTAAAAATGAAGAAAAAGCACTTGTTATAATTGGTAGTAAGAATGTTGAAATGAAGAACGTTAGTGTTAAAAATAAGGATTCAGTTGAAGAAAAGAATATTCATAGGGAACATTATTCTTCAGGTATTGAATTACCAGGCTTTATAAGAAAACAAACAACAAACTTAAAAAGAAGCTTGAGTAAGGGCACCGTAAATAAAAATATGGATGACACTTCTATTACTACTATTGATATTGATGATTTAATAGCGGCTAAAGAAGCGGTAGAAAAACATTGGATTTATCTTTATGGCCAGAAACCTACAGAAAATGTTTTAGAAGCTTCAATGATTTGGTTGGCTAGAGATATATGGCCCAATGTCGACGGTACTGAAAACATTCCTTTCACCTGGAATGCTGCTTGTAAAATGTTGAATTCTTATTGTAGTGATTGGATAATTGATTCCCTAGCTTTTGACCATGTAATAATTCTGGCAGGTGCCTTAGAAGATCCATTCTCAACAAGAAACCTAAGAAGTAGAATACCAACACTTATTCGCAGATTTGTTAATAAATTCAAGAGAAGCCAAAATGTGACATCTTTCCAGACTCTTGAGTCGACAATGACAATACATGGGGCATTAAAATTACTTGGATTACCAACAAAGGCTGGTTCATCATTAACCCTTTCCTTTATTAGGGATGCATACAAAGAAAAAGCACTATCTAACCACCCTGATGCTGGAGGATCAAATGAAACCATGAGAAAATTAAACGAAGCATATCAACTTTTAAAAGACTTATACAAAAAATAGATTCTATTATGTCTCATGCGAGTCTAAGAGCAAGTCTAGTAATGCGACTGATAGTGGACTTATGAGATCGATATTCAGGGAATTGTTTATTTGTGCTTTTTTTGGTAGTTATAAAAAAAGGAATGTATGGAAACTATGCTTTCGACAAATTAAAATGCATGTTTTTTACACTTTGACTATTGATTTGTTTTTATAAAGAAAATTAGATGACATCGATGGTCCATTTTTTGTCCAAAAATTTATCTAAATTGAATAAGCCTTTGATAGCAGAGCTTTGCAAGAACGCATAACTGCTTACAAGACAGTTATGCGGGTATATTTTAAGGCGAATGTGCTTGAAATACGAATGAATGAAGATTGTGACTGAATTCGACCAATAGACGTTCTCATAAATCTAATCATAGACTCGTTATTAGTCTTAGAATGGTTCTTTCATGAGATGGTCAAGACACACTATATTTAAAATTTATTGAAAAATATGAGCGGAGAAATATAAATACTTTTTATTTTGAAAATGTTTTTACATATTAATTAATTAAGAAGTTAATCAAATTATTGAACCAAAGGGTGGTCTAGCAAGTCTTGTATTGGACTTTAGATTGGACTATTAATAAGACACATAGTAGACTTGTAAGACTAACTTCTGAGATCTGCTTTTATTTTATCTTTAAGAGTTTTTCTTATTTTTTCGTGTATGGAGTTTATATCTTCTTCAACTAAAGTTTTTTTAGGATCTCTGTATCTAATTCTAAAAGCCTGGCTAATGGCTTCCTTGGGGATTGAAGATCCCTCGTAACGGTCTATCAACTCCACTTTCTCTAACAGTGGTCTTCCAGATTTCTTTATTAGATTCATTATTTCTAAGGAACTATATTTTTTTGAATGTATAAGTGCAATATCTCTTTCCATGAAAGGAACTGTTGGGTAATCTTTATAAATTCGTGTCCAATTTGTTTTCCTTGTCGAAGCTCTTATCAACGAATCAAATTCAAGGTTAAACAAATATGTTTCTCTAGTTAAATCATATTTCTCAGATATAGAAGGATGAATTTGACCAAAGAAACCAATACTTTTACCTTCAACAAATATTTCTGAAGTTCTACCCGGATGCATGAAATTTTTATCAATTAGCTGCTTATCAGTAGTTTCAATTCCAAGAACATCAAGTGATTGCTTAAGTTTTCCTCTTGCTTCAAAATAATCTAATGAGATTTGTTTTGAGGCTTCTCCCCACTTACTAAGTCTATTATTACCAGTCAATGCACCTGATAACAAATTTGTCTCAAAAAACGCTTCTTTATCTTTTTTGTATATTTTTGCTATCTCAAAGATCCAACACCCTTCAGCTCCAAAAGATATATTTCTCTGGAGAATTTTAAGATGCTCATCCCATACATTAGTTCTTAATCTACTTGTCTCTGATAATAATGGATTTTTGATTATTACAGCATTATTATCGGAATTATCAGGACCAACGAGTGATGAGGTAACTACTTCTTGAAAACCATTATGTATAAACGAATTTCTTAAACGTCTTTCGACTAGTTTTGTTGGAGCTAATACTCCTGGCTCAAGAGGATCGGGCATATTTGAATCAAAATTATCATATCCAATTAGTCTCGCTATTTCCTCTATTAAATCAATTTCTCTTGTTAAATCAGAGAATCTATAAGGAGGTATTTCAACATGCCAACCCCAGGATTTTGAAGTAAGTAGGCAACCGAGTTTAGTTAGAAGAGTCTCAATCTCATCCTTATTAAGATAACGAAGTGTACTAGAACTATTATCCTTTATTTTACTATTGGTGATTTTTAATTTACCTAAAACGTTGTTTATTTTCTCTAATCTAAGATCTACAATAATACTTTTTTTCTTGAATTCACTATTAACATGAGTTGATTTAATACTTCCCCCTAGTTCAGAAGAAATAAGTTCACTAGCTCTTTTTGAAACAGCAATTGTCATATTTGGTGATATCCCTTTTTCATACCTACTACTTGCATCTGTTCTTAGACCTATTTCTCTACTACTATTTCTTATGGATGTAGGAGTGAAAACAGCAGCTTCAAGCCATATCCTTGTCGTTTTATCACTTACTGAACTATTGAATCCGCCAATAACTCCTGCTATTGCAATTGGAATATCATTGCATGTAATTAAGTTTATATTAGGATTTAATTTATATTCTTTTTTGTCAAGTGCTACAAATGATTCCCCTTCTTTACCATTTCTAATTCCAAAATCATTTGCGATGACTTTTCTACCAACTATCTTTTCTAATTGATCTGCATCAAAGGCATGTAGAGGCTGCCCCTGTTCAAGCATTAAATAATTTGTTATATCTACAATTGGATTTATGCAATTCTGTTTTAATGAACTTAATTTATAGGAAATGGGTTTGTTTATCTTTCCAGTATTATCAATACTATCTATATACGTTAGGGAGTAAATAAGTTCTGTTTCTAGCGTTCCTTTATTTTTTATTTTTGGTTCAAATGATTGAAAGTCATTATTAAAATTTAATATTGGCAATGTTAATTTAGAATTTGTTATTGTAGATATTTCTCGTGCAATACCAACCATAGACATACCATCAGGTCGATTAGCAGTTATAGCTAATTCAATTATTGTGTCATTCAAGCCAAGGTACTCAGCAGCAGTTGAACCAATTGGAGGGATATTTGATTCATTTTCTTCTAGAATTTCTATCCCTTCATTACTACTTTCAATCCCTAATTCATCCAATGAACAAATCATTCCTTCGCTTTCTACTCCGCGTAAATTAGATAATTTTATATTTAATGACTTTGACGATAAATAGGCTCCAACTTTAGCAACTAGTACGTGATATCCGGCTTTTACGTTTGGTGCACCACAAACAATACTTAGCTTTTTGGGTAAACCAACATCTACTGAACACACTTTGAGCTTTTCGGCATTTGGATGTGGTGTTATTTGGTCAACAAAACCAACAACAACATTCTTTGCTTGGGCTGATAAGTCTTCTAATGATTCAACTTCAAAGCCAGTCATTGAAAGCTTTTCAGCCAATTCATCAATATCATTGTTAAATTCGACAAGATCTTTTAGCCAAGAAACTGATACCTTCATGATTTGCTCTTACGGGAGTTAAACATAGGTGCTCAAATGAATTTATAAAAAAGGGTGCTTAGCCTAGTAAGATTGTACTTTGTTCCCTAGACTCACAAAAGTTGAGCTAAGTTCATATGGCTAAAAAAGGTACCAGAATAGTGGTCACTTTAGAATGTACTGAGTCTAGATCTGTACCTAGCTCAGAAAAGCGTTCTGCAGGAGTATCTAGATACACCACAGAAAAAAATCGTAGGAACACTACTGAGAGACTTGAACTTAAAAAATTCTGCCCTGAATTAAATAAGATGACTATTCATAGAGAAATCAAATAATCATTTCCTTTTATACACTTTTTAAAAATGACTAATTCACTATTCAAACAAAAGCTCTCTCCTATAAAGCCTGGAGATCCTATTGATTATAAGGACGTAGAATTATTAAAGAAATTTATTACAGATAGAGGAAAAATCTTACCTAGAAGACTTACTGGATTAACAGCTAAGCAACAAAGGGATTTAACAACAGCTGTTAAAAGAGCAAGAATTATTGCTTTACTTCCTTTTGTTAATCCAGAAGGGTAAATCAATATTCTATTAATAATAGAATGTGCAATAAAATTATAGATAATGAAGTTAAAGATATAATTTCTAGATTTCACCAAATAAATAATGTAAATACCTCAGTTAAAGACCTTACACATCTTAAAACCTATTCAATAGATGATTCTCAAACGTTTGAAATAGATGATGCGATTTCTTTGGAGAAAATATCTTATCAGCATAAGTTATGGATCCACATTGCTTCTCCTGCTTCATATTTTGAATATCAATCAGCTATTGATAAGAAGGCAAGGAAGCTTATTTCAACTGTTTATTTGTCAACTAATACTTATTATATGCTTCCTGAAATTTTAATAAAAGATGTGTTTAGTCTAAGTGATAAAGAAAAGAGAGAATCATTAAGTTTAGGTATTATTTTCAATGAAGACGGTAGTGTTTTTTCTACAGAAATAGTCCAGAGTATTATTAAAGTAGACTTCAGGTTAAATTATACAGAAGCTGATGAACTAATAGATTATGCGCCAAAAGAAGAAGAAGATTTAAGTATTATCTCTGAAATTTTACAAAGTAGAAAATGTTGGAGAAGGAATTCAGGTGCTATGGAAATATTAGAATCATTTGGAAAGATTATTGTAGAAGATAACAATCCCACCCTTAAGATAATAGATCCAACGTTATCGAGACAATTAATAAGTGAAGCAATGATCCTGTATGGAAATCTAATTTCAAATTTTACTAAGGTCAATAAAATCCCTGTTCCATATAGAGTCCAACAACGTATAGATAAAGTTTCTAAAGATAATATTCAAGATTCGGATAATAAAGTTTTATACAATTTTGTACTTAAAAAAACTATGGGTAAGTCTTATTATTCGATAAATCCCATGGGACACTCGAGTTTAGGATTGACATCTTATCTACATGCCACATCACCGATAAGAAGATATGCTGACTTGTTAGTTAACTACCAACTAAATAAATATCTAAATAATAAAGAACTTATATCTAAAGAAGATGTTGAGCAAATGACTCTTCAGATTAATAATCAAGGAAGACAAAATATTATGAGATATAGAGAGGATCAAAAATATTGGCTGATTAAATGGTTCAAAAAAAATTCGTTTAAGGAATATAACGTGATTTTACTAAATTGGATAAACAAATATAAATGTATTTGTATTTTATTCTTTATAGAATATCATTTTTCTACTATATGTCATCTAAAATCAAAAAAGAACTTAAATATCGGTGAGAGTTTTAACGTTCAAAATATAGTCAATAATAATAACAATGATATAATATTTTTTGAATTAATTTCATTATCAAAATAAGCGATCATCATAAGTGTGCAAGAGTTATAAAAATACAATATAATAATTAGAATATATTATTTATATGAAATTCACAATTACAACACCACTATATTATGTTAATGACAAGCCTCATCTAGGTAGTTCTTATACAACAATCGCCTGTGATGCAATAGCTCGGTTTCAAAGACTAAGTGGAAATACAGTTCTTTTTCTTACTGGTGTTGACGAACATGGTCAAAAAATAGAGCGAACGGCAGAAAGTAAAAACCTTCAACCCCAAGTACATTGTGATGAAATCACTGAAAAGTATAAGTATTTATGGGATAAATTAAATATTAGTTATGATCGTTTTGTAAGAACAACCTCTGAAGATCACACTTCATTAGTTCATCAATTTTATTCAAAAGTTTTGAAATCTGATGATGTTTATATGGGTAGACAAAGTGGTTGGTATTGTGTTGGATGTGAAGAATATAAAGATGTAGACGAGGATGATAAAAGCCCAATATGTTCTATTCATAAAAAGGAATTAGAATGGAGAGATGAGGAGAATTTATTTTTTAAATTATCAAAATACCAAGAGCAAATTGAAAAATTAATTCAAATTGATGGTTTTATTTCACCTAAAAGTAGAAAAAATGAAATTAACAATTTCGTCTCAAAAGGATTAAGGGATTTCTCAATTTCTAGAGTAAACTTAAAATGGGGCATAAATGTTCCTGGAAACCATGATCACACTTTTTATGTATGGTTCGATGCTTTATTAGGTTATATTAGTGGATCTCTTCGTGATCAAAACTCTCCTGAACTCACCGAGGACTCGTTATGTAATTGGCCTGCAAATGTACATGTAATTGGCAAGGATATACTCAGATTTCATGCAGTTTATTGGCCAGCAATGCTACTTTCTGCTGGTATGAAACCACCTGGAAGTGTTTTTGGGCACGGGTTTTTAACACGAGAAGGGCAAAAAATGGGTAAATCATTAGGTAATGTGCTCGACCCGATTGAACTCTTGGAATATGGGGGTATAGATGCGATGAGATGGTATCTTTTGAGAGATATTGAATTTGGTGAAGATGGTGATTTTCAAATGAGAAGATTTGTGGATATTGTTAATAGTGATTTAAGTAATACCATTGGTAACTTGTTAAACAGAACAATTACAATGTCTAAAAAATGGTTTAATGATAAAATTCCAATAGATAATTCTTTATTATCTGAATCTCCTCTTAAAGTTCAATCAGAGATAAAAATAAATGAATATATGCAATCATTTAAGGATAGCAATTTTAAAAATGCAGCAAATGCAATTATAGATCTAGCTAATAGTGCAAATCTTTACCTAAATGATCGTGCACCCTGGAAGCTAATTAAAGATATAACAAATAAAGATATTGTTGCTCTTGATATATATTCTGTACTAGAATCTTGCCGAATTATTGCAATATTGCTAAATCCTTTTGTACCCAATTTAAGTATTAGAATATTAAATCAATTAAATATTGATTCTTCTGCTATTAACTTTCAAAAATCATTACATTGGGGTTTGTTAGATCCTGATAATGAACTACACGACCCTTGTCCTGTAATGGATAAAATTGAATTTAATTAGAATTCTGTCTAGTGAAGTATTTACCGATTTATTTTCTGCTATTAATTACTACATGCCCTCTATTTGGGTGTCAAAAATCAAATAAATCATCTACCCAGATAGATAATAAAAGCTACATTAATGATTTTGAACTACTTCAAGAAAATCCTAATAATCAAACCAGCGTAAGAATCACTAGTCCTAAAGCCATAATTGACCCAACATTGAATGATATTGATATATTTGAAAGCTCAATTGAATTACTTAATAAAAATGGTCAAGACTTTAAAGTTAAGTCTGGCAATTCAACTCTCAACAATTTAACTAATTCCATTAGAGTTTTTAATAGTGTAAACATATCATTTCTTGACAACCAGGATTACTATATCACTACTGATTCTTTTGATTGGAATTTAAATAACTCTATTATTGATATAAATAATCCAGTTAATATTAATTTTGATAATACTAGAATAAAGGCAACTAATGGATTGTATAATATTGATTCAAGCCTACTTAAAATCGACAATAGTGAATTCAATAGATATATATATAATTCAAAAGGTGAAGAGGAATATCACGTTGAAATTAAATCTGACTTTGCAAAATGGTTTAAAAAAGATAATACTTTATTATTTACATCTAATGAGAAACAGGTGGAAACTACTATTAACTTCCTACTTACTGAGTAGTACGTATAACTTATCAGACCATCCTGATATCCATTTTTCATCTGAATTAGTAAACGATCTCTTTGACCAACCTCCAACTATTGTGAGGCCTCTATTTTTAAGAGGATAAACAATCACTGCTGGTAAATTATTTAAAACGCCATCAAACTCATGTCTTCCCGGAAATAATTCAGTATTAACTAATGAGATTAATCGGTTTTGATCAATTGATCTTTTACATATTTCTCCAGGTTCAAATATTTTTTCAGAAATCAAGCCTCTTCTAAGTATTACTTTATTATCCCAATATATTAATACTGTACTAGCTGCTGTTGCAGTAAGTATTTGCTTGCTTCCCCAGGCTAATTCATTTCTTTGATCGTCTGTTAAATTCTTACAAAGTTCGAAACCCTCCTTTCCATCCAAGTTAGCCTTAGAAGGTTGTATAGGGTTAATTTCAGTCCAGAGA
Organism: Prochlorococcus sp. AG-402-P16; assembly: GCA_003216295.1. GTDB lineage: Bacteria > Cyanobacteriota > Cyanobacteriia > PCC-6307 > Cyanobiaceae > Prochlorococcus_B. The sequence continues at coordinate 62,047 of QCJB01000005.1, read as the reverse complement.
TAACCAATAGTTATTAAAGCTATTGAAGCCATACCAGATATTGTCTCTGCTCTAACTAAAGTTGGATTCACTTGATTAGCATTAACAATATTTATAATTGATAAAATTAATAAAAAAGATCCAAATATTATAACCAAGCTAGAAATTTTATACATTTATCTATTCAATCAACTTTAAATAAATATATTGATTCTTTATTATACATATCAATGCATACCTTTAATTTTGAAGCTATATCGATATAATATATAAAAAAACACTATTAATAGATTTATCCAATAGCCCAGAATATGATCACACCAATAGCCAAAAACTATAAAGGACTCATATCAATCACTGGACCGACAAAAAGTGGAAAAAGTAAATTAGCTGAATTTTTAATAACCGAGCAAGATCCCGTCACTTACATAGCGACATCAAAACCAAGACCAAATGATTCAGATTGGCAAGTTAGGATAGATATTCACAGGAAGAGAAGACCTGATAGATGGAAGCTTATTGAGCATCCAAAAGACATCTGCCAAGCTATTGAATCGATTGTGGGAAATGAGTCAATATTAATTGATTCATTAGGTGGCTTAGTTGAGCAGCACCTAATAGAAGATGACGAGCAATGGAATAATTTCCAAATTAAATTTCTTAGTTGCCTTTCAGAAGCAAATTTATGCATAGTTGTTGTTTCTGAGGAAGTTGGCTGGGGAATTGTTCCTGCCACATCAATAGGTCATTTATTTCGTGAACGTCATAGCACCTTAACCTCATTGATAAGTCGTCAATCAAAAAAAAGGTGGCTTGCTATCAATGGGACTGCAATTGACTTGGATAAATATGGTGATCTCATACCATGAATTCATTAAATAGTTCTCGTCCAAGAGTCGCATTATTTGAACCAAGAATTCCCCAAAATACTGGAACAATTGGTAGATCATGCCTAGCCTTCAATTTACCGTTAGATATTATAAAGCCGACTGGCTTTAGCTTTGAAGATAAATATTTAAAAAGAGCTGGTTTGGATTACTGGCCTGATGTAGATGTACATTTATATGAATCATTTGAACAGTATAAAAAATTATTTATCAACTCAAGGATTATTGCTCTTACCAAAAAAAGTAATAATTTAATCTCAGATATTATTTATAAAGATACAGATATACTTTTATTCGGAAGAGAGGATACAGGATTACCCGATAAAATAATAAGTAAGTGTGAAATAGTTGCTGGGATACCAATGCCAGGAGGTGAGAATCAAAAAAAGACTGGCGGAGTTAGAAGTTTGAATTTATCCGTAGCATGTGGAATAGTTTGTTATTCAACATGTTTACAATTAAATTTACTAAGCAAATAAATAAGTTTTTTAGCCTAGATAATTACAGTACAAAACTCCATCATTTATTAAATTATTTTCATCTACCTCCAGCCATTCTTTATATTCATCGTAAAGGGCTTCTCTGTTCATGCCCTTCAGATTATCAAGTCGTTTTAGAGATCCGTTAAGCATTACCTCAACAGCCTGTATTGCACCTGATTGCCTTCGTGACATAAAATTAGTAATTTTTTTTATTATTAAACAAGAATAACCACTTTTCAGTTTCATTTATTACAAAAATCAAAATTAGTTTCTTAACTTAACCTTATCCGTATAAAACAATATAAGAACTATCAATATTTATTTTTACAAAAATATTCAATTAATTAAAATTAAAAAATTGACTAAATTACGGTTTTTACTAATTACACTTTTATAAAAAGGAAATTAGAAAAAATTAAATTTTATTTTAATGACAAAAAAAACATTATTAAATAGTATTGAAGTCACTATTAATTCAACAATTAAAAGACTTACCCAAATTGAGGGTTATAACAAAATGTCAATTCATATTGAATTTAGAGAATGGATAGAAGCAATCGAGGAATGATATAAAAACTATGAAGACTTATATTTAAGAAAAATCAGCTAATATTATTTAGGCTCGAGGATGCAAGTCTGGATATCTAGTGGTTTGATCTTTAACTCTATCTGGATTTTCAAAATCAGAATTTCGAGCCGCGTTATAAATAATGAGAAAAGGAATGAAAATCACAAAAAAATAAAAATGCAATAATACTAAATCCCATGGAACACCAGAACTTCCATAGTCCGGAAAAAATAGTGCTGTAGCAAGAGAAAGCATTTTTTTTAGGTATTCCGTAAACCTAACGTAATTAATATTAAAACGTGAGATTATTTTTTTTCAGACCAGATCTTAATGAGAGTCTTTAATTCATTAATACGTCTTTCTGCAGCTTCAATTTTTTCTGATTTCATTTTAATAACTATAAAAAATAATTATAAACAAATAACTCATTACTGATAGTTCAGTAAACCGAACTATCAATAATGAAAACTTTTAAAATATATAAGCATATGGAACAGTATTATAATTATTTCAATTTACAATATCCAATATTTAAAACAACTTTGGATTCTACTTGAAAAAAAAATCATATTAATATATAATAAAATTATTAGATTATTAAAATATATGATTTATATGAAATCTTTTTTATCCGTGTTTAAATATTTAAAAAATTCATTCCCTTACCTTTTTCTTATATTTATTTACTTTTTATTTATTAATATAGAAGCGAATAAGCAACAGATTAAAATAGATACGCCAGAAGATCGCAGTAATCTTAAAACGAACAGTGCTGAGACTAATTCGCTTGAAGTAAATAATTATATTAAAAGTACTAGAGTAACTATTCCTGTAATTCCATATAATAATAAAAAATTATAAGCCAATATATTTATATTTAAAAAGTTGATTGATTCATTCTAATGAGGTTTCGCTAAGTATTTCACACTGTCTTTTTTCAGCTCGATTTAATTGATTTTTGATTTCAACGCAATGCTGACAATTACAATTATTAGCAATATTTACACTATTAGTAAAATAATTTGTAATGTTATTAACTTTCTCTTCAAGTTCTAGCAAATTAAATAATAAATGCATACCTTAAAAAACTTACTTCATAAAATCATTTATAATATAACAATGTATTTTCTTAATTCAAGTAGTCATAAGTGTAAAACAATTATTTTTTTGATTTACTTTTGATTATGCTAATAAATTTTAGATAAAAACCAATCTCAATAAATTAAATTAGTAGTGCTTTATACATAATATGTTTATGTTAATTAATTGGAATAATGATTTTCACTTAAAATTCTCATACTCTATTTTCAAAATGTGCCAAAATACATACAAAATATAAATAAGTAAATTCTATAGATTGCAATATATTAGATTAGTAATTCATATTTTATGGCATAAAGAAGGTAACATAGAGATTAGGGAACTATACCAACAATGATTAGAAAATTATTTATTACAAAAAATAAGAAATCCTTTTCATTTCGTGAGCTTGATAAGCGTGCAGCACTTGCGATTCAGAATCATTTCCGCTTGAGTAATTACCAGATGCTTGTCCTAGTATGGATTAAGGGATTGTGGTCAGGTATTTTACTATCATTGATTCTGCATTATTTTATATCTCATTAAAAGAATTAAAATATATTTTATATCTTGATATAGAATATTGTTTGTTCTAATTATTTTTATGGCAATCTAATCAATTTATTTTTTTATTTGTTTGGAATATTTCTTTTTTGTTTTCACAGAATTTAATTCAACATATATGATAAATCAATCCACTAATGTTTATTGCCTGAAATAATACTCAATAATTCTTTAGTTAGGACATTTATTTTAATTTGATTATTGGCAGTATCTGGGATAACATAATATTATTCTAAAAATAGGAACCCATAAATAGCTAAAGGAAAAGTCAAGATTTAAAACCTCTAAGTATTAAGACAAGACTAGATTTCATTAATATGTATAATAAATCAAATGATCACATTAGTATTATTTAGTAATCTCTTTTTTTTTATTAACCTTTTGAGTTTCTGCTCTTTAGATAGTAGCCTCTATTTGGGCAAATACCTGCTTAAGTTCAGAAGTTTTATTTAAGGAATTTTCTGCTATATACCTTAGTTTTAGAAGTTTACTAATTGCAGTCTTCATGAAACAGATGTAAAGAGTTAAGCCCTAGTGTCAATTACACTATAATTAACACTGACAAACATATTTTGAATGTCAATATACAAATTTATTTTAATAAATTTCCTGTAATAAATATGACTTTTTTTATTAATAGTTAGTAATAATAAATATTCAATAAAATAAAATCATTGGTAATACCAATGATTTTATATAAATATTTTTAATCTGAACGTAAAAAGAGTTAAATTCTTATTATATCGATAATTCTACTTTCCTTTTTTTTCAGAATCAACTGGGCGTACTGGTTTAGGTAGAAGCATGATCAGAAAAATGAATCTCTACTCTTAGTTATAGATGCTTTTCAAAATTCGTAAATAAGAATTCAAGGTTTGAAACTTCTTTGAATTGGGTAAATCAGAAATTATGGCTTTTTCTCTCAATGCTTGAATTTCTTTTCATGAGAGTGTTGCATCGATTTGAGCTTTCTTTTTTTGTCTATAAAAATTCTATTGCGATGAAGCTTCAGAATTCCCCCTACGCTTTTTTGTTGTTACGAGCTTCATTCACATTTACGGAAATAACACCAGACGATGCACTTACCCTGTTTATGTGCGAATGAATAGAAGGTTACTTATGACTTTTGACACGCGTTATTAGTAATCTGGCATCAATCGCATTACTACTTTTTCAGCGAATGATTCTTATCTTTAGTTATTTCAGGACAATAATTCATTTCTTTAGCAAGATCACGACAAAAACTGTCTGATACCAAATCAATGGCTAATATCCTGAAGAGTTAAGAAATTCATTAAATAAATAAAGGAGGTTTTGAAAGATGGCTGAAGAATGGAAACCAGTTGATTCTCAAGTACTAGTTGATGCATGGGAAGACATAAAAGACTGTGCAGAGGGGATTCAAAAGGATTTAGCCTGTCCTGATGAAACAATATCAAAAATGTTGCGATCTGTAGCTGAAACTTTTGAAAATACCGTTGAAGAAATTCTTGATAAAGCAGAAGAAGATTGGGAAGAGGATAAATAGATGTATTATTGGTAAATGATTCCAGATTTCTTTCAAATAGATGACTCCTCAATACATATAGGAGTCTGGAAAACTATTATTGGTTTGTTTATAGTGTTTCTCGGGACCTGCGTAGGAGTTGAAATTCGAGTAGGGAATGACGATGATGAAGTGTAAATAACAATCTTAAAATCTAAAACTAATCAAATTGATAATGAAAATATTATCCTAATCTTGATTTACTTACTATACCAGCTATTTTTAATACAGTTAAGTTTTTTTTAATGCCTTATTTATTTAATATATTTATTAAAAAATAAATTAAATAGTAAAATATTAATATTTCATAAATTTAATTACAAATAGATAAATTATTTATTTATATAAAAAGATATGAAAGTAATTTTTGAATATATTTTAATCAATTTATAATTAAAAAAATATGATGTGTATATTTAAATTTGGCTTATGGTTAGTGGTGGAGTTGTTTGAGGATGACGAAGCTAACTGTTGGGGAAGCTTCTGCATGTTCCGATCACCCTCATTCAATTATTAGCAATATTAATGAAAAAAGGCAACTATTCAGATCGAAGACCGTGAATAATTAAAATAAGGTGGAAAACAATGCTAAACCGTCAAAAATATTTCAAGCAAGTCTTCCGCTTTTGAACTCTCTGAATTAGTATATTTAATGAATACAAGATGGTATTAGATCAAAAGCCTTTAGGTGAGTTAAGCTAGTATTGCTTGCTAAATCCTTTTTCCATCTTGCATTTTGATTGTCAGTGTAGCTCAGCTGGTTAGAGCACAGCATTCATAACGCTGAGGTCGAGAGTTCAAGTCTCTCCACTGACATTAATTTTTTTTTATAAAAGTTATATTATTTTTGTAACTTTAAATTCTATATATTTTTTGTATAAATCAAATTACTATCTTCAAATATAAACTATTTCATATCAATTCTATTTAATCTATCATTAAAAGATAATGATTCGTTCATTTTATCATTTAATTTATTATCTTTTGAGTTAACAGGATCGGATGAAATATTATTTTTATGAATATTAAAATTTTTAGTGTTATTAAAGCTAATATTTGATGTGGGTGATTCGTTTTTGTTATTAGTTGTCGAATCTAAACTAATTAAATCCTCACATTCAGCTTCCTTTATTGATTTTATTTTGATATCATTTGTGTAGGAATTGTGATTTGACTTATAAATAGTACCCAAATTCTGATTAATATTCTTATCATTGCTGCTATTACTTTCTGAAGAGGTTAGGGATTGAGAAATACTTGAATATTGGCTGTTCTTGTATTGAGAATTATTTGTTTTATCTTTTAATGCTAAATCTTTCTTTTTGTTTAATGGATATTTCGTGACTTCATTTCTTAACTGATTTAACAACTTTAAATGGTTTGATGATCCATACTTTCTGACTAGCGAAGGGTCCCAGGATATGTGTTTTTGCATTTTTGTTGGATATGGCAATAATAATAAATGGAAAATCATTGAAACGACTTTACATGATAAATTATAAATAGGAAAAGGGGTATTTTTCCAACCTCTAAACCAATTAAAAATTTATTAAATCCCATGACGACAAATGAGTGCCTCAGGGTAGGCATGCAAGCACCAGACTTTGCTGCTACTGCGGTCGTAGATCAAGAATTTAAAGACATCACACTTTCTCAATACAGAGGTAAGTATGTTGTTTTATTTTTCTACCCATTGGATTTCACTTTTGTATGTCCTACTGAAATTACTGCTTTCAGTGATAGATATAGTGATTTCAACAGCAAAAATACTGAAGTACTTGGTGTATCAGTTGATAGTAAATTTACACATTTGGCTTGGATTCAAACCCCACGAAATCAAGGTGGAATTGGTGATATAAATTATCCTCTAGTCTCAGATCTTAAGAGAGAAATTTGTCAGGCATACAATGTTTTAAATGAAGATGGTGAGGCTGATAGGGGACTTTTTATAATTAATCCAAATGGTGTGATTATGCATTCAACAATAAATAAAGCTCCTGTAGGACGAAATATTGATGAAACACTTAGAGTTTTACAGGCTTATCAGTATGTTGAATCACATCCTGATGAAGTATGTCCTGCTGGTTGGACACCTGGCGATAAAACTATGAAAGAAGATCCAAAAGGTAGTAAGGAATATTTTTCTGCATTATAAGATGATCAATTAACATTAAACTCTACTGTTTTATAGATAAGAAATTGTTGAGTGAACTTATTACATAATCAGCATCAAGTGTTTCTTTATCTATTAGTTCTTCAACTAGCTTATCCATTAAGTTAACTTTATCCTCTAGAAGTTGAATAGCAAATTTTATTGCTTTATTAGCTATTAATATTATTTGCTTATCAATTTTTTTACTAGTTTTCTGTGAATATTCTTTTCTATTACTCATTAGATCTCTTCCTAAAAAAACAGTATCGTTTTCGGATTCAAAAGCAATAGGACCTAGATCAGAGAAACCATAATTGGTAACCATTTGTTTTGCCCAATAATAGACATCGCTTAAGTCTTTTTGCGACCCCTGTGTTATCTCATTACTTCCATATATAATGATCTCAGAGGCTCTTGCTCCTAGTGAAATGACAATTTTGTTGTAAATATAATTTCTGGTAAGGAGTCCACTGTCAATTATTTCTTCATCTGGAGTGAAATGGGTTGTACCAGAGATTGTACTTAATGATTTATATAGGGAAATTTTCTCTAATTTGTCAGTAGTAGGAATTAATAACGCTACAAGTGTTCTTCCAATAATTTGATAAGCGATTTGTCGTTTTTTTGTAATGTCGCAAAGCGGCTTAGTTAACAATCCAAATTGTGCTTTATCTAAAGCTTTTTCTAGCTCATAGTTTGTTATGCAAAGTTTATCTTTCCTAGCAGTAAGTATTGCTGCCTCATTAAGAAGATTTTGGAGATCAGCCCCTGAAAAACCAGGTGTTTTTGAAGCCAAATCCTTAAGACTTATTGACTCACAGAGAGGTTTTGATCTGGCGTGAACAGATAAAATATCAAATCTTGCTTTCCTATCTGGAAGATCTATGTCAATTCGTCTATCAAATCTCCCAGGTCTCGTTAATGCCCCATCAAGTATGTCTGGTCGATTTGTTGCTGCGATAACAATTACTCCGCTATTTGGAGCAAAACCGTCCATTTCGGTAAGAAGTTGATTAAGTGTTTGTTCTCGTTCATCATTACCTCCCCCTATGCCAGCACCTCTTTGTCTACCAACAGAGTCGATTTCATCAATAAAAACAATACATGGTGATTTTTCCTTAGCACTTCTAAAAAGTTCTCTTACTCGTCCAGCGCCGACACCTACAAACATTTCAACAAATTCAGAAGCGGAAATTGAAAAGAAAGGTACACCAGCCTCACCAGCGATAGCACGTGCCATTAAAGTCTTTCCAGTTCCAGGAGGACCAACAACGAGAATACCTTTTGGTGTTTTAGCCCCGAGATCAATAAGAATTTGTGGATTCTTTAAAAAACATACTATTTCTCTTAATTCTTCTGACTCTTCGTTTAATCCAGCTACATCATCAAAGGTAATTCTATCCAATTCCTCAGGTTTAACCTCTGAGGATCTGCGAGAAAAACTCTGCATATTATTTAATAACTTGGATGATCTTTTTAATAAAAATGAGATAGATAAAATAAACAATAATGACAATCCAAAACCAGTTATGAAATTAGCAAGTCGCTGTTCTGACCGAAGATCTCTTACGGTTAGAGGGACGCTAAATTGCTCAGACAACCTAAGTATTTTTTGATCATTGTAAAATATTGGAATTAATTTCTGATTTCCATCTCTTGTTTTAACAATAACCTCACGTCTATTTGGAATTAAGATAATGGATTCAATATTGCCATTTTCGATATCTATAATTAATTGACTATAACTGTTATTCATATGATGAATAATACTATAAATTCAAAAAGATATATATACAACTATAGCCATCATGAAGGCTAAGTAGTGATTTTGTAGAGAAAGGAACAAGATGTCAGTTAATTGATATGCGAATTATTGATAAATTGGAGTATGACGTTATAAAATAAACAAAACAAGTTGAACAGAAATGGCAGTACCTAAGAAAAAGACCTCTAAAGGAAAAAGGAATCAAAGACATGCTATTTGGAAGGGGAAAGCTGCAATTGCAGCAGAGAAAGCATTATCAATAGGAAAATCGGTTCTTACAGGAAGAGCTCAGGGGTTTGTTTACCCAATGAATGAAACTTCAGAAGAAGATTCAGATTGATTAATTATGAGCCAAGCTTAAATGCTTCAAGAATAAGGGCATAAGTAGAACCAATCCTAAAATTATTAATTATTAGAATTAAATTGAAAAAATAAGATTTTTTTGGTACTAGTAATGATCTAATTACAAATTCCATTAACAAAATAGTTATTAAAGCTAAAAAGATTGTGTTAACAGATTTATCTAATAAAAATGATAATAAACTATTTGTAAAATAAAAACCACATAATAATGAGATAATTAATAAACTTCTTTTGCTCCATGAGTCCGATATAATTGGTGAAAAATATTTAGTTATCGCATCTATTATTTTTCTTAAGTTTGTTTTTTGCATATCCTTAATTAATAATATTATTAAGATAACAATAGTCTACGTTTCTATTGTTTAATGATTTACCATAAATCAACTTTGAAGGTTTTTCAATACTTCCGAGGCTGTCAACACAGGAATTAGCAGATTGACAGATTTTAACCCCATAAGAAGACCATGGAGGGAGTGTTAAAAGACACTTAAGATTAGCTGAGATAGCTGATTGAACTCCAATTTCAGAGTCTTCAATTGCTAGACATTCCAAATGTGATTTATTACTTAATTTTAATGCCAATTTGTAAGCATCTGGAAATGGTTTATGGTTTTTAACATCCTCAAAAGTGATAATTTGTGAAAAATATTTTTTATAATCAGGAAATGAATTTGTTAAAAATGGTTCAAGTGATTCTCTGCCACTTGTGGTTACTACATATTGATCAACATCATTTTCCCAAAGTTCTTTTATAACCCTGGAAACACCAATTCTCAATTTAATTTTACCAGATTTAATTAACTTTTTATAGTGATAGCTCTTTCTATCTTGAATATCTGAGCATTGGTCTAGAGTTATGCCCTTTTTAGATAAATTTCGGTAATGAATAATTCTATTTAAACCGCCAGAAATCCTCAATAGGTCGATATATTCCTCTTCCTTCCAAACCCAATTCAAATCAAAATCCTTAAAAGCAAGGTTAAAAGCAATTCTATGACCACAAATCTCTGTGTCGGCAAGCGTTCCATCAACATCCCAAAAAACAGCGGATAACCTTTTCATGAAATTTTCTTTTGTTCAAATATAATTGTTATTAGCAAACAATCAAGAAAGGCCATAATTTTGAAAAAAGAAAATAACGATATTAAGAAGTGGATATTACCAAAACCAATAAATATTAATTTAAAATCAAAATTAATATTTAGCCAAACTTTGCAAAAGGTTTTAATTCGACGCGGAATAATTATAGAAAAAGAATTAAATGAATATTTATTCCCCCCTAATCTCCCAAATATGGATTCTCATTTTCAGGATCTTAATAAGGCATCTGAGAGGATTATTCAAGCTTGTAATGTAAAAGACAAGATTGCAATCTGTGGTGATTATGATGCCGATGGAATAACAAGTACCTACTTATTAGTAGAACTTTTATCTGATTTAGGTGCTGATGCAATTCCTTATATTCCATCTAGAAAAGAAGATGGTTATGGTTTAAATACAAAAATGATAGATGAAATATATAAAAAGGGTATAAGGCTAGTTATCACAGTAGATAATGGTATTTCAGCTTTCGAAGCAATTCAGCATTCTAGATCTCTAGGTATTGATTTGATAATTACCGATCATCATAAAATCCCAGATAAACAGCTAGATTTTTTTGCTTTAATTCATCCCGAAAAAGCACCTATAGATTCCCCTTACAAATACTTAGCTGGTGTTGGAATTGCATATATGTTGGCTAAGTATATTTGCAATATAAAAAAAATAAATATTGATGATACATCAGCTAATGTACTTTTTTGTATTGGAACAATTGCAGATATGGCACCGCTATTAGGCGCTAATAGAAAATGGCTAAAGGAATGTTTGCCAAAAATTAGAAATTGTAAGAATATTGGTATAAGAGCTATCTTTAGAAAATTGAATTTTGATAAAACTGGAATAACTACAAATGACATAGGTTATAAAATTGCCCCTGTTATTAATGCTGTTGGTAGAATTGATGATCCAGGATTAATTATTGACTTATTCACTAGTAACTCAGAAAAGGAGTCAAATAAACTTGCTAACAAGTGCATTGCAGTAAATAAGTTAAGAAGAACAATGACTTTGCAGATAGAAGATGAGGCAATCGATATTATTAATAAGACTAAAGATAATAAAACTAATTTTATTGTTGTCACAAAGAGTGATTGGCATATTGGAGTTATAGGAATTGTTGCAGCAAGGATATTAGAAAAATATAATTTACCCACAGCTATTTTGTCTGAGGCCAATGATGGCTTATACAGAGGTTCAATTAGATCTAATCATCTATTAAAGGCAAATAAAGTATTGTATGAATGTGATTATCTTCTCGAGTCTTATGGAGGTCATTCGGCTGCAGGTGGATTTACAATTAAAAAAGAAAATATAAAAAAATTGGAGAACAAATTAAATAAACTGGCATGTGTTGCAATAAACAATATGAATATTGAGAAAGTCATAAAGCCTGAAGCTCATTTAAAATTTAAGCAAATTAACTATCAATTGTATGATCAATTAGAGTTATTAGGTCCATTTGGGATGAAAAATGAACAACCTGTATTTTGGTCCTGTGGATGTACTTTAGAAGATATTTATATAATAAATCAAAAACATACAAAGCTATCACTTAGTGATGGAACAGGAATTATTGATGGTATAAAATGGAATTATAAAAAAAATTTACAGATCAAAGATAAAATTGATATTGCATTTCATATTGAAAAAAATAACTGGAAACATTCCTCAAAACTTCAATTAAATATTTTAGACGTAAAAAAACACACAAATATTAAAAATATTCACCTACATAATAGATTATATACATGTAAATTAAATGGAAATAATGATATTATTATTAAAAATAATATTGGAAACTGTATTAGTTCAGATATTATTGAAAATTTAAATTTTTCAAGCAAAAAAGAAGAACTTTTTGCTAAAAAAATTCTTTCCTTTGCTGAAATAGCACTAGGGGAATCTGACTAAACTCTAAACACCCCTTCTGTAGTAAATCAATGCGACAATGGCTGGACCTGCAAGAAAGACTGCTACAAGAGGTAAAAGGTTTCCCATGTTGAATTAATAACTGTGGAGATTCTACTAAACAAACTGACATAGGTTCACAATCATTAAAAAAATTGATCATTGGTCAGAAAAGACCTATATGACAATAGAGATGGTTTCGTCTCATTTGTTCTTTAAAATTTTGAATTTCTTCAATTATTTGTCTAACTCACTATATTTCCACATTATTAGCTAAAAGATCAGAATAACAATTAGCTTATAACTTGATTAATTAGACTTTTTTTTTATAAGATATAGATGAATAATCCTAGTTAATCTCTATAGATAACATCTCTCTAGCAATGTTAAATGGGTCATTCTAAGTCAAAAACAAAAGATGTATTGACTGATGCAAGCGATTCTTCAACTTTTTATGGAGTATTGATTTCTTCTTTTAGTACGATTTTTCTAGCCGAGTTAGGAGATAAGACCCAAATTGCAACATTAATGCTCTCGGCTCAGTCAGGTAGACCATTAATAATCTTTTTCGGGGCCGCACTGGCCTTAATTTCAACTAGTATCCTTGGAGTAATAATAGGTAGGTGGATAGCAAATAATTTTCCACGTAAACGCTTTACCCTAGGAGCAGGAATAATTATGATAAGTTTGGGAGTATTCCTTTCAATGGAAGGTTTCTTTGACTTTCTAAAGAGCCATCAATTAAGCCAATGATACTTACACTGCTATTTACCACATTTTTCACTGTTTTTTTAGCTGAAATGGGTGATAAAACTCAGTTAACCACAATAACATTGAGTAGTACAACAAATAAACCATTAGCTGTATTTCTGGGTTCATCAACAGCCCTTATATTAGCTACATTATTAGGTGCTTTAGCAGGTGGATCTATAGCAAATCTAATTCCAGCTTTCTTTTTAAAATTGATCGCAGGAATAGTATTCTTATATATTGGAGGCAACCTTTTACTTCAAAGCTTAAATGAAAATATTAATGAATAATACTATGATTCAAATTCCATCCTTCATCATTAGTATTGATAATGTTGTTATTTAACTTATTAACTAATATTTAAATCAATCGCAAAATTATTATGACTTCTGTTTCAAACATACTCGATAATATCGATAAAGTTAATGGAATTGATGTTAATAAGCTAGAGAAATTACTTAAATTAACAAAGAAAAATGATAAACTAAAACTTGAAGTTGCATTAAAAGCACTTAATAAATTAGAAGTTATCAAATATATAGATAATGAAAATTTAATATTAAATAATGAAGATAATCATATAAAAGGTAAGGTTCGTTGCAGCAGCAAGGGATATTGTTTTGTTGTTAGAGAGGATCACGGGGAAGATATCTATATTAGAGAAGGCAATCTAAATCATGCCTGGCATGGAGATACAGTGATTGTCAAAATCAATAAAGAGGGTCAAAAGAGAAGGGCTCCAGAGGGTTCTATTCTGTGTATTTTAAATAGACATAATGATATATTACTAGCTAAAATTGAGTTAGACAAACAAAACTCTGTCTTAAAAGCCTATCCATTAGACGACAGAATACCTGTAATTATAGATATACAAAATAATAATAATGATGATAAAATACCTACTAAGGATTATATCTATGAAATTAGGATTGAAAAATATCCATTAGCCCAATATTGTGCTGTTGGCTCAATTACAAGAGAACTGCCACTTAATGCTGGTACAAATGGAGATATAGAAATATTACTCTCGAAAAATAACATACAACAAAATCACAATTCACCAAGAATTTCACCAAAGAAAATTCCTTCAAAAGGGAGAATAGACTTTACTGAGCAACCATCATTAATATTCAAAAGTTGGCAAAGTATTAATTCACCATCATTACCTGCATTATTTGCCCAACCTTTTGATGGTGGTACAAGAATATGGATTCACTCGCCAACTGTTGCTGAAAGAATAAATATCGGAGGTAAAGTAGATGATTATTTAAAGGCAAAAGGTGAGGCTATTTGCTTGGGAAACAAATGGTTAGATTATTTAAGCGAATCCTTAAAAAAAGTATCTGAATTCAAGCCAAATGAAGTATGTGAAGCCTTGACATTAATGCTTGACATAAGCAGTAATGGAGAAATAACTGATTGGAATTTTTCCCTTAGCCAAATTAAACCTAAATATTTAATAACACCCAAGCACCTTGAATGTATTAACAAGAGGAAAGTAACTTCTAAATCGACACCAATTGCGATTAAACCTATAAAAGAAAGCATAGAAGTTATATATACTATTCTTCATACCTCAAGGTTACTAAATCAGTGTTCGAATGGATCAATTAAGTTAGATCAGGAGATACCAAATTTAGAAAGATTAAGTGAAATGCAGCTAGCATTTCCAAGTAGAGATTATTATGGCTGGACAAAGTCGTTTGATATTGATGATCCACAATCAGTGCTAGATATATTTATTAGATTATCCAATAATATACTTGCAAAGCATTTAATTGGATATAACTTACCTTTTATATTTAAGCAACATGAAGAGGTGGAGCAGGGGCAATTAAATGAATTGTCAAAGTCAGCTATATCAATTGATAAGGACATATCAATTAATATTGACGGAACTGCTACGATGGATGAATTAATTAAATCATTTGAGGCAAGTTCTGAGAAAAAAATTCTTCAAAAACTAGCTAAACATATTATACCTGGTATACATTTAAAAATTAATACTTCAAATTTTAATGAAGAGATAAAAAAAGAACTACCACATGTTGATCAAGAAAAAATTGAATCTCCTTGGTGTTGTCCATCATTTAACTATTGGAATATATTCAATCAATTCATATTAAGTTCACTTTTAATTGATGGTAAAAATAAGCTTACAAGTCGAAGTAAAACTTCCATAGAATTAGGGAGAATGAATAGTTGGAATCAAATTAAATGGGATCTTTTTACCCTTAAAGTTCGAGAGACAATTCAGAAATATACTGATGAAAAGCTAATTATTTATTTAAACGATATTCGGAATAAATCAAAATTATTTAGAAATAATATAATTTCTATCGCTCAAGGTAGAGAAGCACAAAAAATAATAGGTAAAGAAGTTGTTGCTGTTATTACAGGTGTACAAAGCTATGGTTTTTTTGCAGAAATCACAGAATTAAACGCTGAAGGTTTAGTTCATGTAAGTACTCTTGGTGATGATTGGTATGAATACAGATCAAGACAGAATCTTTTAGTTGGAAGAAAAAATAAAAAGACTTATCAATTAGCCCAGCAAATAAAAGTAAAAGTTTTAAAAGTTGACATACTTAAAAATCAAATCGATCTAGTACTTGTAGATTTAGAAAATGATGAATCTAATATTCTTAATAGTAATGAAGTAACTATTGATTCATAAATGAAAAGTATAGTTCTTGCAATTACAGGAGCATCAGCCATACAACTTGGCGAAAGATCTCTCCAATTGTTATTAAAAAGTAATAAAAAAGTAGACTTAATATTGAGTAGGGGTGCATATGAAGTTGCGAAGAGTGAACGAAATATAAATATTCCTATTGACCCAAGCTCACAAAGTCATTATTGGAGAGAAAGATTGGAGGTTAAATCTGGAGAATTAAATTGTTATCGCTGGAACGATCATTCAGCGTCTATTGCTAGCGGTAGTCATAAGACAAAGGGTATGGTTATTGTTCCTTGCTCTATGGGAACACTAGGAAGAATAGCTTCAGGCTTTTCACTTGATTTAATTGAAAGATGTGCTGATGTTCACTTGAAGGAAAATAGACCTTTAATTATTTCTCCAAGGGAATCACCATTTAATTTAATTCATATAGAAAATATTAGTCGTATTGCTAAGGCAGGAGCTTTAATAGTTCCGCCAATTCCAGCTTGGTATACAAATCCAAAGTCAATAGACGATATTATTGATTTCATTGTTGTTAGACTTTTTGATTCCCTTGGAGAACATTTAGATGGTATTGAACGTTGGAGTGGTCCTAAGAGATGAAATCTAATTATCAATTTAAATTAATACCAATTTTTTCAACCATAGTAATAATTCTTTTTTTATCATTTAATAATCAAAAAAATGATACTCGATTAAAACTATTAATTTGGCAAACACCAAAAATATCTTTGGGAACATATATAGCAATTTCTACATCCTCAGGTTTTGCATTATCATATTTAATTAATTATATTCTTACAAGGCCCAGGTACCAACAATTAAAAAAGAAGTCTGAAAATGACATAAAAAAAATTGATGATGATATGTTATTTAAAAATGATAATTATGATAGTCCTTTGTCTGAAAATACATTATTTGAAAGAGATATCAATGATCCATTACCAACAATTAATGCTAGTTTTAGAATTATCAGTAATAACAAAGATTTGAATATAAAATATCACGAGAACAAAGAATATAGCGAATACGAAAACAAAGTTTTTACTAATTATGATGATCAACTTAATAATAAAGAAAATATTGATAAGTACTCTACTGACAATAATTTAAAACCTAATGACTGGGAAGATGAATCATATAAAAGTTGGTAAGTCATAAAAAACTAATATATATAATAGAAAAATATCCTAACAATCATTTATCTGCTAAAGTGAAATTATGGAAAACTCAAACACACCAAAAGAAAGAGAGTCTAATCAGATTTCAACAAAGAAAGAAGAAACTTCTATACCTGCCAAACCTATTAAACCTCCTAAATTAGAAGATAAACCATTTGACGACTTTATTAACAATCATTTTATCCCTGGTTTAAAAAAATCTCTAAATGACAAAGGATCCGAAATTAATGAAATTAAGCTAATCCATGGAAATAGACCAGTTGTAGGTGGCATTTGCTGGATGGTATTTTGTGAATTTAAGGAACAAAGAAAGTTCTGGCTTTGTTTTAATAAGGAATTGATAACATCTGATAAAACTATATTATTAGCCGAGTCTAATTCAGAGCCTAGTATAGTTGAATCATTTTTAATTGATGAGAAAAAAACTACATTATCATTATTAATTTCAAGAGTTCTTCAAAGATTAAATGGACAAAAATGGATTGGTCCTAATTAAATTTATTAATATATTTATACATATAATCTCAAATGAATAATTTTGTTAAAAATTAAAATATAAGAATTACAAAAAATAATTTAATCATATAGCAACGCGCGGTAAAGCCTTTCAAATGGCATAATAAAAAAAAAAACCAAAATTGACTGAATTACAATTCAAAAAACATAGTGACAATATGTTATTTCATAATTTTGACAATTCATTAAAGCCCAAAATTGAAGAACTATTGTCCCTTGGTGAATCAGCTGGTGCTGACTTAGTCGAAATTTTTCTCGAAAAATCTGACAATATTTCACTCCTTGCTGAACAAGACAATATTTCAAATGTTAGTCCCTCTTTTGGGATTGGTGCGGGTATAAGAGTGTTTCTTGGGAAGAAAGATGGTTTTGTAAGCACCAATGATTTGTCTGAAGGCGGGTTACTCTTCGCTTTAAGTCAAGCTTTAGGTATGTTAGGACTTCAGATTGGGCTTACAAATAAAAAAAGATTTGAAGGCTTAAATGAGCTTAAGGATTTCGGCAAGTTAAAAAACCAATGGTTAACTAATACTCCTGAACTTAGTGAAGCAACAATAAAATTAATTGAGGCTACAGAAACTCTTGCAAAAAAGAATTCAAATTTACAAGTACGAAGAGCGAGTTATTCAAGAAATTGGCAAGAAGTGCTTGTTGCTGCAACAGACGGAGTTTTTGCAAGAGACATACGCCTTCACCAAACAGTTGGAATCAATGTTATTGCAATTAAAGATAAGAAGAGATCCACTTCAGCAAGAAGATATGGAAGTTCTGGCAATCCCAATGATTTGAGGCACTGGGATATTGAAAATAGTGCAAATGAATTAAATGAAAGTGCTCAAAACATGCTTCATGCAGAATATGTTGATGCTGGTCAAATGCCTGTAGTTCTGGCCAATAAGTTCGGAGGAGTAATCTTTCATGAGGCATGTGGTCATCTACTAGAAACAACACAAATTGAAAGAGGTACTTCGCCTTTTCATGACAAAGTCAATGAGCAGATTGCACATTCAGCTGTGAGTGCAGTTGATGAAGGGCTTTCAAATTTTGCCTTTGGCTCGATATCGATGGATGATGAAGGAATGGAACCACAAAACACTTTATTGATTGAGAATGGTGTTCTGAAAAAATTTCTTTCAGATAGAGCCGGCTCTATAAGAACTGGTCACTCAAGAACTGGAAGTGGAAGAAGGCAAAATTTCTCTTTTGCTGCAGCGAGCAGAATGAGAAATACTTATATAAAAAAAGGATCTTTTTCTCCAGATAATTTAATAGATAGTGTTGAAAATGGTCTTTATTGCAAATCAATGGGTGGAGGAAGTGTCGGACCAACAGGTCAATTTAACTTTTCGGTTGAGGAAGGGTATTTAATCAAGAATGGAAAGCTTGATAAGCCAGTTAAAGGGGCAACTTTAATAGGAGAAGCCAAAGAAGTATTACCTAGAATATCAATGTGCGCAAATGATTTAGATCTAGCTGCAGGCTTTTGTGGTTCTGTGAGTGGAAGTGTAAATGTAACGGTTGGTCAGCCTCACATAAAGGTTGATTCAATAACAGTTGGAGGTAGATAGAAATGATTAAGGAATCTAATTTTAATAACTCAAGTGGATTAAATCCAGATAAATTAAATAATCTTTTGTTGAAATATAGCAAAGAAGAGTCGATAAATAAATGGGACATAGGTGCATCATCAAGTAGAGATATTTCAGTACAAGTTCAACAAGGTAATGCAAAGCAATTAAAGGGTTCACTTCGTAATTCAATGACATTAAGAGTATGGAATGATCAGAATAAAGTTGGAATAACGAGTACTTCTGACTTTACAAATAATGGAATTAAGAAGGCAATTAGAGGTGCTATCGAAGCCAGCTCATTTGGAAATGATAAGGAATCTCCTGAGTTCTCTCCATTAGCTAAATCCCCTTTGAAAGAAATTAATTCTGAAATCAGCGATGAACATGGAATTGATGAATTACTTGAAATACTAAAAAAAGCAGAAAAAAAGTTGATAGATACACATCCATCAATTGATTCAGTGCCTTACAACGGACTGAGTGAAAGTTATATGGAGAGATTATATATAAACAGTGAAGGTGCAAATAGATTTATGAAACTAACACAATCTACTATATATTTATATGCAAAAGGTGAGGAAGAAAACAAAAAACCCAGGAGTGCTGGTGGTATTAGAATAAATTCTAACTTAAAGGAATTAGATATTGATTCATGTATAAAAGAAACATCAAAAAAATTAGTTAGTCATCTTAATTATAAAGCTGTAGAAACAAATAAATATTTAATTTGTTTTACACCAGAAGCTTTTCTTCAGTTAATAAGTGCATTTAGTTCAATGTTTAATGCAAGATCAATTCTTGACGGTGTAAGTTTAATGAATGAAGACTCAATTGGTTCACAAGTGGCAGTTAGAAGTTTGAATATTAGCGACGAGGGACTTCATCCAGATAATATCGGAGCATTTAGTTTTGATGGAGAAGGAACTCCGACACAGAATATTAACCTTATACAGTCTGGCATTTTAAAAAACTTACTTCACTCTGAAGCAACTGCCAGAAAATTTGGAGTTAAACCAACTGGGCATGCTGGATTGGGTGCCAAAGTTTCTGTCTCTCCTGATTGGTTAGTTATTAATAAAAGTTCTGGTGAATTGAATAAGGATGTCTCATTAAGTATAAAAACAACACAAACTAAATTTATTTTAATAGATGAATTATCAGCTCTTCATTCAGGAGTAAAGGCTAGTCAAGGATCTTTTTCCTTACCTTTTGACGGTTGGTTAGTTGAAAATGGCATAAAAACATCAATAGAAGCAGCAACAATTGCTGGTGATATTTTAAAAGTTTTAAATAGTATTGTTAATATTGAAGATGAGCAATTTGTTACCCATCAAGGTATAAGTCCACATGTTTGGGTGGAAGATATCTCAATAACAGGTGAAGCGTGAAAATAATTTTTTGGGGCACTCCAAAATACGCTGCAGAAAATTTAAGTTACATAATAAAGGCAGGTCATAATGTTATTGCAGTAGTTACACAACCTGATAGAAAGAGAGGTAGAGGTAAAACGCTCTCCCCTTCACCAGTAAAACAAGTCGCATTAGAATTTAATATTCCTGTATTTACAACTGAATCAATAAGCAAGGATGAGAACACAAAGCATATCCTCTTAGATTTAAAAGCTGATATTTATTTAGTTGTAGCCTTTGGTCAAATACTTCCTAAAGAAATACTAGATCATCCAAATCTAGGTTGCTGGAATAGCCATGCATCATTACTACCAAAATGGAGGGGAGCAGCGCCAATTCAGTGGAGCATTCTAAATAATGACTCTAGAACTGGCGTTTGCATAATGGCAATGGAAGAAGGACTAGATACTGGCCCAGTTTTAACAAGCGAAGAAATAGAAATAAAAGACAACGATAATCTTGAGAGCATTACTGAAAAATTATGCAAGATTTCATCACAACTGTTAAATAAATCACTTAAAATTATTGAAGAATATCAATTTTTGAATAAGGAGGAGAGAATAAAAAAACTAAATATAACTGATCAATCAAATCTTAAAGGTATTCCAAGCTATGCGAGGCAAATAAATAAGAAAGATTATTTAATCGATTGGAATCAAAGTAGTAGAAAAATATTCAATAAAATAAAGGGATTATATCCAAATGCATACACTATTTTTAATGGCAAGCGTATAAAGATATTAGAAGTTAGTATCATAAAAAATGAATATAATAATACAGAAAATATTTTAAGAGAAATTAATAGAAAAGAAATTGTGCCCGGTTATATTGCATTAATTAATAAAGATATAGGCCTTTTAATCAAAGCTAAGGATGATTTTATCCAAATAAAAAAAGGTAAATTAGAAGGTAAGAGATTAACAGATGGTTATACATTGTCAATTCAATCAAATATTACTAATAATGATCATTTTGTTAGTGATTAAAATCTCTAAAGATTATTCTTAACTGAAAAACCCCATAAAAACAAAAATAACATTACAAGGAAGAACAAATACTCAGGAATTATAAAATTAAAGAAAATCAATTGTATAATCAATTTAATTCCAATTAACCCTACTGCAATATAACCTGCCTTTTCTAAATTTTCATATAGTTCTAACCATTTTATGAAAAGTCCAGAAGTAAAACGTAATGCGATAACACCAATAATGGCACCAGTAATAACAAGTAGAAATTGATCACTAATAGCAACTGCGGCAGTTATACTATCAATAGAAAATGCCAAATCGGTAATTGCAAGTAATAAGATTACCTTAATTAAGCTAGTATTATTTTTTTCTTGTGAAGTTGATTTGATATCTTTAGTTTCTTTATTATCAATAAAAATAAATTTGGAAAATGACAATGATATTAAATAAATTCCACCAATTAACTTTACAGGCCAAAAATCCAAAACGAATTGCGCTGTTAATATTACTATTATCCTGAGTATAAGTGCAATAAATATACCAATATTGAGTGCTTTTTTCTGTTGATCTACTCTATTTAATCTTTTTGTTATTGAGGCAAGTGCTACAGCATTATCAGCAGATAAAACTAGTTCCAACGAAACAATAACAGGAAGAAGAGGGGCTAATTCTACCCACCTATCAATGCCATCAAGTAAAGGAGTTAACGATCTAAGAGATGCTGAATCCATTAAATTCGGGAAAAGGGAGTATTTTTATAAGCTATTTGGTATATGTTAACTCTAAGAAATCAAATTTGGTACTAATTAAAAGGATTATGAGGATTGAATCTAAACTATGTCATTCATCAGAAAATAAAGCTATTGTCCTTGTAGAGGCTTGGGATAATGATAGGACATTAGGGAGTGCACTTGGTGAAGGATCAACAGCTGAATCAGCTGAGGATAATGCAATATCAAGATTATATAAAAGAATAAATTATAAGAAATCAAATGTAGATAGTATAAATAAGAGTATAAAACTGATAACTGAAAAAGACAAGTCAATTAATAGTATAGAGCAAAATGATAATTTAGAAAATAATCTAGAAAATGATGTTCCAAATGACTGGAGTAAGGAACTATCTGAAATAGATTATGAAATGAATCGATTACAATGGTCGCGGGAAGATGAATTAAATTTTCTAAAAAAAGAATTTGGTTATAATAATAGAAATAAAATTACTAAATATAGTGAGATTATTAATTATTTAAATATTTTAAAAAATATAAGCAAGGTTAAGGATGAGGGAGGTGATAAATTGAAAATCGACACGATAATTAAGGAATCCGATAATATACTAAATCTTTTATCCTGGGATCATAATAAAGGAAGAGAATTTCTAAAAAAAGAATTTAATGTATCGTCAAGAAAAGAACTAAATAAAGATCAATTAATAGCTTTTGTTAATAAACTTAAAGATATAAGCAATGAATCTACATCCAAAGAAGAATAACTATAAACAAAAAAAAATGTTATGCTAATAATAATTTTAATTGATTAAAAAGTAGTGTCACTAGAATCTGTTGCAAAAAAATTACAAAATCATTCTTTAACAAATGAATTAATTGAAAGAATAAATAGAGAAGAAAGATTAAAACTTACAGGTACATCAAGAACTGCAAAAGCATTAATCACAACCTCATTAGCCAAGAAAGTTTCAAATAATTTATTAATTATTGTGCCCACATTAGAAGATGCTACAAGATGGTATCCGCTTGTAAAAGCTTGTGGATGGAACAAGACCTGTTTATATCCAACTAGTGAAGTATCTCCATATGACTCAACAGAAATAACATCAGAGATTTTATGGGGACAATTACAAGTTCTTAGCGATATATTAGAACTTAGGAATAATGAAAGTATTGCAATAATAGCAACTGAGAGAGCATTACAACCACATCTTCCACCATTAGAATTTCTTAAATCAAATTGTATTAAATTAAAAGTAGGAGATGAAATTGACCTAAGCATACTCTCAAATGAATTAATTAAATCTGGTTATAGGAAAATGAATAATATTGATCAAGAAGGAACATGGTCTCGACGTGGAGACATACTAGATATTTTTCCAGTAAGCAGCGAACTTCCTATTAGATTGGAATTATTTGGAAATCAAATAGAAAAAATAAAGGAATTCGATCCCATTTCTCAAAGATCATTAGAAAGAATTAATAATATATGTATTACACCAACTGGATTTGAGCCCTTAATAATTAATAGACTATTATCAATTAAAGACATAGATATAAGTAACTTATTAACTGAAAATGAATATGAAGTATTAGTTAACACAGCCACATTAAAATCTGCCAATAAATATCTTGGAGTAGTTTTTGACAGACCTGCCTCATTATTGAATTACTTAGATAAAAATTTTTTTATCGTTATTGATGAAAGATCACAAGCAATATCTCACGGTAACGCATGGTTTAATATTGTTAGTGAAAGTTACGATGAAAACAAAAAAATAATAGACACCTTAAGTAAAAACAAATTATTGTATAAACCCAATCTTCATGTACATATTAATTCTATCTTTGAAGAAATTGATGAATATAAAGGAGTTGATCTGGTTGAACTAGACGATTCAAAATTAAGTACTAATTCATTTAATATCTCTAGCAAGATTCATAAATGGCTTCCTAATCAGTATGGAAAGATTAGTTTATCAATTAAAGACTTTATAAATAATAATTTTTCAGTATGGATGATTTCCGCACAACCTAGTCGTGCCGTTGCTCTTTTAGAAGAGCACGATTGTTATTCAAAATTTGTCCCTAATAATACCGATTTAAATGGAATATTAAATGTTATTGATGACAAATTGCCAGTAGCAATTAAAAATGATAATGAAGGTGAAATAGAAGGTTTTATTCTTCCCACATGGAAGATTGTATTAATAACCGATAAGGAACTCTTTGGTCAATCCAATATTATTAGAACTGGATACATTAGAAGGAGAAGGCAATCAGCAAGTAGAAAGATTGATCCTAATAAAATGAAACCCGGGGATTATGTAGTTCATAGAAATCATGGTATTGGACTTTTTCAAAAAATTGAAAAAATAAATATATATGGTGAGTCACGAGATTATTTAGTTATAAAATATCAAGATGGAAAATTAAGTGTAGCAGCAGATCAACTTGGTTGTTTAGTTAGATATAGAAATTCAAATTCTAACTCACCAAAAATTAATAAACTTGGCGGAACTAATTGGAATAGGATAAAAGAAAAAGCAAAGAAATCAGTTAAGAAGGTAGCGATAGATTTAATAAAACTATATGCAGAAAGATCAAAAGAAAAAGGATTTAAATATCCATCTGATGGACCATGGCAAAGAGAATTGGAGGATTCTTTTCCATATTCATTGACTCCTGATCAGGCAAAAGCAACATCACAGATAAAGATTGATATGGAAAGTGAAAGACCTATGGATAGATTAGTCTGTGGAGATGTAGGTTTCGGGAAAACAGAGGTTGCTATTAGAGCAATTTTTAAAGCGATAACTTCTGGAAAACAAATTGCTTTTTTAGCTCCTACTACAGTTTTATCTCAACAACATTGGCGAACATTAACTGATCGTTTTTCGCCATATCCAATCAAAGTATCGTTATTAAATAGATTTAAAAATACTAACGAAAAGAGAGAAATTCTACAAGGACTTAAAGAGGGAAAAATTGATGCTGTTATTGGTACTCATCTACTACTAAATAGTAAATTAAGTTATAAGGATTTAGGTCTTTTGGTAATTGACGAAGAGCAACGCTTTGGTGTCAATCAAAAGGAAAAGATTAAACAACTAAAAAAGAGCGTAGACGTTTTAACTTTATCAGCTACTCCAATTCCTAGAACATTATATATGAGTCTTTCTGGTGTACGTGAAATGAGCCTAATAACTACACCCCCCCCCTTAAGAAGACCAATTAAAACTCATTTAGCACCACAAGATAATGAAATAATCAGAAGTGCAATATCTCAAGAGATTGATAGAGGTGGTCAAATCTTTTATATTGTCCCAAGAGTAAAAGGTATAGAAGAAGTAGCAGAAAAACTAAAGTTAATGATTCCTAATCTTAAATTACTTATTGCACATGGACAAATGGATGAAGGTGAATTAGAGAATGCAATGCTTTCGTTTAATGCTGGAGAAGCAGACATTATGCTTTGTACGACAATTGTAGAAAGCGGATTAGATATTCCAAGAGTAAATACTATTTTAATAGAAGATTCACATAAGTTTGGCTTGTCTCAGCTTTACCAATTAAGAGGAAGAGTAGGTAGAAGTGGAGTCCAAGCCCATGCCTGGTTATTTTATCCAAGTAATGAGAAATTAAATGACTCATCCAGGCAAAGATTAAAAGCCATTAGAGAATTTACAGATCTTGGAAGTGGCTATCAACTTGCCATGAGGGATATGGAAATTAGAGGCGTTGGTAATATTTTAGGTATTGAACAAAGTGGACAAATGGAAACTATTGGATTTGATTTATATATGGAGTTATTGCAGGAAACAATTGCTGAAATTCAAGGTCAAGAAATACCATCCGTCGATGACACTCAAATCGACTTACCTGTGACCGCTTTTATACCCGGTGATTGGATAACAGATCCTGAAGAAAAATTAAATGCCTATAGATTAGTAACGCAATGTGAAAACAATTATTCATTAGTACAACTATGCAGTGACTGGGTAGATAGATTTGGAACTCTACCTAAAGCAGTAGAATCCTTAATTGAGGTCATGAAACTAAAAATAATCTCTAAAAAATGTGGTTTTTCAAGAATTAAATTAACTAAGCCAAATATAGAATTAGAAACAATAATGGATGAACCTGCCTTTAAACTTCTTAGAAAAAGTCTACCTAATCATCTCCATGGAAGATTTATCTATAAAAAAGGTGATAGATGTTCATCTGTTACCATTCGAGGACTTGGTCTACAGGATGGAGATAAAATTCTAAGTCAATTGACTGAATGGCTTACTATTATGAGCTCTGATTTAGAATCAAAAAAAAATAGTTGAGTGGACAGATTGAATGAGTGTCAATTAAAGAATTGGATCACCAAAACGCATACGAAGAAAAAACTTGCTAAGCTCTCCAAAATTTGAATTTATTAAAATTGGTAGAAGTCATAGAAATCAGTACAAACCAATACGGTCTTAGCTTATTTAGTGGTTTAGTAAGTTTGATTGCGTTGGGTGTATATACACTTATGACTGTTGATGCTGGTAATGATGATGATGATTCAGACTCTGGTGGTGGTGGCTTAATGCAGCCTGTTAATTAGTTTTTTCAGAATCAGGTATAAGTTTTGCTAGTCTCTCCCTGAATTCACCTTTTGCAATTCCACCTTTCAATTCACCAATTATTTCGAATTCACCTTCGGGATTATTTACGAGCAAATATGTTGGCCAGCCCATACCTTCTTTTGTTGGATATTGTCTAAGCAATATTGCTCTATATTTTCTATAAATTACAGTATCCTGAAGCATTACATTAACAAACTGAATACCTAATTCGTTTGAAACCTTAGAATCAAAGAAGCTCATCCGATGACAAGTACCACAGTCTTCAGAGCTAAATTTAAGTAGTGAAAAAGTCATAGCTATTATTATTCTTTATTATTCTAAATAGTAATATAAAGAATAACTAGTTCAGTTATTAGACTTATTGTTTCTAGCAACTAGGGAAAAGAATGGATCACTTTCAATGCTATAAAAACCGAATACTTTACTATCAAATGTTCTTTCATTAATTATCGTTTCAACACTCCAACCATTCTCAGATATAACATTTTTTACATACTCTATTCTCTCAGCTTCAGAAGAATAAGTCCAAATATTTGGAGATTTTGACCAGAATGCACGATTAGTAAATGAAATAATAAGAATAGAATCTAATTTACAAATCCTTGAAAGTTCTTTTGAAATTTTTTCTGGAAATTGAAGATATTGCCATCCTGCGACAATGAGACAAGCATCAATAGAAGAATCTTCAATAGGGAGTTCTTGACTCTTATTTAGATTCTGGATCCAAAAATAATTAAGTCTTTTATTAGCTTCTAACTCAGATGAGTTGAGACCGTGTCCTATAACTTTTTTATATTGAATATTTAAGGGCAAATGACTAACCCAACTACTCATCAAATCAAGAATGACATAATGATTAGATAAATATTCTGTGTAAACACTCGTCAAACGATCACGAAAAGGTTGGCTAAGATGATTAACAAATCTTGGCTTCTGATAAAATATTTCATCTTCTAAATTATCAATCTTTTGCCTATCTATAGATGATAGTTTCATACTTTTATCAAAATATTAAATATATTTTATACTTAAAAATTCTTTTATGAGAGTAATTATGAATTTAAGTTGATTAATTTAACTTTTAAATAATAAAAGAAGGATTATTATAATAAAAAAAATTATAGAAAAAATGTGTTTCTCGTAGT
This sequence comes from Prochlorococcus sp. AG-402-P16, assembly GCA_003216295.1. Taxonomy (GTDB): domain Bacteria; phylum Cyanobacteriota; class Cyanobacteriia; order PCC-6307; family Cyanobiaceae; genus Prochlorococcus_B. The sequence goes on along the minus strand of QCJB01000005.1, from coordinate 34,073 downwards.
ATTAATTACTACGAAATTATTTATCAGTACTAATTGGAATGTTTTTATAATCATTAATGGTCTCATATTTATTATCTACTGGAATTAAAAATAACAATGAACTGCTAATTATGAAAATAATAAAAGAAAAAATGATTTGTGTATAGTTATTCGATTTATTTAAATAAATTTGTAGATATCTCTTACTAAATGGTTTATCAATTAAATAAGTCCATTTTAAATTAATTCTATGATCTAATCGTAATAGATCAAGACAACGAGTCAAATCAGATAGTTCAGAATCGTCAATTATGATTTCCAAGGGTTTTACATCCTTTTGTGTGCTGTTGAGAATTAATTTATGATTTGCACCTTGAGGACTTATTGAGACGACATTATTAGCGGATTTAATTGTTCTACGTATCCCAGAAATATATGATCTTGAATATTTTAGAATGACTAGCATTAAATTATCAAGATGCTCTTTTTTTCCCTCTAATAAAGGAGAACCAATTATCTTCAATGTCCATGTCGATAAAATGCCAATAGTTTGTTGTGAGTCTCCATTAGAAACATCAGGCATGCCTCCTACTACAAGTGAGGAAGAGTTTTGATCATATCTATAGGATAAATTAATCATTACGTTTCTCTATTTTGATAAAATAATGAAGATTTTAAACGACTAGCTCCAGCAGGTCCACAAGATAAAGAAAGAATAACTAACAACTCTCTAAAAAAACTATTACTTGAATCATTTAATAATGAATTAACAAAGCTTCTCTGTAAATTCATTCTTTCTTTAATTAAAGACTTAAGTCTTGAGCTAAATATAAACCAGCGTTCATTTGTAAGTGTCTCAGGTTCTTTTGAAGAAAGTAATTGTCTTACAATCGGATAAAGATTTTCAGCCATTGATGATATTAGTTCAACAAGTGAATCAATCTGTTCAGTTGAAAGAGATGAATATGTGTAGGATGTCCTCAAAGGATTGGTGCATCTAATTTTCCAAAATTGGACTCTGCTCGAATAGACTTCAGAAAGGCCAATATTCTTAGCCTTCATAAATATTGAGTCCGTGGCATTGATTTGTAGAGTTTCAATAACCAAAATCAAAAAATCAAGTTTTTTGGAAGCATCATTAGTAATCGATAAATTATCAAATGAGCTACCTCCATTGGGCTTGTTATGAATTAAGGAGTTATTTACCACTTTTGTCTTTGCTGGCACTACATTAGATGAAGTCATGATTTAAATAATGACAGGACTTTGAAGATTGGCTAGGTTTATTGTTGGTTTTATAAAATCGCACACCGCAAATAGCAAGTAAACAATGGAAAACCTGAAAAAATATATATCTGAAATAAATGATTATCCAAAGAAAGGAATTGTCTTTAAGGATATTAATCCTATCTATAAAGAGCCTGATATATGGAAGCAATTAATGGAGCCTCTAGAAAAGCTTATAATTAAAATTGAGCCAGATTACATAGCAGGAATAGAATCAAGAGGATTTATTACAGCATCAGCTTTAGCGTTTAAATATGAACTTGGCTTCATTTCTATTAGAAAGCCTAATAAGTTGCCTGGGAAAGTAATTGGTCTTAATTATAAGCTGGAATACGGGGAGGACAGACTAGAGATTCAATCGGAATTAATCAGTAATAATAAAAGAATACTTGTAATTGATGACTTATTAGCAACAGGAGGCACCGCCTCAACTGCTGGTAAATTGATAAGCCTATGCGGTGCAAAACTTATAGGATATGGGTTTCTTATAGAACTATCAGATTTGAAGGGTAGAGATAAATTAGATTCAGAAGTATTTATTGAAAGCGCTTTAAAATACTAGTTATTTTTCTGCCAAACAAGTATCTTTCTAAGTTGAGATAGGTTAAGTAAGCCATAGCTCCACATAACAATTGGCAACGGAGAATTTTCTAAGGAAGATCTTTTAACACCAAGTTCCAAAGCACTTTGAGCAATTCCAAGTTTATCAACTATAAATTCACATAATTCATCAGAAGGAGGATTAATTGGCTTACTAGTATTAATCATTGCAAAAATGACTAAAGTCCATTCGTCATTATATTTAGAAAAAATTTTCTTGCAAATACTGACTTTCTTAAAACAAAAAATATTAATTTCTTAGGCGTATTTAATATCGAAAAATTAATTCGTGAATATCTTACTAAGCAATCTGTTAAGAATGATATGGACATAATATCAATAATTCTTGATATAGAATATAAAATTGGAAGCAGGAAACTGTTAGTACGTATAAAAGGAGTTGAAACTATTCTTCTAAGAGATTCAACATCGCGCCAACATAAATTAAGACCTTGTCCACCTACAGGGTGAAAAGCATGCGCAGATTCACCAAGAAAAATATACTTTCCTTTAAATAATGAATAATTTAATAAGAATTTAATTGGATATGAATTAGCTTGATCAACAATTGTATCCACCTCTATACCATAAGGTAACTTCGTTGCTAAATAATCTAAAAATAATGCTTTAGATAAACTCATATTATATTTACCTTTTTTTCTAGATTGACTGCATATAATTTGATATAAATCTCCACCAAGTGGCAAAACAGCAAAAGGTCCATCTGAATTAAATATTTCAAATGCTTCATCAGTCCTTACACCTCTTAAAAGAACCTTGGCAGTAATACATATTTGATCATAATCAAACTGAAATGATGGAACCTTAAGCTTCTTTTTGGTTGTAGAGTTAGATCCATCGGCCACAACAATCAAATCATAGTTATTTGGATTACGAATTACTGAAGTAGGGATCTTATTAATATTATCAATACTAGAAATCTTTCTTAGTAGAACTAACATTGTTTTTTTATGATCTGCTATCCACCCAACATTTGAATATCGTTGATCCGTTTTCCTTAAATCCTTCTTATTAAATTCAATCTTTTGATTTAACTCATAATCAATAACATTTAGATATTGAAATGGGACTAAATCATTAATTAAAGTATCCCAAATAGAAAGTTTATCTAAAATTTTTCTAGATGAATGGGTAATTGCATATGTTCTATCTCTATTTATAAGTTCATCATCAGATAATCTTTCATATAAGTCTACTCTACAATCGGCATTTGCAAGCGATATTGCTGCCAAGGATCCTGTTAATCCAGAACCAATAATTGCTACATTCATATAATAATTATATCATTAAAAAAAGGTGCATTAATTTAAAATTCTTATATTTACAAATTCTTCAAATGCAGGACGAAGAAGAAATGGATAATTACCAATCCATAACTTTATTTCTGGGCACCATGCATCACTTATAGATTGAATACTACTAAAATCTCTTCTATTACTAAATACTACGCAATTAATTCTCATACCTTTTCTTAGTATGTTGAACTTATTTTGCAAAGGAAAATTTATATTTGCTAGATAACCATCTTCATCTTCTATATCAACAACTACCCATGTTCTCTTTTTTTCTACTAGTTCTAATCTACCATTTTTATTAGCTTGTTCATGTTGATTTTCAATTCTATCTTCAACATAAACATCTGCAATATAGCCATCAACTAATGCTGCAAAAGAATAATTTTTAAACTTTGAATTTTTTCTGCTAGCCTCAAGTATTGGACCCCACAATATATATAGTAAAAATACTACACCTAATACCAACCATAAAGAATAAAACTGGCTAGTTACTTGACTTTGACTTATTAGCAAAGTGATTACACCTCCGATAGTTGAAACCATAATTCGCTGAAAAATTTTCTGGGGATTACCTAATGCAGAATTAAATTGTTTTCCTGTTGCGACTGAAGGAATTAACTTATTAATCTCATTTTGTTTAATTGGTAATAACATTTTATTATTATTTACAAAATTTTCTCTAAACCGTAAATTAATTGATTAAAAGATCTAATCTTTTTAACTACTAGAAGTACACCAGGCATGTAAGCAGAACGGTCAATGGTGTTATGCGATAACTCATAAGTTTCTCCATTAGAGCCAAACATAACTTGTTGATGTGCTACAAGGCCAGGAAGCCTTACTGAATGAAGTCGTAAACCACTTGAGCGAGATCCACCTCGACAACCTTCAATAGATTCTTCTTCGTTTACTAAAGGTTTATTAAAGGATGAACGTTGTTCTTCTATTAATTGAGCTGTTTTTATACATGTTCCGCTCGGAGCATCAGCCTTTTTATTGTGATGCATCTCTGTTAATTCGGCGTATTCGTAAAAACGGGCTGCTGCCGCTGCGGCTTGTTGCAATAAAACCATACCAACTGAAAAGTTTGGTATGATTGCTGATCCAAGAGAAGCCTTTTCTGAAAATTTTGAAAGATCCTCTAATTGTTCTGTTGTAATCCCAGTAGTTCCAATGACTGGATGAACACCATATGCGATAGCTGTACGAGTATGTTTATAAGCAACTTTAGGATGCGTGAAATCTACTAAAACTGCACCATTATTTGCTCCATCTTTAGGTACGTTTTGACTTGCCGCACACAAAGAACCTTCAAAATCGCTTGAGACAAATACTTCTAGAGGTTCTAAACCAATTAATGATCCAATATCTTGCCCTTCTTTTTCTTTCTGATTGTCAATTGCAGCAACAAGTTCGTAATGATTAGATGAATTAATCGCTTTAATAACCTCCGATCCCATTCGCCCTAGAGCTCCTGCGACCAAAACTGGTATGGGATGATTATCTGAACTCATTGTTTTAGTTTTTCAAGAATCATATTTGATATTCCTTGTAACAGGCATTAACTAAATAACACAGTAAAGGCCCAGAGAACACTAGGCTTGTTCGAATTCCGATAGAAGAAAAGATGTTTACACAGGTTCGCTCAGCCAATCGCAGAGTTTCACCTGTTGAGAATCATAAGCACAAAGCAGTGATGAAGGCTGTTTATGTCGTTCTTGAACCTCAATACCAAAATGCTCTTACTCAGGCTGCTAACTCATTAAATTCACAAAATGGTCCTATTGGAATCGAATTAAATGGATATCTTATTGAAGAATTAAGGGATACAAATAATTATGAAAACTTTAAGAAAGATATAGAAAAAGCAGATCTGTTTGTAGCTTCTCTGATTTTTATTGAGGATTTAGCGCAAAAAGTTGTTGATGCAGTCGAACCCCACAAGGAAAATCTTAAAGCAGCAATTGTATTTCCTTCAATGCCTGAAGTAATGAGATTGAACAAATTGGGTACTTTTTCTATGGCACAGCTAGGCCAAAGTAAAAGCATCATTGGCGATTTCATGAAGAAGAGGAAAGAAGCTGGCGGCGCTGGCTTTCAAGATTCAATGTTGAAGCTTTTAAATACTCTTCCTTCAATTCTTAAGTATCTACCTGTAGATAAGGCTCAAGATGCTCGTAGTTTTATGCTTAGTTTTCAATATTGGTTAGGGGGGACTCCAGATAATCTGAGAAATTTCCTACTAATGCTTGGAGACAAATACGTATTTCCAGAATTAAATATTGAAAAAGACAATATTGAAGTTGCAGAGCCAGAAGTTTTTCCAGATTTAGGAATTTGGCATCCTTTAGCTCCAAATATGTTTGAAGACAAAAAAGAATATCTCAATTGGACAGCTTCAAGAGATGACCTATCAAATAAGGCCAAAGAAGGACCAGTAATTGGCCTTGTACTACAAAGAAGTCATATTGTTACTGGAGATGATGCTCACTACGTTGCAATAATTCAAGAACTTGAATATAGGGGAGCAACTGTCATACCTATTTTCTGCGGTGGATTAGATTTTTCTAAGCCTGTAAACGAATTTTATTACGATCCAATAAACCCTGACAAACCAATTGTAGACGGCGTTGTTTCTCTTACAGGTTTTGCACTTGTAGGAGGTCCTGCAAGGCAAGATCATCCAAAAGCAGTCGAGGCCTTAAAGAGACTTAATCGACCTTACATGGTTGCTCTTCCATTAGTTTTTCAAACAACACAAGAATGGGAAGGTAGTGATCTCGGTCTTCATCCAGTTCAAGTTGCACTTCAGATTGCAATTCCTGAATTAGATGGTGCTATCGAGCCGATAGTCTTATCTGGTCGAGATGATGCAACTGGCAAAGCTCATACACTCCAAGACAGAGTAGACGCAATAGCTGAAAGAGCTATTAGATGGTCATCACTAAGAATCAAAAAACGTGATCAAAAGAAATTAGCTATCACTGTATTTAGTTTTCCACCTGACAAAGGAAATGTTGGAACAGCTGCTTATTTAGACGTCTTTGGCTCTATTTATAGAGTTTTAGAAGAAATGAAGCAAAAAGGTTATGACATAAAAGATTTACCTAATAATCCCAAAGAACTGATGGAGACATTAATAAATGATCCTGAAGCTTTACAAGGGTCTCCTGAACTATCAATAGCTCATCGAATGAGCGTAAAAGAATATGAGCAATTAACTCCATATTCTGAAAGGTTAGAAGAAAACTGGGGAAAACCACCGGGAAATTTAAATAGTGATGGACAGAATCTTCTTATTTACGGGAAAGAATTTGGGAATGTATTTGTTGGAGTACAGCCAACTTTTGGATATGAAGGCGATCCTATGAGATTGCTTTATTCCAGAAGTGCTAGTCCTCACCACGGTTTTGCAGCTTATTATACTTTTCTAGAAAAGGTGTGGAAGGCTGACGCAGTTCTTCATTTTGGAACCCATGGATCTCTTGAATTCATGCCTGGGAAACAAATGGGAATGAGTGAATCTTGTTATCCAGATTCATTAATAGGAGGTCTGCCGAATCTCTACTACTACGCAGCAAATAATCCATCGGAAGCAACAATCGCAAAAAGAAGAGGATACGCATCAACAATTAGTTATTTAACTCCTCCTGCTGAAAATGCTGGACTTTATAAAGGTCTAAAAGAACTTGGAGAATTAGTTGGTTCTTATCAACAGTTACGAGAAAGTGGAAGAGGAATTCAAATTGTTAACGCAATAGTTGAAACTTCTAAAAAATGTAATCTTAATGAAGATGTAAAACTTCCTGAAAAAGATGCCTCCGAGTTAGAAATAAATGAAAGAGATCTCGTAGTAGGTAATGTTTATAAACAATTGATGGAAATAGAAAGTCGATTATTACCTTGTGGCCTGCACACTATTGGAAAACCCGCTACTGCTGAAGAAGCTATTGCAACGTTAGTGAGTATCGCATCAATAGAAAGAGAAGATGATGGAATTAGATCTTTACCAGGTTTATTAGCCGAATCAAAAGGAAAAACAATTGAGGAAGTCTATGAAGGGAATAACAAGGGCAAATTAGAAGATGTTGAACTCAATAAATTAATTACAGAAACATCAAGAGATGCTGTTGGTTCAATGGTTAAGTCCCTAACAGGAAGAGATGGCAGAGTAAATATGAAGAAAAGCATTTGGACCATAATTGTTGAGTTCTTGAGAGGTATTGGTTTCTCGATACCATCACCATGGCAAGCATCAGCTAAAAAAGCTGGTTTTGAGAATGTAAATGCAAGTTCACTTGATAAATTGTTTGACTATTTGAGATTTTGTTTAGAGCAAATATGTGCAGATAAAGAAATGGAGAGCCTTTTAAAAGCTCTAGATGGAGATTATGTTATTCCTGGCCCAGGTGGAGATCCGATAAGGAATCCTGGAGTATTACCAAGTGGTAAAAATATTCATGCATTAGATCCACAATCAATACCAACCATTGCCGCTGTTGCTTCAGCTAAGGGTGTAGTAGACAAGCTGATAGAAAGACAAAAAGAGGAGCAAGGTACATGGCCTGAGACTATTGCATGCGTACTTTGGGGGACTGACAACATTAAAACTTATGGTGAATCATTAGCTCAAATCCTTTGGTTTGTAGGTGTAAAACCAAAGCCAGACTCTGTAGGAAGAGTCAATAAATTAGAGCTACTTTCTCTGGAAGAATTGGGAAGACCAAGAATTGATGTTGTCGTTAACTGTTCTGGTGTATTTAGGGATTTGTTTATAAACCAAATGGCATTAATTGACCAAGCAGTAAAAATGGCTGCAGAGGCAGATGAGCCACTTGAACAAAATTTCGTAAGGAAACATACCCTTGAGCAAGCTGAAAAGGAAGGAAAAAGCATTAGGGAATCTGCAAGCAGGGTATTTTCAAATGCGAGTGGTAGTTATAGCTCGAATGTCAATTTGGCAGTAGAGAATTCAACATGGGAAGAAGAAAATGAGTTACAAGAAATGTACCTTTCAAGAAAAACCTATGCTTTTAATGCTGATAATCCAGGAGAAATGAATCAGAACAGAGATGTTTTTGAATCAGTTATGAAAACTGCTGATGTTACATTCCAAAATCTTGATTCTTCTGAAATATCATTAACAGATGTAAGTCATTATTTTGATTCTGATCCAACAAATTTAATTAAAAATCTTAGAGATGATGGTAAAGCACCAAGTAGTTATATAGCAGACACGACTACAGCCAATGCACAGGTTAGATCATTAAGTGAAACTATTAGATTAGATTCTAGGACTAAATTACTTAACCCAAAATGGTATGAAGGAATGCTCAAGTCTGGATATGAAGGAGTAAGGGAAGTATCTAATAGACTTAATTACACATTAGGATGGAGTGCAACTAGTGGGCAAGTTGATAATTTTGTATATGAAGAGTCAAATGAAACTTTTATAAATGATCCGGAAATGAGGAAAAGATTGATGGAATTGAATCCTCATAGTTTTAGAAGAATAGTTGGTACATTATTAGAAGTGAATGGTAGAGGATATTGGGATACATCCGATGAAAATATTGAACAATTAAAAGAACTATATCAAGAAGTTGAAGATAGAATCGAAGGAGTTAATACAGATGATTAGTTCTCTATTAAATAATTGATTTGGTCATCATAATAACCTGAGAGATTTGTTTAATATCATGTACTCTTAAAATATCTACTCCAGCAATCACAGATCTAGAAGCCACTGCAGCTGTCCCGAAAATTCTTTTATTAGGGTCAGGTTCATTAATAATCGACCCAATAAATCTTTTTCTAGAAGCTCCTATTAATACAGGATAATTCATAGAAACAAATTCTTCTAAATTTCGAAGCAAAGTTATGTTTTGATCTACATTTTTTGCAAAGCCAATACCAGGATCAATAATAATTTGTTCATTTTTGACACCTTTAGATAGTGCTAAATCAATTTGATTTGATAATTCATTTTTCACCTCTTTAACAACATTTGTATATCTAGCTAAAGAATCCATTGTTTTACTATTTCCACGACTATGAGTCAAAACATACGGTGAACCTTTATCAGCAATAACATTGAAAATTTCAGGATCATGTCGACCACCACTAACATCATTAACCCAATCAGCACCAAGATTTAATACTTTCTCAGCGACAGAATGGTGAAATGTGTCTACAGAAATTGGAATCTCGGGATGTAATGATTTTAATTCATTTATTAAAGGAACCAATCTTTTTATCTCAATATCAGCTCCAACCTCAGATGCACCAGGACGTGTGCTCTGAGCGCCAATATCTAAAATATGTGCTCCTTGTTTAATGCATAATGATGCATGATTAATTGCAGAAGGTAAGTCAATATAAAGTCCTCCATCACTAAATGAATCTTCAGTGACGTTTACTATTGCCATTAAATGGGTTTCTCTTTCCCAATGTTCTGGCAGATAATTATTATATTGATTCGTAATTAGCAATTCTAGCAAAATTTTTAGGATCTAAAGAAGCTCCACCAACTAAAACACCATCAATATCTGACATAGACATAATCTCATCAATATTATTTGATTTAACTGATCCACCGTATTGAATAATTACGTCATCGTAACCAGTCCATTTACGAATCAGTCCACAAATTCTATTAGCCTCATTTGCTTCACATGTTTTCCCAGTTCCTATAGCCCAAATTGGTTCATAAGCGACTATGAGCCTTTTTACATCAATGCCCTCAAGACCCTGATCAATTTGCCTTCTAATAACCCTTTCCGCTTCACCAAGCTCTCTTTGTTCAATAGTTTCCCCAACACAAACAATTGGAATTAATCGATGATCTTGAGCCGATTGAGCTCTCTTATTTATTTGTTCATCACTTTCACTGAAATATTTTCGTGGCTCACTGTGTCCAACAATTGCACATTTAACTGAAAGCTCGTTAAGCATGAGCGGAGAAACCTCGGCTGTATAGGCTCCACTATCCTCCCAATGAACATTTTGGCTAGACAAAGAAAGATATTCGCTTCTGTCCTTAATGAACTCAGAGAGAGGGTATAGGGCTGTAAATGGGGGGGCAATAACAACTTCCCTATCTTTTTTTGGTATGTCTTTCAATAATGGTATTAATACCCGCATGTACTCAATCGCCTCAGTACAAGTCATGTTCATCTTCCAATTCCCTGCGATGACCGGTTTACGCACGCTAGCTCCTCATTTTTCGCTTCTTGCCAACTTACGGCCTAGAGGATCAGAATTTGGAACAATGTATGTTTCATTTGCAAAAATAATTTGATCACCATCAATTAATTTCCTACCTCTTCTGTTTTCCACTATGCCATTCACTGATATTTTTCCTGACTTAATAATCAATTTTGCTTCTCCGCCAGTCTGAACGATCCCAATAAATTTTAGAAATTGATCTAATTTCATTTACGTGCTTTTAAATTAAACATTGATAGTTTGATGGAATGAAACAAAAAAACAAAATAAATTTCATTTACCTAATAATGAGACTCAAAGGACATTTGCCAATCTTGCTGCTAGGTGGAATAAGCATGCTTGTATACGTAATTTGTTGGCCAATACTCGCATGGTTATCTGGGAAGTTAATACCTGCTATTGGTCAAGGAAATACAGAACAAGTTTTAACCGTAATTTTACAAGCCCTAATTATTTTTATAATTCAAAAAATAGCGCAATACCTACAAGATAGTCTCCTGGCAAAACCCGCATTAGCATTAAGCCAAGATCTTCGAACAACACTTTTTAGAAAACTTCAAAAAAGTAATATTCTTTTCATTGAAAAACTCTCATCTGGAGATATTGCGTACAGACTTACAGAGGATGTTGATCGAGTTGGGGAAGTTATTTATAAATCTATTCAAGATACGACCCCATCAATATTTCAATTATTAGCAGTATTTAGTTATATGATATTTATTGATTGGAATTTATCACTTGCAACAATTATATTAGCTCCCTTAATTGCATTATTAGTTAGTAATTTTGGAGGAAGAGTATTAAAAGCATCTGATAAAAGTCAAAACAAAATTAGCGCATTAGCAGGTTTGCTTTCAGAGGCAATTCAAGGACTACCGATGGTTAAAGCATTTGCAGTAGAAGAATGGTTGCAAAATGATTTTGATAAACAAGTTAAATTACATAAAGAAGCCAAATTTAATATGCTTAAACTTGTAGCCCTTCAACATCCCATAGTTGGATTAATAGAAGTAATAGGAATTTTGAGTATTCTCGCAATTGGAACTTATAGAATACAAGCTGGAGGCATGTCTAATGAAGAGTTTGGGAGTTATTTTACAGCATTAATAATGTTAATTGATCCAATAAGCCATATAACTACTAATTATAACGAATTAAAGCAAGGTCAAGCATCACTAAGAAGATTAAACGAAATAACAAATAATCCACAAGATATACCGATAACGACTAGAGCTATTATACCTGATAAGATTTTTGGGAGTATAAAGTTTCAGAATGTATTTTTTTCTTATAGTCATGATAATGACGTAATAAAGGATATAAGTTTAGATATAGATAGTGGTAAAATAATTGCCTTAGTAGGTCCTTCTGGCGCAGGAAAAAGTACAATCTTTTCATTAATATTAAAATTTATAGAACCAACTAATGGATCAATATTTATTGATGAATACAATTTAAACAAAGTAAACACCAACTATTTAAGAAGGTTAATAGGTATAGTTCCACAAAAAACATTTATATTTTCAGGGACTATTGCTGAAGCCATAAGATTTGGAAGGCAAACAACCAGAGAAAACATTGTAAATGCTGCAAAAATTGCAAATGCACACGATTTTATTGAACAATTCCCTGATGGGTATGAAACATTTATAGAAGAAAGAGGTACCAATCTTTCTGGAGGCCAACTACAGAGAATATCAATTGCAAGAGCTTTACTAGGAGATCCAACAATTTTATTACTAGACGAAGCAACAAGTGCATTGGATGCGGAAGCCGAAGAAGCAGTTCAAAAAGGTCTTAAACAAGCTATGCGTAATCGAACAGTCTTGATAATCGCTCACAGATTGTCAACCATACAAAAGGCAGATAAAATAGCTGTGATTGAAAAAGGCAAAATATGTGAAGTAGGTAACCATAATGAATTAATTAGCAGGAAAGGAAGATATAAAGATTTTTGCGATAAACAATTTATTAAGAGCCTTTAAGAATGCATTCAATGCTATATTAAATAACAACTATATATATATTAAGTGAATGTCAAATAACACATCAAATGAAAAGGAAGCAATTTTAACATTTGAAGATAAAAAATATGATCTTAAAAACCTGCCCAAAGAAGTACAGGAACTCGTTAAAGGTATGCAAGTTGCAGACGCACAATTAAGGATGCATGAAGATACACTAAAAGTACTAGCAGTCGGCCGCCAACATCTTGCGATGCAGCTAAAGGTAAAACTTGAAACAATAAATCCAATAAATTAAATACTTAAATATTAACAACCAATTATTTTTTAATCTAAAAATAAATATTTGTAGATGAATAATTAAATCAATTACATAAAAGACAAAGTCAAAACGAATAGTAAATATAGTTATAAATTAAAACATTAAATAATTTCCTTAATCGAGCCGAAAGCGGCGAAGGCATGCGAGAATCTAAAGAAAAAGTAAAGAAAATGAAAACTAAAGGCTATTGGCTTAAGCAGGCCAAAATTGAAAGCACAGCACAATTCATCGAATACGTAAAAACGGTGGTTCCATGGCTAAGATCAGTGGGTGGAACAATAATTGCTAAAGATGTAAACCAAAATTCAGATTTGAACGAATGGGATGGTGGTCAATTAGGTGTAATAGTTGAATTTGAATCCAAAGCTGCTGCTCAAAAGGCATTTAACTCATCAGAATTTCAAGAATATATTAAATATAGTGGCATTGAAAATCAATTATCACTATCAATAATTGGATAACTGAATTATCCTTACGAAAGAATAAATAGGAAATTTATTATGATTAGGAATTCTTCAAATCTTCAAAAAGGACAAAGTCTAAGAATAGAAATTAATGAAGTAAAAGATCGACTACCGCAAAATATTCTTGAAATAATAAGAAAAGATCCAGTGGTCGAACTAGTGGGATATAAAATGGTAGATGGAAATCAATTTGGCCTAGTGGTGAAACTTACGAATGGTGAAATAAATTGGTTTTTCGAAAAGGAACTATCAGAATTAATGTGATTTATACCTAACCAGAATATTACTTATATGACTAAAAGATACATATTAGAACAACAAATGATTGATAACGTATATTAAAACTAATTAAATTAAAAAATTATGCCTTACAACCAAATCACCGTAGTACTTGGTGGACTTATGCATATTCCTGTAATAATACTAGTTCTAAGATTTATTGAAAACAAATTTAATAGCAGAAACTGGACTGCAGAAGAACTTAATTACAATAAAATTTCCTGATACTTGATCATTAGGAGTAAATTTATAATTAGACTAAATTATAAATATCTAGAAATTAAGTAATGATAACAATAGTAATTACAGGTCCATCAGGCTCAGGAAAGTCTCATTTAACAAATAAACTATTAGAGTTATTCGATGATTCAATAGTATTAAAAACAGATTCATACTATAGAGATAATATTTTAATTCGAATTATATCAAAGTTCAAACTTGATTTATATGATAGACTTATAAGTATAAAGAAAAATGAATTAAAAGAAACTCTTCGCTCAATATATAATAAAGAATCATTAATTTCATTTTCAAATTATGACTTTATAAGAAAAAAATCATCTAATAATAAAATTAGAGTCAATTATAAAAACGAAAATCAATTCCTAATATTAGAAGGAATATTTTCACATCGTTTAGATTTAAGTTATCAGGAAACAATAAATATTATTTGTGAAAGCAAAAAAGAAATATGTTTAAAAAGAAGACTAATAAGAGATAAAATAGAAAGAGATAGAAATAGTAGAGAAGTTAATAATAAGTTTAATAAATCATGGTATTTATTTTATAAATCTATTAAAGGATATCAAAAAACAAATAAGGTAATATCATTAAATCCATCAGATAAGATATCTTATTATAAATTAATTACTGATTTAAAAGAAAAAAAAAAAAAAAATAACTAAGAAAAAACAATTAATTTAGTTCACTTAGTTATTTTTATGTTATGTAAATTTTTATAGTATCTACTTCTTCACCTCTGGGGCATTCATACCGTCGTAGTCAGGTCCTACCATCAAACCTACAATTGCAAATAGTGCAATTGAAGCGACTCCAACTAGAACTGCTGTTGGGGCTGGAGTACTAGTAAGGCCAGCGAATAATAAATTACCCATAAAAGATAAATAAAGCTAGTAATAAATAGCAGAAAAACGAATGATTTATTTAATTAATAACTGGTTTTTAAACAAAAAATCCAAAAACAGACATTTTGATACACACATAAGAATCCATTGTTTAAATGTCAGAAAATATTCTATACATACTTATTTATAACAGTACATATAAGCTTTGTTGAAATTATCCGGAAGGAAACATTCCTTTTTTTTTTACATGTGATTCTGATAAAAAAAAAGTGGATGGATATGCAAGACATATCTACCCACTTACTTTATCTAAATAATCTAATTATTTAGATGTATTAGGATCATTAAAACCTTCGTAATTAGGGCCAACGACAACAGCCATAATTCCAAATAGAGCCATAAAGGCGATACCTACGATTGGTGCAGTAGGAGCTGGTGTACTTAGTAGGCCAGCGAAAGTTAAAGGAAGCATGTTCTTTAGTAAGACCCAATATAAATACCAGTCATCAGGGAATATGACCATTGATATTTTAATTTGTAACATTTAACTCAGGCATAAGTGAGCTATGACTGGGTTTAGAAAGGGAATCATGAAGAAATCTTAGCGAATCACAAATTGATGAAAGATGAGGACTCTGTGGTTTGTCGAAAAGATTGATCGGTAAAAAACAATTAAAATAAATGGAAAAAAATATAAATTAATTTACTATGAACTTCAATCAAAATATAAAAATAAGGAAGGAATTTGCTAATATAAGAAAATTAAAAAATAATTAAACTATCGAAGTGATTTCTAACATACGTCCAATAACACCCGTCGATGAATTTGAAGAAGCCTGTATAAAAGCTATGTTAAATGATAAAGAACAAAAGATAATAGATCATATTAGATACGTTGGTGTATTTACTCAGCCTTCACTTACTAAAGATCTAAAATTGGATTCAAAGCCACCAATATTATCGGTGCTATGTGAAATCTGCAGAAAGATAGGTAAATTTATGCCCGAGCATTTTAGTAATGTTAGAGACTGGTCAAAAAAAATTAATGAGCATAAAGTAAAATGGGATGGAGACCTAATATGTTCGCTGGCATGGAATAAAGACGGTGAAAGATTATCTCCAGAAAATGGAACTTGCTTATACCATACATTTGCAGTTCACAAAGAATTATTTCAAGGCCTAGATTAAATTTCTAACATAAACAAAAGTTATCCCTGACTAAGGTACTCAAACAAAACATTATTAAAACCTAACTCTTCGGCTGAATATTCAAGCATCACATTGTCAGATTCTATTTGGGAACGGAAGGATCTAATTTCATCTGATTCATCTCCTGATGGAGGAATGCCGTCGACAACATCAAAGATTATGTTTTGTCGATCAATTTTTGCAAGAACTTCATTTGCCATAATGATCAAACTTAGAACTAATAAATACATAGCCAATATTTGGAATCTATAAAAGCAAATAAAACATTCCTTTACGAAAGACCAATCAGAAGAAAAGGCAACTGGCTTATCGGTAAACAACATTCTTTTCCAGTATTCATTATCACTTTCGGGCAGAAAATCACGACAACTTTACATAAATTCACTTATGATTTACATTCCATATTGAATAGGTTTTAAATCGTGAGTTATCAAGGAGTATTTGTCGAGTCAGATATAAAGAGAAATTCAGTTATAGCAGTCACTATGGCTACTAGCCGACAAGGTACTGGAGTTGTTAAGGAGCTGAGTAATACAAATAAATACAAAATACGAGCCATCACAAGAAATACCAAAAGTTCAAAAGCTATAGAGCTAGGAAGATTAAAAAATGTTGAATTAGTAAAAGGTGATCTAATGGATCCTGAAAGCCTTAATAAAGCTTTTGAAGGAGTAGATGTGATTTTTGGAAATACGACACCAACAAAAGGGTGGAAATTATTTAGAGGTAGTATTGTCAGGTCTTATGAAATGGAACAAGGTTTCAACTTGATAAATCAAGTTAAATTTGCATTCGAAAAAGGACAATTAAATCACTTTATTTTTAGTTCAATAAGTAAAGCAAAAGACCCACTAAAAAATGATCCGGCTCCAGGGCATTTTACGAGCAAATGGGATATCGAGGAATATATAGAAAAAGTAGGTCTTAAACAAATCACAACTGTATTAAGACCAGTTAGTTACTTTGAAAACTTCGAAAATAAATTACCAGGCTACAGTATCTCTAAGGAAATATTTCCAGGAATAGTTGGTAAAAATTTTAAGTGGCAGACTATCGCGGTAGATGATATTGGGAAATGGGTAAGAGGTGTTTTATCCAAACCAGAGAAATATAAAAACCAATCTATCAATATTGCCGGTGAGGAGCTAACAGGGCTTGAAATGGCAATGTTGCTCCAAAGGTTAATTTCCTCAGAAGGGATTCAAACCAATTATGTAATGATTCCGAGAGTAGCCATTAAGCTCTTGGAATACGACATAGGAGTGATGGCAGATTGGATTGAAAGATCAGGATATGGTGCTGACATGAATAAATTAAAAATGATTCAGAAAGAGTTAAATATTGTTCCTACATCACTTAAAGACTGGCTTAAAGAGAAACTTGAAATTCAGAATAAGAAACGAAGCTCATGGTCAGGTCAGTGGAAAACATCTCAATGGAAACTACAATGGGATAAGTAATAAATTTTATTCTGTATCTACCAAGTTATAAACCATTCACATCAATTGATTCTGCTATAGATCTGAGAAGTTCAACTATTTCACTATCATCACAACTTGTATCATCCTTAAGCTCTAAACATAGATCTCTAATAGAAACGTTAGTAGCCCACCAGATTCCTGAGGTTTCTGTATCATCAAAGTTAAACATGGACATTAGAATAAATCCAAGTTGTATTATGAAAATTTTTGAGGATCGGTAGAAGAATTATCTAAACCCTTCAATTCATCAGGTAAATCCATATCTAAACTCTCTAACAAGTTCTTTAAAACAATTTTATTACTTATTTGATTTTTGCCAGATCTAAAATTGAAAAATAAATAAACGATAGAACAAACAGCTAATAATATGATAAATGGATATAAATAGGTACTGTTGATCATTCAAAAAAAATAATAACATTTTCATATTCATACCAAATCGGATAAAAATCAATAGAAGTTAAAAAATAATAAAAATAAAAATGGCAGAATAAACACAATCTCAGACTAAACAAAAGCACATAATAAGTATTTATAGCTAGCGACATTTCCTTGAAAGGCTCGGTCTGTCGATTTAGAAATTCAAAGGGAATAGAATTTAGCCATTAAATTAGAAGGCTTATAAGCACTTAGAATATATTAAAACATAAGAAAATTATTTTTTATTTGTATTTACAATAGAAAAAACTACTTGATTACGTATTAATATAATTTTCAATTAATAAAAGATTTATGCTTACAAATATAAGTTATGTATTGTTAATCTCTGTTCTATTAATTTTTGGAGGGTGGGCGTTTAAAGCATTGATCTCATTAGCGCAAGGAAAACCTGTAGAAATAAATCTCAAAAACCCTCTAAATTTAAAAGCAAGATGGCCAAAAGAAAAAAAAGAGAAGTAATTAATTATCTAAGAACTAAAACATAAAGTTTCCATTGCGTTATAAAGGCTTTTGTTCAATTATCATTAAGAAAGATTTTAAAAAGTGTAACTCAAATAGAAATGCTTGAATCCTTAGATCCATTTCAACAACTTTTATTAGGTGTATCTAGTGTTGGGGTGCTTATGATAGTTTTAGTGATTTTCCTCACATCTAGTCCTAATTTTGAAAACACAGATAGATTAAAAAAAATCTTAGACTTTTTTGAAAAAAAGGATTAAATCCTTATTAAAGACTTAGCATTTAAGTTATTGAATAATTAATTTGATGAATGCTCTAATATTTTCAAAGGATAACTTAATAAGATAAAAATCTAAATCATAAGTAATGTTGTTAATAAATAATCATTTCTAGAGATGCTAAAGGAATTTTTTGAAAGTAACAAATACTTGATTTGTGCAGGCTTAAGTACTCTTTCTCTCGTATTCACATCAATCTCAATTATTTCAGTATCAAAATCAGTTAAAGATATATCAACAGATTTGGAACCGATTTCAGCATGGGCGGACTCACAAAATGAATGCATAATAAAAACATTTCGCATCGATGGAAAGAATACTCAAGGAATGCCCTCAAAGGTTTGGAGCTGCAATGGAGGAGGACAGTAATTCACTTCTCAATAGAACGCCTACGACTGTCCCCATCTCTTACCAATATCAAATCCCCATTGTTTTGCAAGCGCTACGACATCATCATGTGATTTACAACTAATAAATAATTTATACTTCTCAGGTGACTTATTAATTAATTCAACCAATTTATTTAATTGATCAATTTTTAATAAGAAACTTTCATAATCTTTTTTTGTCATTTTTTTTTATTTTAAAATAAATATATAAATAAAAATCCTTAAAATTTAAAAAAGTTATATAAGTAGTTTAAATTCATTTTAAAGTAATATTAAAATAATTAGATTAATAATTATGATTGAGAGTGGTTGGGCTGTTTCCAAACGTATCTATCAATATCATAATCTTTCTTTACTGCAACACAATTCGTAGCTATATGCCAAAGAGACTTATGAATTGGAGTTGGATTATATAGATATACATTAGGAAATTTATTTTTCAAGATTCTCGTTGCAAGTCTTGCATGATAGTGAGGTACTGTTGGTTCAATATGATGAATAGCGTGCGTAGAACCTATTGAGTGATGAAGAAAATCTAAAATTCTTCCATATGGTCGGTCTATAGATAAGAATGCCCCTCTCATATAGGAAAATTGACTGGCTCCGAGATGAGGAACATCAGTATCGGTGTGATGTAGCCATGTATAAATAACAAGCCAAATATTAACAACAATAAGAGGACCTAAATATAAACTAATCATTGAATATAAGCCGAAATATAAAGACCAAAAGGTCAGCAAAAGCAACATAAAAACAATTCCCCAGTCTGAGATCCATACCTTTTTTGCCCATATGGATGGCCAAAGTTTTTTTGAGAAAGGAGCAGTTGGCCAAAAATGATTGCTGGTCCCATAGCGAGGTCCACCTGTTTTGCCCAGAAGTAAGTATGCTGGCCATCCAAGAATCAAGTGAAGGAATAGTTGATTAATCCCATAAAGTATTTTTCCAAAAAATAATGACGACTCCATTTCATTTTCACCACCCATTTTTTCAGATTTACCATTACCTGAAATCACAACAGGAACATGCGTCTCTCCGTCAGTTATGTGATTAGTAAAAGCGTGGTGAACGGCATGAGATCTTTGCCAAGAAAAATAGGGAACAAGTAAAAAGGAATGAAGACAATATCCGACTAGTGTTTCTAATTTACGATTATCTGAAAATGCCCCATGTCCACATTCATGAGCTAAAACCCAAAGTCCCATTGAGGTTGTACCAGAAAGAAATGCATATAAAATCCAAAATGGAATCATCCCTTGGGTAAGAGGAATCGAGAGTCCTAGCAAAACAACTATGATCTGAATAACAACTGTCCTAGTAAGATAAAAAAGAGATCTCTTGGTCTGGCGAGTAAAACAGTGCTTGGGTATGGCTTCTCTAACTTCATTTCTAGAGGGGATATCGTCCAATGAAATTTTTAATGCTTTCCCATTCAGGCCGGAAGGTAGAAAATTCATATTATAGTTATTGATCCACTCGAATTTAGTAAGCAAACTTTTTTCCAATTTTATAACATGATTAAGGTTCATATACGACGTTACTATTCAATAGTCCAATGAGGCTATAAAATTTTTAACTTTCACAATAGATTGATCGTGAAACCATAGTAAAATCTAACTAAAGTCCATTTTCTTTAATAATCAGAATAAAGATATAAAGAATTCATAACAAATACTAATATGAGATAAATTTAATTATTCCTACTTTCTGGATATTCAACCGATCCATCAGGTTTCCTAACAGGTTTTGAATATAGAACTCTTAATAAACCTTTTGTATCCATATTGGGACTAGTTATAAAGAAGCTTATGAGAAAAAAACCACCAAAAATAACTAATACAATTACAAGGGGTAAACTAAGCCCCATCTCTGAAAATGATAATTCAAATAAATACATTTAAAATGGTAGGACTTTTAATGAATTTTATAATTTTAATCGTATTTATAAAAAAAAATGAAATATGTAAATTATTATAAATTTGATTACAATTGTATTTTATCAAAGGGAGATTCAATTATAGAATTATTAATTTGGTATACATTATAAGTATTTTTATTATTTTTAAAACTTACATTTTTAAATGGTTTACCATCAATAAAGTGCATAGCAGCTCCACCTTCGATTGAAAAACAATTAGGGACTTTTTGTTCAAGTAGTATTTTTTTTACATAAGGAATACGAGAAGGTTCCTCATCATAATGAGGGCAACATGTGCCTCTAATGAAATCTAAACAGGGTAAGATCCTTAATTCATTATCCCAGGAGTCTGTAATCCCACTTGTAAACCAACAAATTGCTCCGGCACTAACTCCGCTCATGACAACTCCCTCATTGTAAGCTTCATTAAGTAATTCACTCATACCCCAATCATTCCAAATCGCAAGCATGCTCTTAGTATTTCCCCCTCCAACAAATACAACATCTTGCATCATAATATGATTATATAAATCGGTAGTTCGTTTGAAAAATTCAATATGAGATGGGATACAATTAAAGCGAGTAAAAATAGAATAAAAACGAACAATATAGTTATCATTATCTCCTGTCGCAGTAGGTAAGAAACAGATTTTTGGGCATTTACTATCGGAAATATTAAGTAAATATTTTTCAATTAAATATGAGGTATTACTCCTACCAAAGCCACCACCACCTATTGCGATAATATTTTTTTTCAATTTTTGAATAGAAGACTTTTAATATAATACAATTAAAATTACATCTATACAATTCAAAGGGGAAATAAACAACTAAAGAAAATTAAGTGAATAATTAACAATGAGTTACCAGGAGATATCAGTTCCATCCCAGGCTAAAAACTTACCAGAATCGGATGGTTTTAGCTCAGAAATAATATTAATCAAATATTCAGCAGATTGAGCAGGAGTAAAAAGTTTATGCTTAGGGACAGTCGACTGAAAAGGTTTTGATAATTTTGTATTACAAGTACCAGGATGCAATATAGATACAATTGAAAATGGAAATTTTCGACGCCATTCAATGCTAAGTGTTTTTAAAAATTGATTTTGAGCTGCTTTAGACGCCCTATATGAATACCAACCACCTAATTTATTATCACCAATACTACCTACTCTTGCACTTAAACTTGCAAAGGAGAAGGGAAGTTCTGGTCTAATAAATTTTTCAATACTTTTTGCAATCAAAATTGGAGCAATTGCATTTATGGAGAAATTCTTAATTATATTTGAGCGATTTATATGTGAAAGTCTCTTTTCAGGTTTTAACAGCTCAGAGTGGAGAAAACCACTGGTATTGATAACTAAACGAATCGGCTTATTAAACAATGAAATTTTATTTTCAAATAAACTAAAGGAATGGTCATTCTCCAAGTCTAAAAATATACCATTTACGAAAGATGGATCTCTTCCACATACATAAACATCCAACTTTGGAGCATATTTTTTCAAATAGTTAGACATACTATTACCAATATCCCCAGGCCCAATAATTAGAGCAACCCCTTCCCAATCTCGAATTGTCATAATATTTAGAAATTAAATCAATATTAGAAAAATATGTTCTTAAGCGAGAGAACCAAAAATATACATGATTCTACAATACTAGATAACTTAATAGTTAAGAGTATATAATAATAAAAATTTATTGATATCATGGAAAATGATTGGTTGTATGAATTTCAAAAATACATAAAGAAATTTTCACTGTTACTAATTTTAAGTATTATTATATTTATAATAATATTAATTTTATATATATAAGATAAAATCATTTGGATATTTGAATAATCCACCATTCAAAACAACAATAGTTATATTAGAACAAAAAACTATGACAATAAAAGCTACATACTACGGAGCTAATGGATGGTTGATTGAATTGGATAAAACGAGAATATTGATTGATCCATGGTTGAATGGTGATTTGACCTTCCCTCCTGGAGACTGGCTTATAAAAGGGGAGATGAAAAACGAAATTGAGGTTCCTAAGGAGGTTGATTATATATTACTAACACAAGGGCAACCAGATCATACACATACTCCAACACTAGAAAAAATAAATAAAGATATACCAGTAATTGCATCAAAAGCTGCAAGTAAAGTTGTATTCAAAATGGGTTTTAGCAACATAAACAAATTAAGTCCTGGAGAAACCTATAAAAATAATAAACTACGTATTCAGGCAACATCAGGTGCATCAGTTCCAAATATTGAAAATGGATACATAATTGATTTAGGACAAGATTCTTTTTATATTGAGCCACATGGATTTCTTGATAAAAAAATTAAACCTCGACATATAGATTTATTAATAACACCAGTAATAGATTTTTCTTTACCACTCGCAGGTAAATTTATTAAAGGTAAAACTGTACTACCTCAATTATTAAAATTATTTAATCCCTCAACAGTATTAGCAAGTACAACAGGTGGAGATATCACGTTTACAGGGATAATCAGTAAATTAATCAAAGTTGACGGCTCAGTTGAGGATATTAGTTTGTTTAAAGATACTTGTACAAACTTAATAAATCCGGAACCTTTAAAAAAATACGAATTTGCAAAATCAAGCTAAGTTTTTATTTTTCTTTTCTTGAGTAACATAAAATTGAGATACTTCGCCCAACATTTTAATGACAACGTCGTTTCCACACTTTGATCTTTCTTGAAGTCTCATACAGGCTTCTTTGATATTTACGAAGGCATCTTCTCTCATTTCTGCTAGACTTTCTTCTGTATATTCAGATTTACTCATTAGAGCTTATAAAATTAATGTTATATTAGTATATTCTTGCGTAAAAAAATCGAAATCAACCTAAGTATTAATTAAATCTGATAATAACTTAAACTGTTTGCGATATTTGACAAGTGTTTTTAAATCTGCGAAACCTTCAACTCTTAGTTTAGTTAAGAAATTTTTCTGAAATCCTAGTATTGACTCAGCAGAAACATTCTCCTCATTATAACTAAATAATGGTTTTGTCTTGTCATATAGAGATTGATAAATGTCTAGATCAGTTTGATTAGCAAAGAGGGAGCCATCTTCTGCTTTAAAAGATTTTTTATTAATACTTTTAAACAAAAAAAGCACGAGAAATACTAGTGCCACCAAAATAAAAATAGCAATCGCTATTAATGTAATATCCATAGATTTAGTAATAATTACTTTAGATCTTAGTAGAAAATGAATGAAAATGGGAAATTATTATTGTCAAAATGAGTATGTTCACTTAATACTAAATATAAGTATTATTAAATCAATGAGGTAAAGACATATTATAAAAAAAACATATAATAAAAAAGTACGCAGAAAAGGTAATGTTTTTTATTTTTGTAATAATTATACTCATATTAACTATGTTTCTTTTTAATTATTTAATCCAAAGAAGGAATAGAGCAAAATATATTAAAGCCGGCAAAAAGTGGGATAGAATAGTTAATGAGCTAAGTAATAGGAAATAGATATTTAGTTATATTCACCTGGCACATCATTTTTTTGTACTGTAACTCTTCCAACTTTTTTTCCTGAAAATCTGAGTAATTCATCTCCAGAGAATTCATAACCTCTCCTTAATGCAATCAAGGCAATATCGTCCGCCGTTGAGGAAGAAAGTACCTCCTCCTTTAAAAAATCATCATTCTGCATTTCCTTTAAAAATCTTCTTAATTGATCTAATGACATTTAAGAAAACAAATACAATGATTTGAGTATACTTTAGATTAAAAATGAGATAATAGTTTAATTATTAATAAAATAACTTCAAAAAATATATATTTATAAACAAATCTAATCAATATTCAAACAGATATGTACAATAAATAAATTACTTTAAATAAAATGAAGGCAATCATAATTATAACTATTTTAATTATTTCTTTTGCTGGCACAGGTTATTCATATCCTGAAAGTCAAATGAAAGACTGTGTTTCAAGTGCTTTAAATAACCCAGCAACTAAGTCTATTTCTAATGATTCAATAGAAAATTATTGTGATTGTGCACTAAAAGCTATCATTGATGACAAACAAGACATAAGGGAAGCTGGATACCAATGCGCTATGAAGAACTTTAATTAAAAATATTTGTATTAACTAATAATAATTAGCATCAGACCTACCCCAGTCATGAGGCAAGGATAAAACCCAATCATCAATAGAGTTGCCTAACCACTCCTTATATTCCTGAAATATACATCTTCTAGTTTGTGAATCAGTTGCTAACTCCATTCGTCTGACCGCATATGAAACAACTTCATGAAGAGTGGACTTCAACTCTTTATCCTCGTGCATAAAAACAAATTAACCAACACATATCTATATACTTAGCAATAAAATAAAAAATCAACACTTAAGTCATCATAAGATCATCAGAAACCATGACATTCTACACAGCTACATTAAGAGTAAGAGAATTAGCAAAGGCACTAGGCGTAGATTCATCTGAAATAATAGCTACATGCATGCTTTTAGAAATTCCTGCTTCATCTCCTCTTTCATCATTATCAGTAGAAGAATGCAAAGAAGTAATTAATAGCTTAGAAAAATAAAACCGGATATAATTAAACAATTGTATGTTCTAACTTAACTACATATTCTATAAAGTATAAGCAAATGAATGTTGTTATAGCACTAGTAATCTGATTAAAAGTTATTCCTATTACATGAAAGATTCATACTTATAAATCATTTGCTTCTCTAAATAAAGCGTCTTGGTAGTCAGATATTTTTTTTAGGTTTTCCATTTTAATGGGATCGAAATGATTTATTAATGACTTTCCAAACTCAAAGATCTCCAAATCAGATATGCCTTGATCCCTTAACCCTGCAAGAATGGCAGATATATCTTGGTAAGCTTCCTTAAATAATTCCTTTTTGTCATCAGAGCCAAGATATTCCATACAAATTAGGTGCCAAAATAAATTGTGTTAAATTCATACTATAAGAAAAAATGAAGATGCATCATTATTGACTTAATTCAATTTGAGCAATTGATATCAAATCAATTAAACAGAGTGAAATTAACCAAAAATACTCTTATACAAAAGCAAGACAAAGGACGTCACTAAGTTGAAGAAGCTCACATCCAACAAATATAAAGGCTATTTAAAAGTTTGGGCAGCACCCACAACCCTACTAATTTTTCTGTTCTTCTTTGGAGCATTGGGGTATCGATTAACAGAAGGTTGGGATTGGGGAGATTGTCTATGGATGGTGCTAATAACCATTACGACAATTGGCTTTGGCGAAGTAGAAGTTTTAAGTTCAGCAGGAAGAATCATTACTTTTTTAATCATAGGAGGTGGATTATTTGTAGTTCAATTAACTCTTCAGAGGTTTGTTCAATTGTCCGAGTTGGGATATTTTATAAAATTAGAGGAACTAAGAGTAAGGAGGTTAATAAGAAGAATGAAAAATCATGTAATCATATGTGGATATGGTCGAACCGGTAAGGAAATTGCAGAACAACTAAAAACCGAAAACATATCAACTCTGATAATAGAAAATGATCTTAGAAGAAAAACTGAGGCAGAAGATAAAGGATTTAACGTCCTACTAGAAGATGCGACAATGGATGAGACCTTACTTTTGGCAGGAATTAAGAATTGTCGTAGCCTAGTAGTAACACTTCCAAGTGATGCAGCAAATCTTTATGTAGTACTGAGTGCAAAAGCTTTAAATAAAAATTGCAGATTAATAGCAAGAGCCGCAACTGAAGAAGCTGCCAACAAATTAAAACTTGCTGGTGCAAATGCTGTAATCAGTCCTTATGTTGCCGCAGGAAGAACCATGGCTGCTTCAGCATTAAGACCAATAGCAGTTGATTTTATAGATTTATTAGCTGGGTCGGATTGTGAAATCGAAGAATTTAAATTGACCAAAAATATACAAAAGATCAATACTTTCATAAAAGAAAATCAGGAAGAGATTGAATTTTCAAAAAAAGGGGAAGCATTACTTCTAGCCACTAAAGACTCAGGTAAACTTAGAACTAACCCTACAAATCAGATAAAATTATCACCTGGAATGATTTTCATATTTTTAGGAAGTCAAGATCAATTAATGGACATCAGAGAAAGATTGAAGGACATTTTGATGGAAGGAGGATAGTTAACCTATTCAAATGAAAGAAAACGAGGGTTAACACTACAAAAAATTTGAATCAACTGATCCTGAAAATAGTTATAACCTTAAGATAATTATTTTTATATATGCAAACTACAACTCCCAAATCCCAAAAAAGAAAAGGAAAGTCTTCTGTCGGTCTATCTAAAATTACTGACAAAATCTTCTCAAAAGATTATGTAGATTTCTTAAATGAAGCTGGTTGGATACTAGAAAAAAAATTACCTTCTAAATGCAATAATTATTCTGATTTGCTAGAAGATACTGAGTGGGACTGCAGTCAATCCAAAATTGAACATTCAAGGCATTACAGAAGAGATTTAGATGCTCTTAGCTAAACCAAATAGTGTAAAAAAAGCTGCAAAGGATTGAAATTTAATTCATAATATATAAAATAATAATAATGAATAAACAAATGGAGCCAAATAATAAAAATTGGAAACTGTGGTTATTTGTTATTTGCTTAAATTCTGTTGCAATTGCTGGTGCAATCTATCTAAAGTCAATAGGAATTGATCTATATGCGTTTAGAGGCGGATGAAAAATTTCCATAAGCAAACGTAAAGCGATCTAAATTAACTTATTAAAATGAAAGGACAAATTGAAAACAAATGGAAAAAAAAAATTGACAATCTACTAATTTATAATCTATATATATTAATTGCAGGAGCAATTTTATTTTTAAGTAGTGTAATTTTAGGCTTAAATGGGAATCCTAGTTTATATAATATTTTTCAAAAGCTATGGTTTCCATTATTTATTCCAGTGTTAAGTCTTTTCTTTACAGCAGTTTTGATAGAAGCGATCTTTACAAAACTATTGAAAAATGATAATAAATAAAAATACTTTATAAATATAAACAAGTCCATTGCCAAAATAAACTATTGCTATATCATAGGAATAATCGTTACATGTCTACTTTGGCTTATAATCTAGGCATTCATGATGAGAAGACAGTAATTATCAAAAAAAAGTTTAAAGTCCAAAATATTTTATCAAGAGTTAATCCATACTCTATTATAATGAATAACCAGTAGGTCTATAAATATACTAATATTATCTATCATGGATGAATTAACATTTAAGGATTTATCAAAAGATGAATTAGATTTAATAAAGGATATTTATATCTCGAGTCGAATAACCTCAATGTCTGAAAATGATCTCAGAGAATTTGCAAGAGAAATCATTGAAGATCAAATCAAAGGTACAGTGGGTAACGCTGAAGAGAAAGAAGCCTGGCAAGAAATTAAAGATCATTTTGCAGGTGAATTAAGTCAAAAGATATTAGAAGTAAAATCAAAAAGTTCGAAACATAACAAACAAGATGAAAGGACTCCAGAAGAATTAGAGTTTAATAGAAGACTAAGCTTACTTAAAAAACAGGAAGAAGAGAAGCAAAATTCAGATATGTGGGACGATGATTAAATAAATAAAAGTTTTATTTATATTTAGTTACTTATTTAAACTTTTTCATTAAATTAATCTTAATGAAAGTTTTATAAAAAATGCAAAAATAATATAGATAAAGAATTTTAGAAATCTAATCTTTATATCAGAGTCCAATGTTAAAATATTTCCAGAGCCTTTAATTATTGAGATAAATGCCTGCAATAAAGTAATTTTATAAGTAAGTAAAGTTGCATTAAATAAAATAGCTTCAATATCATTAGAAAATAAAGATTCAAAAAAGATTAAGAATACAAATATTAAAAAAAGAAGAAGAAATGATTTAAATAGAATAGTCAAAATTACAATTTTCGTAAATAATAGTGAATTTACTTTCTTCATATAGTCTCTAACTTGTAAATTATTCAAACGAAAATACTCTGTTTGGGGTATTCTTTCTTCTTTATATCTTTTATGAAGTTCTTTTTCTATCTCGAGAAATTTATTTGTATAAAACTTAGAGATAATCTTATCTGGTTTTAATTGACGCATCCTAGATTCAAAGTTTCTGGTCACTCCAATCTTATATAAATCTCCATTTTTAATTAAGTAAACCCAACCTCTCATGTTAATTATTAATTCATCAATATTAAAACCAAAATTACTAAAAAATAATAAAAGTATTATGCTACATGCTTATTATTAATCAAATCAAACTGTTCCCTCATAGTAGGATTATTTCTAGTCAATCGTTTAACAGTGACTTCTTGAGCCTTGTCGTTTGCAAGTCTAAGATTTCTATCTGCCCCTATTAAAGCATCTTTTGTTTTTTGCAAGTGATTAATAGATTTATCAATTTCAATAATTGCAGATTCAAATCGTTTTGAGGCAAGAGAATAATTCTTACCAAAAGCATTTTTAAATAACTCTAGACTATTTTCAAAATTAGTAATATCAATATTCTGTTCTTTAATTGCTTTTAATTCAGCCTTATACTCTAGAGCTTTAAGAGATGCATTTCTCAATAAGGAGATAATAGTTATAAAGCATTGGGGCCGAACGACATACATTTTGGGATAGCGGTGAGAAAAATCAACAATACCTGAATTAAACAATTCACTATCTGGTTCTAGTAAAGATACTAAAATGCCATATTCACACTTTTTTTCAATACGATCCTTGTTTAGTTCTTTCAGGAAATCTTCATTTTTCTTCTTCGTAGAAGTACTATCACTTTCATTTTTCATTTCAAACATTATCGAGACAATTTCATTTCCAAATTGATCACTATCACGAAATATAAAATCACCTTTACTACCTAAGCTCGCGTCATTATCCTTCTCAAAATATGCATTTGGGAAAGCTGTTGATCTAAGACGATTAAATTCATTTTCACAATGTTGCTCCAAAGACTCACCAATCATTTTTGTTGAAAGTCTAATCTTCATGTCGCGTAGTCTTTCAATGACATCGTCTCTTTCCTTAATCTGAATTTCATATTTCATTTTTAATGATCTTTCAGATAAATCCTTTTGTAATGAAGCTTTATCGAGATTATGTTTAATTTTTTCATAACTCTCTTTTAATTCACTGATAGCACTTGAAACGGCAATTTGCTTATCATATTCATTGCTATCCTTCGTCTTCTGTAGCAAATATGAAAGAGAATCACGTTCTTTTTCAAAGGCATTTTTAATTTTATTTAATGCTAATGTCTTCTCATTTTCAACGGAAATTAATTTGGACTGAAGATCTTGAATTTTTTTTTCATGAATATATGAGGCTTCCTGCATTTGAAAACGAATATTTTGAATAGCTATCTCAATTGATTTCTCCTTATCCTTTTGAAGCATCAACAACCTTTTATTTAATTCATCATCAAATTCTTTATCTCTAACCTGCTTAATAATTTTGGAATAATTATCCTCATCAATAGTAATTGAGCTTCCACATTCAGGACATTTAATTTCATTCATACTGAAAAGCAAACAAAAATAATGGGCTAGTAATCTATTTTTATCTGGTTTAAGCACAACAAGCAAGAAAAAACATAAACCTCAGACCTCCTTTCATCAAACGATTAGTGATTTGAAAACTTCTAAGAGAGGAGATCTTTTCTATAAATGACTTAATTTTTAGATCTTGGGTAAATTCTTGTCAAATCACCTTTATTAGACTTAATTGCAGATTCTTTCCAATTAAGCCATTTCTTATTTTTTGAGAACTCCTCCTCATCCCAAATTCTGTTTTGAAAGATCAATACACCACAAATCAGAAAAAAAATAATTGATCCAAGTATTAACTGTTTGTCAACTACTAATGAAGCATCAGAATATCGAACATAAGATAAAATTTTAAACATAATAAATTTTTTAAATAAGTGAGAAATAATCTACTCCTCAAAAAAATATACTAATCAAAATTTTATTTATCTGAGGCACTAGATAAAAATTAGGTCAAAATCAAATACTTAAGTATGAGATCAGTTATGGTAATAAAAAAGATCAAGTATTAATATTAAAAAAAAATAAATATTTCCTAAGGTCTAACACTAACTAAATGATTCAATATAAAAACTTAGACGGGGAAATTAATATGCATGAAAATGTAATAACTTTTACTACATAATACATCTTTGATTACATTAGCAAAATAAGATTATATTGCAAATAAAAAAGACAACATGACTTATCTAAGCTTTGCTCTTACACAGTCAGAACTGGGTTTAAGCCATTTCACAACTGATTTAATACTAGTTCTATCATTCGCAATAGTAACCGCACTGCCAATGTCCTTACTACGTCCACAAATTCAAGAAGAAAAAGTAAAAAGCAGTATTTTCAAATGAATTAACTTGTAATTCAAATAAAATATACTCTTATATTATATATTCATTGTTAGCCTTGTAACCTGAAAAGATTCAAAGATTTTATAAAATCAAAAAATAAATTAAATAAATGAAAATAAATCATAAATTACATATTTATGATTTTTATCCACGTTTTATTGTATATTTTATGTAAAATACAGAATTGATAAATAGTAATGTCAACTGAATCTTTATTTATATATGACGGGGAATGTCCTTTTTGCAATAAATTTGCTCAATTATTGGAACTAAAAAGCAACATACCTTCTATAAAAATAATTGATGGGCGAGAAAATCTATCTAAATTAACATCACTCTATAAACAAGGATACGATCTAAATAAAGGAGCTATTCTCATAGCAGATGGGAAGATAATGAATGGTTCAAAGGCTATTAGTTGGATTTGTTCAAAGATCGATAGTCCCAACGACTCACTATTGGAATTACTACGAGTCACATTCACCTCTAATAAAAGAAGTCAAATAATATTCCCATTCCTTTTGTGGGGAAGAAGGTTATTATTAATAGCAAAAGGAAAAGTATGGCAACCTGTTAATGAAAACAATCAATTTTATTAGCGCAATGCTTTAAAATTCTAGACTTTAAAATTTATTTTTCAGAATGTTAAAAATTTAATTTTTTTAATTTTAAGAATTGAAGAATCTTTATACACTTAATGATATTCATAAATATCGTTAAAAAAAATACTTCAAGCTCACCTCAGGGCCTTTTAATAAAGAAAAAATTAGTTAAACAGGGTTATCTGAACTTAGTTCTTCAAAAAATAGCATTATTGTTTGTAACAGCACTTTATAAGAAGATTAAACTATTACTAATGACGAGTTTCGGTATGTAAAATATTTTAAGTTGTTCTAGAAATATGCTTATAGAGATTATAGGGAACAGCAGTAACCTTCTTGTTATTCTTTTAATATGCCTAGCAATATATTTTGGGATACAAACTAAAAGTAGTAAAGTTAAATAATTTACAAACCAAAAATATATTATCAGAACAAATCACAAGTAATAAAATAAGAAGGCTAGTAGTAATTAGAGTATTTAAATCGTCAATACTATTATATTTCCATTTCGATAGAAGGAATGGTTATCCTGTTCAAAGAGGAAAGCAGAGCACCTAAACTCAGAAGAATAGAGTCAATCCCGGCATAAACACAATTACATAAAGAGTAACCAAGAATGAATTAGTTCATAAGTATTATCAAAATTCACCTATAAGAAAATTAAACAAAAATAAAAGCATTTATACAACTTAATAAAATTAAATCAAAAGGATATAAAAAAAATGAATATAACAAATATCAAAATTATAAAAAAACGATAATTTCAGGATTTCAAAGATGTAATAAAAAAAAAGAAGTGCTTGACAGATAATTATCTTAGATGATAAGGAAAGTTGATAATAATCATTCACATAACAAAAAACATCAAATCATAATGGCTTGTACGTAAATTTCAGAACAAGAAAGAACGAGTAATTAAATAAAAATCAATAGTTTTAAAATGAAAATCAAATTTTAAGCATGAAATAATCCCTAAGGTAGTCAAAAGTCAAAAGTGTCTTTAAGAAATAGAATAAGGAGGAATAAATCAAACTTCAAAAACCACAGAAAAGAAATTCATGAATGTCATCAAGTAAATTAACTATAAATCCCTAATTGCAGAAGATATTTAGGAAGATTTTTAACAAAAAATTACCCAGGATGCATAATTGCTTCCCGGGTAAATAAAAATGATATTGAAATACTTTCAGGTTATTAGCCTTCTCCTTCAGGAACCAAACGGAAACCTTTACGTCCCATTTTTATCTCAAAATTATCACCAGGTTTGAGATCTAAAAGAGCTGTGTATGCCTTTCCTATCAGGAGATTTCCATTTCCTTGGACTGTGGCTACATAACTAAGCTTCCTTCCTCCTTTACCAATACCACCTGCACTTTCAGCAGCCAGGTTTACACCTTTAGCCTCAAGAAGTGCTTCATAAAAAGCTGTGTAGTTAAGACGTTCTCCGCCTCCTTTCTTTGTGGATACATATCCACAAGCCTTAACAAGATCAGATTTTGAGACATCTCCCAAGTCTTTGACCTTGGCTAATAAATCCTTACCAGTGAGCATGATAAATAAATGGGTGTACTTCTAATACTAACTTATAATTAACAAACAGACAATATTTATATTAGTCCTAGACATTAAAGCTAAAAATAATGGGAACCGGTCCATCTAGATAAAACTCAGAAATTCAAGGTTATATTGAAATTTTGTCAGTGTTCAGCCTATACATTCATTGAAAAGATGCTTTTTGAGAAGCTGTAAAAACAAATGTATCCATAAATCTTTCAGGGGATTAAAATGGCTCAATCACTAGCAATAGCAAGATAAATTAATAAGATAAGGACAGATGTACAAAGGCTTAAAATCAGCTTTATGAACAATCGATGATTCCAACTGTCTATTCGATCAATTGATAAAGCACTACAATTGATCAATGCTTTAGGAATCAATAAGACTAAAATCGCTTATTACAACAAAAAATGAATCTCTCTAAAATTCTTGCGATTTGTATCGTATCTATAATTATCTTTTCAGCATTTGGTGGATTATTTGGAACTCTTTTGAAGTCCTAGTACTTACAAGTAATATTTATTATTTTTAACACCATGATATTTATTCACCTGCCAAAATCAGATCATCAGAAATAGATTGCATTCCATCAACCATTCATTTGTATCGCATGATCTAGAAATAAATACCTGAAGTTTATTTAATATTCGATTTGAGCCTAGGTTCAAAAACAGCTCCATTACATATCATCACAGAAATTACTTCCTTGCCTTTCGAATATTTTGTTCAACAAGAGACGAGCTGTCAGATCTTTCTCAACTTCAGAGATGGGGATTTGATATTCCTATTACACTTAGAA